>NZ_JBSZCK010000019.1:0-85299 GCF_054166905.1 Mongoliitalea sp. | reverse complement strand
TGAGCCAGGATCAAACTCTCCATTGTAAAGTTTTTTCCGACTTATATTCCTATAGTCATTTTATTCCTATAAGATCTCAGGTTCTTGCTGTTTAATTTCTAATCTTTTTCGTCCAATACTTCAAAGAACTTCCCTATCTCTCTAGATAGCTCGTAAGCAGTCTTTACCGCTCATCTCTCTACTCCTATTCTACCGTAAATCTTTTGCTGTTTTCCCGAACAGGATTGCAAAGGTAAGAAGAATATTCGACTAGTCAAGAGCTATGAGTAAAATTTTATCAACTTTAGTTCAATACCCTGAAAATCTGTGATTTTATTTTTGAGACGTTTTTTTTGGAACGTCTTTACCAACTCTCTATGTCAAAATAAATACTTTCATAGTATTTTAAAAGAGTTGTCACCTTCATTCAACTTTGTAATCAATATTCAGTAAGAAGAAAAAACCCTGACATTTCAGGGTTTTTGGTGACCTCGTCAGGATTCAAACCTGAAACCTCCTGAGCCGTAATCAGGTGCTCTATTCAGTTGAGCTACGAGGCCAATTGGGACTGCAAAAGTAATGATGGTTTTTATATTTCCAAAAATAATTTCACATGATTTTTTTTCGCATTAAATAGAATGAAAGCTACACTTAAGAATAATTAAGATAAAAGAAATCGAAGTAACGAGATGTTTTTCTAATTTAGGCCCCGAATTAGAATATAACTTTCATTTTATCAGAATTGTCAGGATTATTCATTTCACCAAACAATATTGATTTTCGCATAACCAACGTTTACTCAAGGACTGCTTCAATTGTTCTTTCAACATCAGTAAGACACTTGACGATATTAAAAACCAATTAAAACCAATGAAAAAATTACTCTTATTAATACTTTCAATAGGAACCATTTTTACTGCTTACGCACAAGAAGAAGAAATCAAAGAAAGAGCTAGAACCCCCATTGGAGGAAGACCTGACATCAAAGGTGATCTGTTTGTAGAGGTTGGATTAAATGTACTCAATAACCGCCCCTCTGATTTGAATACCCGTATCATGCGTTCACGTACATTCAATGCATATTATCAATTACCTTTCAATGTCTTTGGAGAAGGTTCCGGTTTTACATTCAATCCAGGTCTTGGTGTTGGTGTTGATAAATTGAACTTTACCAACGGGAGAAACTTATTCAATAATCCTGAAATTGGACCAAATTCCAGCAGATTAATCGCTGTAAGCTCCATATATGGGGAGGATATTACTTTACAAAGCAATAATCTAACGGTGACATATTTCGATGTTCCTCTAGAGCTACGCTACCATTTCAATAAGCGCAATTATAATAAGAGTTTCAAAATAGCCATTGGTGCCAAGGTAGGTTATGCATTAAAAGCTCAAACCAAAATCCGATTCACAGATGCAGATGATCTCACACGTCAGGTGAAAGACAGGCAGCCTTTTGGAATTAACCCATTTAGGTATGGAGTTTATACGCGCATAGGTTCCGGTGGATTCAATGCTTGGGCACATTATGCTTTGAGTCCGTTGTTCGAAACAGATCGTGGACCTTTTAGAACAGAGGCTACACAATTTAACTTTGGTATATCGGTAGCATTATTCTAAGCGGCATATTATTTCAGATAAATAATCATTCCTTACAATCAGTCCAATGAAAAGCCTCTAATAATAGGTCGATCGTTGGACTGATTTTTTTCCCCTATCAAATCAAATAGTACAACGGAAAGAAATTGATCACAAACCCCAAGGCAAACCCTGCTGTAATTTGAGCGGGGGTATGGGCATTGAGATACAACCTACTTGTCGCTACCAGTCCATTGAGTAAGACTGCTCCGATAAGGTAGTTGACCAAACCTAATTGAGGTGCTTTAACAGCAAAGGCAGCAACAACTCCCATCAAACCTGCTATGGCAACCATGTGGGCACTGATTTTCCAGAAATAGGTGATTGTCGTCAGCAACACCAAGGCTATTGTGATGATCGAAAGTAAAAATACTAAGGGAGGAGCTGCCTGCAGCTTTAAATGAAAAAAGTAAGTAGCCATCATGTACAGGACGGATACCGATACAAATGGAAAGAAGCGATCTTCCTTTTCAGGCAATTGAAAAGACGGAATAAGATTAGACCAGCGCATGGCTAATAAAATCAATAAAGGGATTAGAAAAGTGGTAGCAGCTACCGCTAGTATCATCTGATTAAAATCATACACTGGCAGTTTTAGCCAATAAGAAGCCTTCGTAGCTACAAACAGAATGATCAAGGTCGGAATGACCAAGGGTTGCAGTACATAGGAAATAAAAATTGCTCCTTTTTTTGCCAACTTATAACTCCTTCCTTAATCTTGCTACAGGAATTTGCAATTGCTCTCGATACTTGGCAACTGTCCTGCGGGCAATATTATAGCCTTTATCGTTCAATAGTTTTACAAGTTTATCATCCGAAAGCGGCTTGCGCTTGTCTTCTTGATCCACCATTTCTTGCAACACACTTTTCACCTCTTTGTTTGAAACATCCTCACCTGAGTCTGTAGCAATCCCTTCTGAGAAGAAATACTTAAGCGGGTAAATCCCAAATTCTGTTTGGATGGATTTACTATTGGCTACTCTGGAAACTGTAGAAATATCCATTTCGATTTTCTCCGCAATATCTTTAAGAATCATCGGCTTCAGTTTGGTCTCATCTCCCTCCAAGAAAAATTCTGTCTGATAATCCAAAATCGCCTGCATAGTCCTTAGGAGGGTTTGCTGTCGTTGTTTAATAGCATCGATAAACCATCTAGCTGAATCCAGTTTTTGCTTGACAAAACTTACAGTTTCCTTTAGTTTTTTATCCTTCTTGTCGCTTTTGTCATACGCATCAAACATTTCGGAATACGATCGACTTACGCGTAACTCAGGCGCATTGCGTGAGTTCAAGGAAATTTCCAATTTACCGTCAATATTGGTCAGAATAAAGTCCGGAATGATATATTGTGTTTTGACAAGTCCATCGGAAATCCCTCCTGGCTTTGGGTTCAATCGGGTGATCATTCCAACAGCGTCTTTTAGCAACTCATCATCTATATCCAGCCTTTTCTGAATTTTATCATAATGCTTTTTGGTAAACTCATCAAAATTATCTGCTACAATTTTAATGGCTGTTTGCACAACGATATCTTCCGGATGCTCTTTTCTTTCCAGTTGAATCAGCAAACATTCTTGTAGGTTTCGAGCAGCAATTCCCGCAGGATCAAAAGATTGAATTTTCCTTAAAATCTCCTCGACTTCATCAATATCAGACTCAATATTTTGCCCAAAAGCCAAGTCATTGATGATGGCTTCTAAGTCTCTTCTGATATATCCATCATTTTCTATGCTACCGATAAGCTGCAAACCAATAAGCCTCTCACGCTCATTTAACTTGAGAAAACCCAATTGAGTCACCAACTGCTCTTGCAAGGATACACCACTAGAAAGTGGGATGTCCCGATCTTCTTCATCAGGAGAATAATTACCATCGCCCTGCATTTTATACCCCCCATAGTCATCGCTTAAGTAATCGTCTAGATTGATATCTTTATCTTGCTCCCCTTCATATGATTCCTCAAAATTATCTCCGAAATCATCGTCCTCAGCCTTTGAATCTTCTTCCCTGCCTTCTTCCAAAGCCGGATTGATTTCCAACTCCTCCTCTACTCGAGCTTCCAATTCAGCAGTAGGCACCTGCAACAATTTGATAAATTGAATCTGCTGCGGAGAGAGCTTTTGGGAAAGTATCTGACTTAAATGTAATTTCTGCATAGTTGTTAACCGAAGAATTAAACGCGAGTGTAAATAGAACTTGTCACTTGCGAGAATTCAAATTTAGGAAATAAGAAGTATTTTTTGATAAAAAGCGTATTATATCGTTTTTTTGCATTCCTTACGCAAGCATGTGCATTCGTAAGCATTCAATTTAAGCTTTTAAAAACCAATAATATGGCGTTCAACAAACGAGTGAAAATACAGGAACTCTTGACTCAAGATTATGTAGGTAAGGAGATTGTTCTGATGGGTTGGGTACGGACCAAACGAAGCAATAAGAATGTTTCCTTCATTGCGCTCAACGATGGTTCTACAATCAAAAACTATCAAGTGGTAGCTGATCCTAATCAAATCGACGAAGAACTGTTGAAAAAAGCTACTACTGGCGCATGCTTGAAAATCACCGGCAGCGTAGTAGCTTCCCAAGGCGCCGGACAGTCCACTGAATTGGTAGCGACACAGATTGAAGTGTTGGGCGAAGCAGACGCAGAAAAATATCCTTTACAACCCAAGAAACACTCTTTAGAGTTTCTTAGAGAAATCGCCCACCTGAGGATGCGCACCAACACCTTTGGTGCAGTCTTCCGTGTGCGTCATGCATTGGCATTTGCAGTTCACAAATACTTTAACGACAAAGGCTTCTTCTATATCCATACCCCTATCATCACCGCATCTGATGCGGAAGGAGCTGGTGAGACATTTAAAGTAACTACCTTGGATTTGAAAAACCCTCCCTTAAATGAGGATGGGTCTATCAATTATAAAGAAGACTTCTTCGAGCGAGAAACCAATCTAACCGTATCCGGACAGCTGGAAGGGGAATTAGCAGCAATGGGATTAGGTGAAATTTATACTTTTGGTCCTACTTTCCGTGCAGAAAACTCCAATACTGCCCGTCACTTGGCAGAATTTTGGATGATAGAGCCGGAAATGGCTTTTTATGATGCGGAAGACAACCAAAATTTAGCAGAAGACTTCTTAAAATATGTCATCAACTACGCTTTGGAAAACTGTCAAGATGATTTAGAGTTCTTGGACAAAAGAGCAGCTGAAGAAGAAGCATCCAAAAAAGCAGATCAACGATCCGAAATGGGGCTATTGGAAAGGCTACAATTTGTGGTGACTAACGAATTTCAGAGACTGACCTACACGGAAGCTATAGATATCCTAAGAAATTCCAACCATAATAAAAAGAAGAAATTCCAGTATCTAGTGGAAGATTGGGGTGTGGACTTGCAGTCCGAGCATGAGCGCTATTTGGTTGAGAAGCATTTCAAAAAACCCGTAATCTTAACGGACTATCCAAAAGAAATCAAGGCATTCTACATGCGTCAAAACGATGATGGAAAAACCGTAGCGGCCATGGATATCCTCTTCCCAGGCATCGGTGAAATCGTCGGTGGTTCTCAGCGGGAGGAGCGCTTGGAAAAATTGACTCAGCGCATGGAAGAGATGCATATTCCCACAGAAGAAATGTGGTGGTACTTGGATACCCGTAGATTTGGGGCCACACCTCATGCAGGCTTTGGGTTAGGTTTTGAGCGCTTAGTTCTTTTTGTCACAGGCATGGGTAATATCCGTGACGTCATTGCCTTCCCGAGAACTCCTGGACATGCGGAGTTTTAAGCATCACTAGAATCAAACGTAAAACATCCCCCAAATTTGGAAGGTTTGGGGGATTATTTAACTCAAGTGAATCATAAAAATCAATCTTAAGAAGAATAATGTCAAGCGATTTATAATAAACTAGCTAAAAAGCAAAAAAAGGCAGTATTAGAAAGTAATCCGTTTACTTGATGAAATACATCCATTTTTTCTCGATCAAAAATCAGGCTTCATCCACTACCTTAATCCTACGAATCAAAGGCAGGCAAAGCAAACTTAGTACAATAGCGATATACCCCACTTTTTCAAAATTCAGCAACTCTCCATTAACCCCTTCAGCTAAGATCAGTCCTGCCAAGAAGGAAGCTGCACCAGCAGCCAATTGCTGCACTGCTGAATTGAAGCTTAGAAAACTACCACGATTCTCAGGACGTGCAGTACCGGTAATAAGTGCAGCTGCGGGCACCATACGCCCATTGCTAGTAATAAAAAAGAATGTTGAAACCAACAATACATAAGGAATCGGTGTAACTCCCAAATGAGTAATGATTGCAATTGGAATGACATTTAAGGACATAAAAACAGTAAATACTTCTACCTTGCCGTATCGATCCGTCAATTTACCAACCCATGGAGAAGTGAAAATAGTCAATAACCCGCCAAAAATATAAATATAGGTCAGTTCCATATCCGTAAATCCAACATTAGCCACCATGTAGGGACTTAGAAATGGTATGATGGTAAATTGTCCCAACATCATCATGATAGTCAAGGTAATTGCCCGCATTTGATTCGCATTACCTGTCACCCGTTGTACTACCTGAAGCGGACTTGGTTTGGCCTTTCCCGTATGCAGGTGTTCGGTGATACTGGGGATAAATCGATAAATTAAAACCAAAATCAGTAGTGATAGGCCAGCTAAAAAGAAAAATGGAGCATGCCAATTGGTCAAACTAGCAATAAATAATCCAAAGGGTACGCCAAAAACAGAGGCTACCGAAAATGCTGCCATTACCAATCCCATAGCGCGTCCCCTACGTTCATCGGGCACTACATCTCCAATAATCGCTAAAATCAAAGCGGAGGTCAAGCCACCAAATAACCCTGAGACAATCCGAGAAAGTAATAAAATCGGATAATTAGGAGATAATGCACAGGCAATTGTCCCTAATAGAAAGCCGACAAATACCCATAGCAGAATTTTTCTACGATCGTATTTATCCAAAAAGAAAGCGCCAAGAAAACTACTTAATCCAGCACTAAATGTATACGATGATACTAATAAACCAAAAGCACTGGGGCTAATATCAAAAATTCGCATTAATTGAGGCCCCAATGGCATCAAGATCATAAAATCTACGATGTGCGTAAAGTTGATTGCTGCAAGCGTCCAAAGAATCGCTTTTTCCTGTTTCATAAATAAATTGACTGCTTGAACAACTCTACCTTGCCTACAAAAGTTCTATTAATCAATTCCCAATTCAATAAAGGTCTGCGGAATACTTCGAACAATATCTGAAGCTATCAATCCCCGATTTTTGGATTTGGCTGCAATATCACCGGCCAAACCATGATGAAAAACTCCCGCCAAAGCAGCTTGAATGGGTGCATATCCTTGGCCCAAAAAAGAGGTAATCATACCCGTCAATACATCTCCGGAACCAGCAGTGGCCATGTATTTATTACCTGATGTATTAAAATATTGATTGCCTTCCGGTGTTGAAATGCAGGTATACGCACCTTTGAGCACGACAATTATCTGATACGTCGTAGCCAACTCCAAAGCTTTTTTCAACCGCTCTAAATGGTTAAGGCAAGGACCTACCAATCGCTCAAACTCTTTCAAATGAGGGGTAAGAATGGAATATGCCGGGATTTGATTTAATAACTTGGGATATTTTGCCATTAGGTTAATAGCATCTGCATCCAAGACCATTGGGAAGGCATATTTTTGAAAAAGTTGGGAAAGTTCTTCTGGATACAAGGTGGTTCCCCAACCTGGTCCAACTCCAATCGTGTCCAAATCCTCTAATAACTCTGTACTATACATAATCTCTGGAAATGCCACCTGACAGGTCAGACGCTCATCTGCTGGAATATTCGCATAAACTAAGCCAGAACCTGTTCTCAAGGCTGCCTGAGAGGCCAACAATATGGCTCCAACTTTTCCCTTGCTGCCCCCAATCAGCATCACTTTACCCATATCACCTTTATGGATAAAATCATTTTTTTTGATGTGCATAGCAGGAATATCAGCTTTGTCGAGTAAGTAATATGAACCCTCCAACTGATTTTGAAAATCCGAGGAAATTCCAATATCAGCTACATACAATTTCCCTACAAAAGCTGCATGTTCGGGGAAAAGTAAAGAAAGCTTGGGAAATTGGAAGGTGACTGTATAATCTGCATAAACCGCCGTACCTTCCAGTATATCATCTGCTGGTAATCCGGAAGGAATGTCTACGGCTACTTTTATTCCAGTACTCTCATTGATTTTTTGTGCGATTTCTTGCATTTTCCCCTCCAAGGGATGGTTAAGACCCACCCCCAATAATGCATCAATCAACACTGCATGGGTAGGAATTTCCCAATCAAAAACATCAGATGGAATTGGAATGAGCGATTCAGGCAAGCGATAAATATTTTCCTGATTATCTGATGATGAATCTTTTACCGGAGCAGTAGTAATCAAGGTTACGGTACAACTTAATATGTGCAATAACCTCGCAATCGCCACTCCATCCCCCCCATTATTACCTTTCCCAGCGAAAATAAATACAGGTTTATTTTTTAAAACAGGTTGTTCCATGAACCAATCCACAAATGCACAAGCCGCTTCTTCCATCAATTCAAATGAAGTCATGCCTTTTGCTTGAATAAATCGTTGATCCAAGTCTTTAATTTGGGAGCCTGCTAAAATCTTACGCATGCGGAGGTAGGTTAGGATTAATAGTGGTCTGCTTAGGAATACGAATGGTCAGGAGAAAACCTAAACCTACCAAGAAAAATAACCCTAGAGCCAAGGAAGAGTTTCGCATACTTCCAGAAATTTGTTCAATCACCCCATAAGAAAAGGTGCCAAAAACAATTGCCAATTTTTCGGTGACATCAAAAAAGCTAAAATAGGATGCATGCAAGGTTGTAGATTCTGGTATCAATTTACTGTAAGTAGCTCGGGAAAGGGACTGAATCCCTCCCATTACCGAACCAACCACAAAGGCCAAAGCATAAAACTGATATTCCGTTTCCACATAATAAGCACCTCCACAGACTAATATCCAAATCATGACCATGGTAATCAAAGAAAACTTATTTCCATAAAACTTGGATAGGTAGGCGAAGAAATAACTACCACCTATCGCAACAATCTGAATAATCAAGATGGTTAAGATCAGTTTATCTCCTGCCATTCCCAATTCTTTATCCCCAAAGGAAGCTGCCAAAAAGATGACTGTTTGCACCCCCATACTGTAGAAAAAAAACGCTGAAAGAAATCTCTTAGTAATAATAGTAGCACGAATCGCTTGAAAAATCACACGAATTTCATTATATCCTCTCCAAAACAATTCTTTTGGAACTTTTTTCTTATAAGGATTATCAGGAAGGTATTTGAAAGTAATTTGTGAAAATCCAGCCCACCAAAGTCCAGTAATTAAGAAAGACCATTTGGAGGCTTGAGCCGCATTTGATAAACCAAACAATTCTGGCATTTGGATCATTACAAGATTCAGGATTAGCAAAATGACAGAACCAATGTATCCTAGGGAAAAACCCTTGGCACTGAGAAAGTCATATTCATCAGCATCGGCAATCTCAGGCAAATATGCGTTATAAAACACCAAACTCCCTGCATGACCTATACTTGCTATCACCGCACAAAAAATACCATATTCCAAGTTGGGACCATTAAAAAAGAATAAGCCCATACAAGCCAAAGATCCCATATAGGCAAAAAACTTCATGAAGAATAATTTCTTCCCACTTGCATCAGCTATACCAGACAGCAATGGGGAAATGAAAGCTATTACCAAGAATGAAAAAGAAATGGAATAGGAGTACAAAACAGTATTCTCCACTGAAAGTCCAAAGAACTTAACTGTATAATCCCCCGTTTCTGTTGTGGTGACAGAATTAAAATATACAGGAAATATCGTAGAAGTGATCACCAAACTGTAAACAGAGTTTGCCCAATCATACATAGACCAAGCAAAGTGAATTTTCTTCTTTTCTTTAGATTTAACTACTGCCATGAGTATAAATTAAAAAAGCTACTCCCTAAGGAGTAGCTTTACTAACTGTAAGAAGTTTGATTAATTTTCAATTCTACCAGTGGACGCATACAAGAGCTTTCTTGCATCGGCCTCACGCAATTCGAACTGAATATCAGAAATAGGCCCCATCTTCACTTCCTTATCAACTTTCATTGATACGGTGATTTGGTCTCTTTCTGCTTCCGATAATTTATCTTTTTCTTGGTTGACCCACAAAAGGATATCTTTTGTTCCGATCAATACATCATTTGCTTGTATCCTTGGTTCTGTACCATACAACGCAGTATTTTTTGGTTTACCAACATAGAGATAGGAGATTAACGTCTTTTTCTCTAATTTCTGTAACTGCGTCATCTGAGGAAGCTTTTGCTCAACCAAGATATCTGATTCTCTCAATACTGTTGTCACCATGAAGAAGAACAACAACATGAAGATAATATCTGGTAATGCAGAGGTAGGAATACTTTGCGATGTGTTGGTTTTTTTCTTAAACTTTGACATATCAATTTCCTCCTATTTTATCTGGTTCAGCAATAGAAATCGCCATAGGGATACCTTCCTTACCACGATCCAATAATTCTTTCTCAGCAGGTGTTTTACCAGTTAAGGTTCTATACTGCTCAGCAGTTAAACCCACTCGTTCACCATAGATTTCGAAGTAAGCTTTCTTCACTTGATCAAATACATCCAAATACACTTCGTAACTTGTACCCCTATTCGTCTTGATAGAAACTACAGCTCCACCTGACATTGGATGATCTGAAGAAGAAGATTCTCTTTTTGCTCTATTTCTCAATGATTGAGGCAAGCTATTGAACAATGCTAACGCTTCTTCATCAGGATTACCGAAGTTGAGAAGGAAATCCTTCACATCCTCTGAGAGACCAGCTGTATTTTCTCTGTATTCCCCTTCAACCAGTAATTGGTCGTTGGCATTTACAAGAATATTGAAGATGTTTCTCTCATTCAATTTAATTTCCGGTGGTGGTACGTTTGGATCTTGCTTTGGAGGCAAGATGTTTAGGATACCTTTATCGGAAGCAATTGTAGTAGTAACCAAGAAGAAGATAAGCAATAGGAATGCGATGTCAGCCATAGAGCCGGCATTCACTTCCTGTGACATTCTACCTTTTTTCCTAGCCATTATTTTATTGCTTTGTTAATTTCAGTAATTACAATACCTACAAGAGCAATGATAAACAAAGCATATGTAGTCAATAATGTACCTCCTACGAATTTAGACATTCCAGGAGTTAAATTGAACGGGTCAGCCGCATATTTTGCAGCTACCTCATCTCCAGACATTGAGTAAGCAATGAAGAATATTATTACTATTGCGATTACTCCAACACCTGTTTTAAGAAGACTACCAGGGTTATCTAGGGATTTGATCAGTGGAAGCACCACTGCAAATATTACCCCAGCAATAACCAAGATGTCTGCGATATATAAGAAGATATCTATACTATCCATAGTTGATTTTTTTTATAAAGTTAACAATAATTTTAGTTGAGCCAAATGCTAACTATAAATTATTTAGTTAATTTATGTCTCACAAGGATATCTACCAAAGAGATGGAAGCATCTTCCATGTCATTTACTAGAGAATCGATCTTAGCCACACAATAATTGTAGAACAACTGAAGGATAATCGCAACGATCAAACCTGCAACAGTTGTCAAAAGGGCGATTTTAATACCACCCGCTACTAGGGAAGGAGAGATATCACCGGCAGCTTCAATCGCATCGAAGGCACTAATCATACCGATTACTGTACCCATGAAACCCAACATTGGAGCTAGGGAGATGAATAGGGAGATCCAAACCAATCCTTTTTCCAAACGACCCATTTCTACGGAACCGTAAGCAATAATTGATTTTTCTACCATTTCAATACCTTCTGAGTATCTCATCAGACCTTGGGTAAAGATAGAGGCAACAGGACCTTTCGTGTTTTTAGTAACATCCTTCGCTGCTTCAACACCACCTTGTTCCAAAGCTTCTTCTACTTTAGCCAACAATTTTTTAGTGTTTGTAGTAGAAAGATTTAGCGTGATGATTCTTTCCAATGCAATGGCTAGACCTAGGATCAAACAGATCAATACCGGAGACATGAATGCTGGATCACCTTCGATAAACTTTTCTTTGATGATTTGGTGGAAGCCTTTTTCCTCTTCAAGGATTTCGTCGTCTACCACAGCAGGAGCTGCTGGTGTAGCTTCTTCCACGACTTCAGTAGTTTCTTCTGCAGCTTCTTCTGCATCTTGAGCTTTAGTAATTACCGGAGAGAATAAGAATCCGGCAAGCATGAACAAAGCGATGAACTTTTTCATAATGATGAATTTAAATAGGATTTAAATAAAGGTTAAACGGTTTCTAACTTAATTGTTGAGATTTTAAAGTTATGATTTTTTCGATTCAAAATGCAAAGGAAATATTTATAATTTTTTTTGAGCCGATGAAAAAACATTCCTGTTTCTTAAGATTCGCAAACTAAACATTGTCTATTTCAATCGTTTGAGCATTTACATAAGTGGGAATTGTTTTGTGTCAAAGGGCTTGAAATTCTATGAAACCAAAAAGCAAAATTATTGGCTTTAGGTCTTTGTGACAGTTTTTTTTATCGCTTGTATATCTTTTTCCAAAGCTTCTATCCTTTCTCCGAGCTTAGTTGTTTCTGAAGCATCTCTCAGAATTGATATTCCAAGATTTACCAATCGATCTTCTAAAATCTCCCAATTAGGCTTTATTTTTTTTTGATACTTTTGGTAGAGCCTAAGATTCCAATACAGTGAAATAAATAAGGCAATTGTTAAGGTGAGGATGATAATGGTTGAGAGTGTCATTTAATCTACAGTTCTTCAAGTTTTAAATAATTGCTTCATGATTTGTGTGTGGCAAACAAAGTCCTCATTTAGGTGACTATTTTTTGCTAAAATACACGCTACAATGATAGTAGAAAAGATTTCCTTGAAATCAAAAATACACATGCAACTATTGATAATTCAACAGTTACTGCATTAAGATAAACCACTCATTATAGGTATGCAGATAAAAAGAGTACGCAATTAAATTACCATATCAATCAAGCTCCTATGTATTATATACTAATTTAAAGCTACTGTATTGACCGCTATAACTCCACTAAAGGAATAATGTAAACTTCATGTAGATAGGCAAATCATGATATTGTTGGCAATTAATTTAGTTGAAAAAAAGCGTTGCCAATAACCCTTTTTTGATCATACTGGATTGATTAAAATCCTTTTGTAAATTAAAAAGACCTACTGTTTAAGCATTAAAGTATATTAAGGTTTTGGATTTTTTTTTATCCGCAATATCATCCCAATCGAGAAAATAACTTGTTAAGGGAAAATAGGATGTAAACTTCCTGTTTTCCAAAATATACAGAACACCTCACTCATATTGAAGATTGTTTTTTGTGCTTTTTAAGCGAAATTTTTGGTGAAAAACATAGTTATCACCACCTAAAAAAATAATTAGTTGAAGTATTATTAGTAAATTCAATACACTGATTTTACTCTGAAGCAGTGAACATTAAGTTTTGAAAGAGGAAAAAGCCTTTATTCCGGCCTTAATTCATTCAGATAAATTTAAGATAAACCCAAACCCCATTTGTAATGCCTAGATACCATAATTATCATCGATACTCTTTTTCAATCTTTACTCAAAAGTATGCAAGCAAGAGATTTTTACGACATCTGGTTTTTGTTGGAAGTCCATGAAATGAATGCCGATTTATATTTAGCAGAATTTGAAGCCAAATGCAAAAGCAAAAAAAAAATTACACCAATTTTCCGAAAAAATTGGAGGAGCGATTGCCACAATACAAAGGGAGGTGGAGAAGCTCGATGAACGAACAAATAAAAATTCTGCCCGATTTTGACCAAGTGGAAAGAGAAGCGCAACGACACCTCAAAAAATTAAAGTTTTAGCAATGAACCATTACAAAAAAAAGAGCAAATAAACGAACGTTGTAGAAACATAACCTTCACAAAGGAAATAGAGCATTTTGAATCGAATTGATAACAGAACTCTTAAAAAAACTTTTTCGCTACTGATTTCGCTACTGAATTAAAATAAAAAATTCTAACTAACACTTTTCAGGCAATTAGTATTTTCATTTGCAGAGAGGAAGGGAAATGAACATTGACCTCTACCCTCTTATTATCAATACTTTACAAATTTCATCAGTCTGAATATCACCGAATCACTCACCTAATAAAACACACTGTTTTTTTTAGATAGTTAAAATTAAATAGAATTTGAATTATTTCAAACCATAACTCAAAAATCTATTTTCGATTTTAACTCACCAAAAACAGATAGCCTACTGCCAAGCAAACGGTGAATAAAAACAAGAATAGGTTGAAAAATACTACCCTTCGACAAAAATATCTATTTAGGGTGGAGATTTTTCAAACTGCCGAAGGGTATTCTTGTTTTGACTTTAGGGTTGTTTGTGGGTAGTTTGCTTAACTTTGCGATATGTTTGATGGGGCCTAAAACAGATCCCTATTTAAATTATTAAGGTGTCATAGTACTATTTCTTTAAACTAATTCCTGCTACTTTCCAAAGAAATAATTCAACCCAATCCCTATTTCCATACCATGAACTCTATTCTGTAAAAGTCCTGTACCAGATGTAGGAAGCCAATAATGTGACCGTAGATACATGCCCATCCGCTGAGAGAGCAAATAGTTAGTACCTATTCCAATCTTGAGATGACTTATTCCAAATTGATTTTTTTTAAGAGTTTCGAACTGATCATCAATACCTAAACGTTCCTCAAATTCATATTGAAAATCCTGTTTGCGAAGCAAATTACCAACCACTGCAATACTACTTTCAAAACTAAATCCACTGTAGTATAGACTTCTCCAACGCAACTCAAGAGGGAAAAACCATTGATGATTAGTAACATAAATTTCATCTATAATAGAAATATCAGAAGGCCTGCCAGGCAATTGAGCCAAAGTAGCTTGGGGGAAATTAGGAATATCATCATCATCAATTTCTCCCTTCATAGAATTTCTAATTGCTCCTGCATAGATGCCCCAACCACTCACCCATTCCAACCCCAATTGAATGCTTTGGGTGCTTGATACATAATAGTCAATATTTCTACTCACGGGTACCAGTAAAGACAAACCCGCCTCTAAATTAAAAAAAGGCTTATGCTTGGACTTATCATAGCTATTGATAAGATTACTGGTATCTCCTATCACCAATTCTTTTTCCAGCTTCATGACAAAGTTTTCTTCGGGAGCAACAGAGGGAGCCGCAAGGATAGTTGAAGACCTTACATTTGGGTAACCACTTTGAATAAGAGCAGTCGAATCGCTGGAAACTATACTCGAAGAACTTACCTGTTCACCACCAACCTGATAAACTTTCACATCCCTACTTACTTCTTCATTGGTTAAGGGCTTCTGATTGGAAACTGTTGGTATTCTTGCAGCTAGATTTGAATCATTATTTTTTTCAGCACTGTAAGTAGAATCTTTTTGAGTAGACTCTCTGGTTTCTTGAACCTGAATTTTTGCTACTGTATTATTTGAGTTATCCCTAGCTTCTTCCTGCTGTACTATTTTGCGAGATTCTTGGCTAACAACAACGGTCTTGTATATATATAAGGTATCGATGATGTAAACAGTATCACGTAGAACTACTGTGTCTATTTTGTTTTCACTCAAAAGGATAGAATCATTGGAATAGTTAGAATCACTCTGCTTTTTAGTGGGAAATAAAAACCAGGCTAGCAAAAAGAGCAATGTGCTGTAAGCATAAGGCATAAACCAACGTCTCCACCATGGAATAGTTGGCACTGCTACATCAAGCATCGGTGTAAAAGCAGCCCAGGCATCTTCTTTATACGGTGTATGGACCTCCTCAAGCTTTTGCTTGATTTTTTTTTCAAAGTTGTTATCTCTGTCCATGTTGATTCGTGTTTTTCGGTGATAATCCAGCCAGAGCCTGCTGTAGCTTTGCTCGGGCCTTTGCGTAATTTGATTTAGATGTTCCTTCAGAAATGCCTAATTTTTCTGCAATTTCCTTGTGTGTATATTCTTCTACTGCGTACAAAGAGAACACTATCCGGTAAGCTGGAGGCAGCTGCTGGACCAAGCGCAGTAATTCTTCAGCACTTAACTCATCAATTACATTAGTTTGATAAGCATCTGTAAATTCTCTCCCATCAATATCCTGAAAACGCTGTTCATAAGCTTTAACTTTTCTGAAATGGTCAATTGCAGTATTGACCATGACTCTACGCACCCATCCTCCAAAACTCAATTCAGGATTATAGGTGTGCAATTGTTGAAAAACCTTCAGCATTCCTTCATTGACCAAAGACTTGGCTTCTTCCAAATTAGATGCATAGCGGCGACTCACATTCATCGCCAATGAATAGCAGGTAGAAAAAAGTTTCTGTTGCGCTTTCCTATCATGGGAAAGGCACTGTCGGATGACTTCTTGAAGTTCAGAGGAATTTGGAAGATTCATTGCGACAGTATGACGAAGTGAGTATTGAACATGGTTGCCTTGAATGACTATTTTTTTTTAAGAGACTTAATAAAAAAAAAATACTTTTTTTTCATTTTCACAGGCAACCATTTTCAAAGTTGAGAGCGTAATCCTTTCGAATTTAACAAAAACGTTCACAACGATGAAAAAATTACTGCTATCATTTGCCTTCATATTTCCAGTTACATTCCAATGTTTCGCACAGGACAAACAAGAAACCCTCTTCAATTCTACCGTTGGTATTTCAAATATTGGCCTTATGATCGAGCCTGGATTCCAAGTTACTCAACTTGCGGGAGAAACTGCTGGATTCTTTCAATTTAGAGGAGGAATTGTTCTGAATGATAAATTAACATTCGGTGGGTTTTATGGGCAATTATTGAATGACGTAAGGCCTGCCTCTTTTGGTACAACCTTACCTCCTAGAGCACATCTAGATTCTTGGAATGCCGGTGGTTTTGTGGAATACACCCTATACTCCAACAAATTAGTGCATTTTTCTTTTCCTTTAGCTGTTGGAATAAAAGAAGTAGAAATTGACAATGAAGGCCGTGGATTTGACTTTGACGAAACCAAGACACTATTTTTCGAACCACGTGCATTACTTGAGATTAACCTACACCGATTTGCCCGCTTAAACGCTGGTATTGGCTACAGAATCATGGGCAATACTCTAGAAAATGCAGTAGGCGTACCAGGTGCAGGAAATGCGTTTACATTTCAAGTAGGACTAAAAATGGGTGTATTCTCCTTTAGGGATTTGAAAACCAAGTAAATAAAACCAAACTATTCAGCTAATCTGTAAAGAAAAGCTTTGTCCAATCCTTTAAAAAATCAAACTAAACCAACTTACCCATGAAAAAACTAACAATTATTTACTTACTCATTGTTCTGTTGCCAGCATGTTCACTCTTGGATGAGTCTAATTCACAAAATGAGACAACTGTAAGTTCAGCCAATGAACTCAGTGAGCTGTTTACCAATTCGTCTTCTGTTCGCATTATCAGTTTTATCGAAGATGGAAGAGATAAAACCAATCAATTCTCTCCCTACAGATTCTCTTTCAATACCGATGGAAGCGTAGTAGCCACACTAGACGGTATCACTATCAATGGCACATACCGTGTATTTAGGGATGATGGAAGACTGGAACTTGAGATGAATTTCCCTTCCAGCTCTCCTTTGTCAGAACTGGATGATGACTGGTATTTTATTTCCAGAAATTCCAACACACTAACCTTTGAAGATAGCGGCGACCGAATCGAATTTGAATTCTAACTGAAACCAACTTAAAATTTATAAAAAATACATCTTATGAAAACATCCCAATTATTTGCTGCACTAATTGTAGGAATCTTGTTCAGCATACAGCCTTTGATGGCTCAGACAAAAGAAACTCCACAAACGCTGTTTGAAAACAGTGGACCAATCAACAAAGAAGATCTAAGTTTTATCCTTGTACCAATGATTGGATTCACTCAGATGGATGGCAGCAATGCGAGCATTTTCAACCTTAGAGGAGGTATCAGCATCAAAGAAAACGTTTCCTTCGGTGCTTATTTCAATACTTCTCTCAATCAAATACGACCACAAAGTGAAACCGTGACCAGTATTTATATGGACTATTGGACTGTAGGTGGATTTACAGAATATACCTGGAAACCTAGCAAATTGGTGCATATGACATTTCCTATTTTTGTAGGATATGGAGAAGTTCAGATGGATAATGAGGCAGGTGATGCAGGCTTAGGGGAAGCTAATTTCTTCCAAATCGAACCAACGGCCCTTTTGGAAATCAACCTTCACAAACATGTTCGATTCAACGTAGGTGCAGGCTACCGAATTGTAAGCAATATGGAATACCGAAACTTCAATCAATCGGATATTTCCGGATTGGTCGGTCAGGTAGGATTGAAATTTAAGTTTTAAGAGAAGTAACGTTCCTTAAAAATTCCTTTAAAGGAAATTAGAAATCTCATAGAACCCCATGCCTTCTCTTAGCTAAAAAAATCAAAGTGAATAGTTCAATTTGGGGCTGTGTTTAAATAATTTTAAGAACACAGTCCAATAATAAATCTCCATGACTAAAACGTTTTTAAAACTGTAGATAGATTTTAAAACTTCTTTTTGCGAAAAGAAAGGGATACTAAATTTTAAATATCAAGGCCAATTTTTTTTTGAAAACTCTTGCAATTTTAAGCTAAAGACAGTTAAGCAATATGCCATCGATAGATTAAATAGAAAATATTCTTAAATTTTAGGCTAAATGAAAAACACACT
The DNA here is from genome assembly GCF_054166905.1 of Mongoliitalea sp. Classification (NCBI taxonomy): domain Bacteria; kingdom Pseudomonadati; phylum Bacteroidota; class Cytophagia; order Cytophagales; family Cyclobacteriaceae; genus Mongoliitalea; species Mongoliitalea sp. The sequence goes on along the minus strand of NZ_JBSZCK010000019.1, from coordinate 66,817 downwards.
TATAATCATCTTTATTGTTTTTGGCGCCTACGAGTCATTTGCGCAAAATAATAATGAGTGGAAGTTTCAAGTTGGCTTTAATAAATTCATTTTAACTAACAAAAACGAAATCACAACTTTGTCGCCAACTGATTTCACAACAATCGTTGACGTAACTTACGAATCCTCTAGTATAACACTTGGAACCAATTACGGAATTCAGAGGGCATTTAATGTTTCAAAAAATAAGCAATGGAGAATCATCACCGGTCTACAATACCAAGACTTTTCATATATGGTTAATGCATTCTCTGAAACTGCCGACAGTAGATTTTTATATGTCTTTTCAAATAAAGTAAGTCAATGGGATATTCCCCTATTGGCTTCATTCATTAAATCAAGAGGGAAATTTAGCTTTGGGGGAGATGCTGGGATTTTTCAAACGGTCTTTGTTAGTTCCAACTATAAATCAAGTATAGATCAGTTACCTATCAGAAATCCTGAAATACTTGGTGAATCTCAGGTTGAGTCTAAAGGATTTGTTAATCATCCTTTGGATAAAGTGAGCTTATATATGGCTCCATTTGCTAGAATAGACCTCACGAATTGGTTAATTTATGAGATTCAACCCTTTATAAGATATCAAAATGGAGGAGCAGCTTTTGGCATCCATAATTCCCGCAATAATCCAGCCTTTGGTCAGTGGGGACTGAATACTGGGCTAGTTATAAAATTTTGAAAACGTTAATTTTCTTTAAAGGGAAAATAGCATGAAAGTCTTCCCTTTTTTAAATGAATAATTGGCAGTACATTTAGTTATTAGTTTAATACTATATGAAAAACATACTAATTGGACTTGCCTTTACACTGGTTTCAGGTGTAGCTTTTGGGCAGAAAATAACCATCAGTGGAACAGTCAAAGATGCCAGTAATGGAGAAACACTGATCGGTGTCAATGTTTTTGATAAAACCAACCAAAAAGGGGCTGTCACCAATAACTTTGGTTTTTTTAGCTATACGCCTACCGATCGAAAAATTGATTTAATTTTCAGTTATGTTGGGTACGAGCCATTTCAGCTTTCCACCACCTTGGAGCGAGATACCTTGATAGTGGTAGAACTCCAGCAGTATGGATTTCTCAAAGAAGTAGTGATTGAAGGTGAACGCTCTGACCCTATACAGGAGAGTACGGCAATGGGTTCAATCAATGTGCCTCTGCGAGAGATAAAAAATCTTCCAGCCCTTTTGGGAGAAGTAGATATTTTTAAAGTAATTCAATTGCTGCCTGGTGTTCAGTCAGGCTCAGAAGGTGCTTCTGGTCTTTATGTGAGAGGTGGGAGCCCAGATCAAAATTTGATTTTATTGGATGGTGTACCTGTATATAATGCTAGTCACTTATTTGGTTTTTTTTCTATCTTCAATGATGGGGCTATCAATAACGTGGAATTGACAAAGGGAGGATTTCCTGCACGCTATGGAGGAAGGCTTTCTTCTGTAGTAGATATTACCATGAAAGAAGGAAATATGAAGGAAATCAAAGGAGAAGGAAGTATTGGGCTAATTGCTACCAAGCTTACTTTAGAAGGCCCAATAGCTAAAGATAAAACTTCATTTTTGATCTCTGGGCGAAGGACGTATTTAGATTTAATTGCCAGGCCCATTATTCGTTCAAGTACGGATGGCCAAGATGATGTAGGGTACTTCTTTTACGATTTTAATGCTAAGGTTAACCACATTTTCAACAAACGTAACCGATTATATCTAAGCTATTATGGCGGAAACGATGTTGCATATAGTAATTATCAATATTCATGGAATTCACAAGGGGGGACGATTACCGATAAGGATAAGTCTGGTTTAGGTTGGGGAAATAATATTGCAGCTGTTCGCTGGAACCATATTTTCAATGAAAGGCTCTTTGCCAACTTCACAGGTACATTTACCCGATATGAATTTAGTCTTTTTGCAGATTATGAGTCAGTGTTTACTCCCATCCCAGCTGGAAGACCGACAACGGACATTTTTACAGCTCGATACTCATCGGGTATAAGAGATTTTGCCATCAAAGCTGATTTTGATTTTATCCCTAATCCTGACCACTATATTCGATGGGGGGCAATGCTTATAGACCATAGGTTTACTCCAGGTGTGTTTGTTTCAAGAGAAAACCAACGACCTGAAATCAGAGAAGGGACAGCTCCTTCGGATAGCAAAGAAATGTCTGTCTATGTTGAAGACGATTTTAGTATAGGAGATCGTTGGAAATTTAATACAGGTCTACACTTTTCTAGTTTTTTAGCATCAAGTCAAACGTATACTTCCTTACAGCCTAGGGTATCCATGCGATATCTTTTGGATGCAACATCATCTTTGAAGGCTTCTTATGCACAAATGGCTCAATTTGTTCACTTATTGACCAATGCAGGTCTCGGACTTCCAACCGATTTGTGGGTTCCAGCCACTGACCAATTTGGCCCGCAAGAAAGCTGGCAGGTGGCCGCAGGATATTTCAAAAAACTAGGATATGGCTTGGAGTTCAGTGCTGAGGCGTATTACAAGGCAATGGATGGTGTGATCGAGTATGAGGATGGGGCATCTTTTTTAAATACAACAACCAACTGGGAAAGTAAAGTAACTTCTGGAGAAGGTCGCAGTTATGGCTTGGAGCTGTTTTTACAAAAAAAGACTGGAAAAACTACCGGTTGGATAGGATATACGCTATCCAAAACGGAGAGACGATTTGATGATTTGAATAGTGGGGAGTGGTTTCCTTTTCGCTATGATCGCAGACACGATATAAGTATCACGGCAGTTCATCAGTTGACAGATAGAATTGACATTTCAGGAACTTGGGTTTTTGGTAGTGGTAATTTCATAACAGTCCCAACTCAGCGCTACCAAGATGCCTTATCTGTCATCAATGAGAATAATCAACGTTTTGGAGGGATGAGTGTGGAATTTTTTGAATCTCGAAATAACTTTCAAATGAGAGATTATCACCGGATGGATGTGGCCATAAATTTTCATAAGGATAAACGCTGGGGAACAAGAACGTGGAATATATCCATTTATAATGTATACAGTCGATTGAACCCCTTCTATATGGACATTGGCTACAATTGGGAGTTGCAGCGGAACCAGTTGCGTCAGTTTAGTTTGTTTCCAATTGTTCCTTCATTTGCTTACCGTTTTACCTTTTAAGTTATGAGAACTATCCTATTATTGTTTATCGTATTATCCTTTGCCAGTTGCGAGCAATTTTTGGAAGTGGATCTTCCTGATGCAGGTCCACGCTTAGTACTTAATGCTTCCTTGGAAAATACGGATACAATTCGTGTGTTTTTGTCAAGGAGTCAGCATATTTTGGAAAGGGAAAATTTTGAAAATCCATTTCCTGCGGAGAGGAATGCTCGGGTGGTCTTAAGAGATGAGGAGGGAAATGAGATGGTATTTAATGCTATTGATGAAAGTAGGCCATGGGAGGAGAATTATTTTTATCAACTAACAGGCGCTAATATCATTCCTGGTAAGAAATATGAAATAGTCGCCGAAGCAGGTGGTTTACCCAGTGTAAAGAGCTCTCAGGTTTTTCCAGAAAATGTACCTATAAAATCTTTAAGTTTCCAAGACTTGGGACCTGAACCAAGCTGGCCACAAAATCATATTGTTGAGATTACACTTGGCTTTGATGACCTTCCTGATAGGAATTATTATGAAATATCTGGAAGATATTTTGGGAGTGACATTCAACTGATAAATGGTGACACACTACAGTTTTTTTACATTGGTGGGTTAAATCCTGAGCCGATTAATCCTTCATTAAGAAAAGAACACATGTGGAGAAGAAATGTGCTACTATTTCAGGATGTTTTGATCCCTCGACCAAACTCGGAAGTGGTTTTCAGAACAAGTATTCCAAAAGGGATAGACATAGATATCTTTGTCAACCTTGCTCATGTATCAGAGGCGTATTATCGTTATTTAGATACGGTTGAACTTCAGGATTATAACAGAGGTGATATTCTTTCTCAGCCAGTACTTGTGTACAACAATATTCAAGGTGGGATGGGAATTTTCAAAGCTAGAAATATTGCTAGTGCTACTATAAAAGTCAGGATAGATTAACTTTAGATGAATTATGAGCTTCTAATTTAATCTACAATGAATTTCATTATGACTGCAAAAGAGCTAAACCATATTTAAAAAAATAATCTTGTAAATGAAATGGGATCTATTTTACTTCTACCGTATTGAGGAAGGTGGAGTAGATTTATTTACTGTTATTTTGGATCTAGCGAAAAGTGTAACGAAGACCTAGATTAGCCCTAAGGTTTATATAACTACCTAGATTATCAACAAACGCATTAGGTGTAGCTTCCATCAAAAAGGCAAGTTTTCTGTGATTTTCAAATGGCTTGATGGTAAAACCTATAGGGACGCCTATCCTAATATTTCCACTTTCGAAATAAGGGCCTACCATTAAACCTAAGTGAAAATTAAACCATTCCTCACGTACAAGGTTTCGATGAATTAAAGCCTCAATCCCAAATGGACTTTCTAAGATGTCATTAGCTCCAAATCTTAACTCCCCAAAGTATTTTTGTTCAATATCAGTTCCTATTGCAACTTGTCCCTTGAGTCCGGAGTAGTAAACTCCTGCATGAGTCGGGGCAATTTTGCTTTGAGCTTGTGCTTGAACAATAACGACTGTTAAAAAAGCAACAACAAGCAATATCTGTTGAAATGAACACATAGTTTTGAAGATTTGAGACCCTGTAAAACTAATGTTTTTTTCTGATAATTTTAGTTTAGAAAGCTTTTGAACACATAATCAAATAATTTTTTTTATAAGCATCTTAATCTTTTAAAAAGCTATGAAATTTCCTGAATCACTTCTGAAGATTGAAAAAATGCTGGCAAACTTTGATAAATTTTAGATTAGTAAAAATAAACTCTTACCCTCATCCAACACCCCAAGTTCCGCGGGGTGTTCCAATGCTTACCAAAAGTGAAAACTAGGGTTTGTTGTAGACAAACCTACATCTTGCTAAGTGCACTGAGGGGCACTTCCGATTAACAGTCTTTCTAATCAAAAGCCTAACCTTAAGGTCAATATTTTTATAGTGGCGAGGCTATAAAGAATAAATTCATTACCTCAAGGAAAAAAGGGTTTAAGATGACTTTTTGAGTTAGTAACTGGAAAAACTAAGGCCAAAACCCATAAAAAAAGGCCCAAATGGAACAAAATTAATCACAACAAGCAAATAAAGGCCTAATTATTTGATTATAAACGAATTGGTTAATTAATTTTAGTATAAACGAACAGGTGCTCTTCACAATTTTGATACTATTTCAAAGGTAAAAGTGAAGAGGAAGTCTCTTATAATTTAATGTAGTAAAAATAAAAACACACTAATGACACTATAAAAATCAAGAACGTCAATAAATCTTTCTAACTGCTTACAAGGTATGTATTTAGAAAGTGAGAGGGAAAGAAAACCGGCCGTTCCTCTCAAAAGGCTGTCAGAATTACCTTGAGCCAAACGACCGGATTAATTTTAACTATATTCAATACAATTTTATGAAAAATTCAATTAAGAACCTGCTACGTGCAGGAGTATTTATGTTGGCAGCTGTTTTTGCTTTTGCGTTTACGAAGCCAGTTTCAAACCAGCCAGCCTATCAACAAATTAATGGGGTCTGGACAGAAGTGTCCAATCTCAATTATGACTGTGATAGGGAAATTGAAGAGGTTTGTACCTATGCAAGCCCTGATTTCAGTACTCCCCTGGAAATGGGAAAGTTTGAGCTTCAATGATCAAATGACAAAAGAGCCGATTATTGGTCGGCTCTTTTTTGGTTTTTTTGACTTTAAAAGGTTTGTAGACATAAATTACCAATGAAATTGTACTAATTCAAGTTATCCAGCTCAACTTCTCTTGGGGGAACGGGCAGTGTAAACCTTGGATCATTTAAAGGTAATTCATACACAGTATCACCAATTTTTTTTGAAATTGACCTTTGGAACCTTGAGTCTAAATTGAACCTTCTTATATCCGTCCATACCGTTCCTCTCCCAAAAAGTTCTCTTATTCTTTCTTCTATTATATACTCCAAGCCTTCCATTTCACTATTGAATTCCAGTTCTGTAGAAAATCCCTCCTTGAACCTGGCTTTTTCCAGTTTCTTTAATAACCCGGCTGCTGTTTGAAAATCCCCTTCTCTGATATAACATTCTGATAGAATGAGATAAATTTCAGAAGTGGAAATTCCTGCAAAGTACCTATTGGTTCCTGTAAGATAGCCAGTGAAATTGACCCATCCTGTCGGCCTTTCAGTGAAATAGGCTGTTTTTCTTAAATCTCCCTCTTTATACAAAGAAAGATATAAAGGGTTGACCATAGCTAGCTGTCCAGTCAGGAATGAGTTAAACTGATTTTCCACGTAAAAAACAGTCTCAAGGTTAAAGGGTGGAAATGGGTTCAAAAGTGAAAGATTTAGAGAATTGAAATCTATGAGTTTACTTTCGATTTCCAAAGCAGCCTGTGCATGCTTTTTGGCATTTTGGTAATCACTTTTGGTGAGATAGGTTCTTGCAAGCAAAGCATGAGCAGCCATTTTTGATGGTCTTGTTTTAGGTTCCAATGTTTCGGGAAGCAATTGCACACTTAAATTTAAGTCCTCAGAGATTAACCCATAAATCTCAGAAAGATCCAGCCTCAGGGGTAAAACGTTCGGATCAGAAGATTTTCTCACTGGTATGGACTTTTGGCTATTATTTTCCTCAGTCCCAAACGGAGGGGAAAACAATTGGACCAAACCAAAATAGGCAAATGCTCTGTGAAAATAGGCCTGTCCCTTTATCTGACTCTGAATTTCCTCCTCATTTCTGTTTTTTGGAAGAATTTTTCCAATTTCATCAAGGACAATATTTGCATAAAATATTTGCCCGTAAAAGGTTCTCCAGTCCAACAGGTTAAGGTCCTGTTCAAAGGGAGGGTGTTGATAAGTAAAAGCTTTTTGGAGATAAGGTTGGAGCCCAGCAAGTCCCTGGCTGTTTGTGTAAAACTCATCGGAAACAAACAGCTGAAGAAAAGCCTTTTGATTCATTACGTTGAGGGTATTGTCCAACAGCCCCTGAAGGTCATTCAATGAATCCAAGGTAACCAGTGCCCTATTGGGTTTTTGATCAAGGAAATCATCACATGATACAAAAAGAAATATCAGGGCTAGGTTTAACAGAATCGGTAATTTATATTTTTTCATATTTTTTGATTTTAAAGTGATAAACGAAATCCAAAGGCTATACTTCTAAGAGGTCTAGTAAATGGAAAATCTGGGTCAATTTCAGCTTTTGTTGCCTTCCAAATAATCCCCAGGTTATTGACATAAGCATATATTTCAGCATTTTTCACTGATAAAGACTTATTTTGGAAAACCGGCCATGAGTAAGCAAACCTGATATCTTGAAGCCTAAAATGGTCTCCTCTTTCTACATGGATACTTGAAAACCGATAGATATTATCCCTGTTTGGATTCAGACCATCAGGGAAAGCCGGGACATTGGTGATCAATTCATCTCCAGGGCGCTGCCACCTTCCCGAGAAATCGGCATGGGTTATTCGGCCATTCAGCAGTTCATTATAATCCACCGATCGGTTTCTAAAATAATAACCCAACCTAAATGCCACATTTACAGAAAGGGAGAACCCTTTATAGTTCAAATCATTTCTTAAAGCACCAAAATGTGTTGGGCGGGCAGACCCGTGAAAGATCATATTCTCTGGTGAGGTAGATGAAATAATAGCACCATAATTCGTACTGGGCTCTCCATTTAAAATCCCCATAGGCTGGCCGGAGGATGGGTCAAGCCCTCCCCAAGGAAAACTATACACCGAAAATAAGGGACGTCCCATCAAGGGTGTGGCAGGCCCAGACCCATCAGCTATGGACATATAGGTCAAAACAGGTGATTCCTGGTCGTAGGAAGTAACCTTTTCATCTACCCAACTGTAAAGTAAAGTTGTATTCCAACCAAAATCAGATTTATTGATGTTCATGGTATTGAACACCACGTCAATCCCAGTAGTTTTTGTGTCCGCAAAATTTCCCCTGAAAGTGGAAACACCGGAAGATGATGGGAATGGTCTAACTCCTATTAGGTCGGATCCCCTTTTTCGGTAGTATTCAATATTACCGGATATTTTATCGGAGAAAGCCGCAAAATCTAAACCTAGGTTTGTAATTGCTATCCGCTCCCACCTGAGGTTGGGATTGGGAGGGTTGGAAACCTGAGCAAAGGGCAGTCCTGTCAGCCTATTGGCTCCTCCGCCAAAGAATAAAGCGGTTGTAAGTGATGATAAAGATCTGTCCACATTACCGTTGTACCCATAGGTTGTCCTGAATTTTAGAAAATCGATTTTTGAGGAATTGAATAATCTTTCCTCACTCAATACCCAGGATCCTCCTAATGACCATAAGGGTACGGCTTTTTGATTTGTTTCAACTCCAAACAGGTTGGAGGCATCTCTTCTGGTCGAGGCTGATAATCCAAATTTTCTTTTGAAATGATAAGCAGCATTAATGTAATAAGAAATAAATCTTTCAGTTGTCCCTGTGGAAGATTCACCTGATGGAATCCGGGTCTGGAGTGTTGGAAAATGAAAGTTCCGGTAAAGGTTTGCAAAATCGACAGGTAGATTGGTTCCAAGATCTCTGTTGTACCCATAAAATCTGGTACTTCTTGCCTCGGTAGTCCAATCTTTCACTTCAAATCCACCTAAGGCTGTTATTTCATGTTCATTGAATGATTTGTTGTAATGAAGCTGGCTTCTGAAATTGTGGCTCTTTGATTGTGAAAGTCCCCATTGTAGGATATCTCCGACCGGAACAGCATTCAGTACCCCCCCATTCTCACGTGTTTGGGTAAATAAGTTGATCAGGTTCCTCGTAAAATAAGTATTGATCGGATTATGTTCCTCCAATGTTCTAACTCCTTGCCAGAATTGGTGGAGAGCTTCAATTCTTAAATCCTGATTTATTTTATATGAAAGTCCTCCATTAAGCCTGATATCTCTGAAACTGTTTCTATGGTCCAGGACTCCGATTTCCTCCAAAGGGAAATAGCGCCAGTCCAATATCCTTTCATCTAGACTGTTTACGAAACGCGTGCTGTATCCTCTAACTATGGGTAGTGGTCTGCCTGATCCGTCAGAAAGTCTTTCATAAAGAACAGGTTCCAAAGGTCCCGGCGGATCGGTTGTCTTAAAATTTCCTGTCTGGGCATAATAAATCCCCAGATCTATAGATAATTTTTCTGAAAAAAGTTTCCAGTTGTTTCTTGAATTCAATGTAAGCCGGTCATTATGGTTTCCGACAATTGGTTCCTTGTTATTGTCATAGCCTACCGAAAATGCATAGCCATGATTTCTGCTGCCTCCCGTAAAATTCAGTGCGTACTGCTGATTCACGGCCGGTCTATAAAAATATTTTTCCAGGTCCCTTCTGGAATCATTGGCCCTGAACGCATCAAGTTCCATTAATTTCTGTTCTTCACTGATAATACCATCTCTAGCAGCGATCAGAGTTTCAACTGCCGGTGGCAAGGGAAACCTGAATGGTGAAAGCTCATTGTTTGCAAAGACACCCCTAGCGAAAAGAAGGCTATGCGCATCGACTAATTCGGCACTTGACATGATTGGTTCATAAAAGAGATCCGGAGATTCAATGATATTGGTGTTGATGTTGAAAGAAATTCTTTGTTTTTGGTTTTGTTTTCCACTTTTTGTAGTTATTACTATAACTCCGTTTCCGGCCCGTGCCCCCCAAATTGATGCGGCAGCTGCATCCCGAAGGACTGTCATGGATTCAACATCATTGGGATTGATATTTTCCAGAGGCCCATCATATGGGAAATTATCAATGACAATCAATGGCTGGGCATTGGCAAATATTGTACTTCTTCCCCTGATGCTTACAGGGTCAGCAGTTGCCCCTGCCCTGTTAAAGATCAAGCCCGAGGTGATATCTTCCAACCTGTCCAAAATATTAGTACTTACCCGCCTGTTTACAAGTTCATTGTCAATAGGCACAAATGAGCCGGTTGCTCTTTCTTTGCTTAAGGTCTGAAATCCAGTACTGAATATTTCTACTCCCTCAAGGTTGATGTCTTGAGGAGTAAGGCTGATGACCAAGGGGTTAGGGTATGGTATTTCCAATTCAATCTTCTGGCTTTGATAGCCTATGAAACTGATCAAAATGGGATATTTTCCAGGCTCTAAAGAGAGTTCAAAATTGCCATCAGCATCTGAAACTGTGGCTGTAGGACTGTCATGGACCCTGATCAACGCACCCGGGATAGGATCGTTGGAAACAGCATTAAGGACAGTTCCTGAAAGTTCATATCTGGTCTGTCCAAAAGCAAGGATTGACAGAAAAAACAAGATGATGGTTATCTGTAGATTTTTTATCATAGTGTTAGTCGATTTGGTGAGTGGAAGGGGATTTAAATTTGGCAAGGGCATGGTCAATCATTGAGATATACCCTTCGAGGTTTTCGGGAAAGGATCCCGAATGGATCAGTATTGAATTATGATCTAAAAGCAGCTTAAAGGGATAACTGAAAATCCTGAAGTCTTTAATTATTGGATGTCCCTCAGAACCGGCATATAGATTGTTCCCTTCCTTGGAGGTGTATTTTCCTGACTGAATACTATTATGCCAGGAATTTTCACTTTTATCTGTATTGATAGATATTACAGCAAAATCTGAATTATCCCTGTAATGGTATTCCAGTTTGGATAGAATCTCAGAATAGAGTTTGACACAAGCGCTACAGCCTGTAAACCAAAAGTCTAAAAGGAGGACTTTGCCTTTAAAGTGGGCAAGTTCAACAGTCTCCCCTTCGCTATCTGTAAATTTATATCCACTTACTTCTTTACCAATTAGAAGGGATGTCTCAAGATCAGTCAACCTTTCACGTATCCAAGAGGTTTGGGTGCTATCCAGCAGTTGAGATACTAGTCTTGCGGGATTGTCCAATATTTTGGAATTTCTTGCAAGGTAGTAAGCCAGAACTTTTTCTTTTAATGGATAGAAGGCAAAGTGGTCTAATTCCCGCGATAGGATGGAAACCAGTTCATCGTCCGAAAAGTAATTTTCAAGTTTGGCCCAATCTATGAATGCTTTTGAAAAGACCTCTGAAAAGTAAGCGGCTTCAGCAGTTACAGGTCGAGGTTTGATCTTTGCCTGTTGGACCTTGTAGAGAGATTCAAGACTATCTAACAAAGCCTTATCTGACAGGTTCGAGGCCGTTTGATAGAGCATTCTGAATTCAAGAGTATGTGCAAGAAGAGCTTGCGAAATAAAATCCATTTTAAGGATTTGTCCCCTCAAGTTCTCTTCGTTTACACGAAAGGTGGAAGAAAACTCATGCCAGAGGTTCAGGTGTTGATCAAGATCGATGTTTTTTAGATTTTCGAACTTTTCCCAATGGTCCAGTTTTTTAATTTGGATGGGAATTGAAAATTCATCTTCATATTTATGCAGGACAATTCGATTTTTTGCATCATTCAGAAGTACCTCAGGATCATTGGAAAGGATCATTCTTTGGGCAGAAAAAGTTTTTCCAAGTGTTTTTTCCTGTATTGCTCTCTGAAGTTGAAAGCCTGCTGCATGGGGACCTGAAAAAACAATTTTCTTTGTTTTATCATCCAGCAACATAAATACACTGTCTCCCGGGAAGATCAGGTAATCCCGGAAAACCGTAGATTTGCCAATTTTCAGGCTCAGATAACCTGGGGTACTAATGGGAGAAGATGTCCAGCTAAATACTTTTTTTCCGAAAGTTCCAAGGATAAATTCCCCCATTTCGGGAATACCTTTTTTCATCTGATGCGGAAAGAGATTAGTGCTTGACCAAAGAAAATCTGTAAAGAGAAAAGCCTGCACCTCTCCAGGATCTTCCTGGGAATCAATTTCCAGATAAAAACTGATGGGCTTAGATGTTCCTTCGTTTTGAGCAAACAGCCAATTGCCGGATAGGAAGAAGAAGAAGAAGACCATAAGACAGGGTTCGACATAGTCAAATGCTCTTTTTTGGAACAGTCCTAGTTTATTTTTATACATACATTTAATTCATTTAAATTTTTATTTCTGAATTTGATTTAAAGGAAGCCGAAAGCTGTAAACACATACAATTCCGGCCTGGAAGCGAGCTTCCCTCCCTGTGCAGTACCGTCACCTTGTGTGAATCCGCTAGCTACATTTGGGTTTGGTTGATCGTTAACCTTATGAGGAGAGTTTCAGGGAGCCTGTGGGGTAAGCAACTTTGGCTAGGTTCTGGTTTTTTGGATTGTCTTCATATTTTTGCTGGTTTATTTGGTGTTTTTATTTGAAAATCTGCGGATTACCTGGAAGTGTAGCAGGGTTAAGTATCGTGCTATCATCAGGACGCAGGGATAATTTGCTCCCAGGAATATGACAGCTTTCAGGGAAGTTTCATTACAGGCCTTGGGGTTATAGCTTCCCTTGAGTCCTGCTTGGATACTTCGGTAGAGGCATGGCAATCCCAGGAAGCATGAATGAATGATTTTTTTCATGCAATCGGTGGTGGTGCGGGAATCGACTGTCACAGCTGTGAAGACAGTATCTTCCCCCTCAGTCTCTGGAGACTGTGTAAGAACCGTAAGAAATGAAGTGAATACATATCCCCTAACTTCTGCAGCAGTCGGGGCAACCAAGGAACAGGGAAATTCCGGACGTACGGCAAAAAAAGCCACTTCTCCCCTTCCTTACCGAGGGCAAAGCATCAAACTGGAGATTTGATGATGTTCTTTAAAAGTTCAAATAGGGTAAGGGTTCTTCCAGACTCATGAGGCAAATAGACAGCAGTCCTCTCCTTCTCTTGACTGGGAAGCAGATTATTATAATCGGATGTGAAACTGTGTGTCATACTCGCTTGCATTGGTCAGCTATATAAAAACGAGTCTGGATTAGGTCGAAAAAAAGAACACTATAGCGTGGGCTTCTATCTCAACCACATCACAAGGTTCCGACGCCTTAAGGGGTGATTTCGATAGGGCCCAAGCGCTATAGTGCATACAAATGTACACAAAATAACCTCTTGGGCATTAACCTACCGTCTCTCCCTTATCAAATTGTCGGAATTTGTGATAGAGACTCTTAGTTTAATGACTGCTAATAATCTTCAATTAATTCAGGTCTAATCACCTGATATTCCAAAAGTATATATTTCAGTACAAATAAAAAAATTATTGATATAAAATGTACTAGAAAATATTTATCGATTTGCTCACTATGAGCAAAATAGACTATTTAAGAGCGGAAAACATCTCCAAAAATTTACAATTAATTATGAAGGAGGCTGATTTAACGGTTGAAGGAATTGTAGAATTCACAAAAGTCTCAAAGCCTACAATCGACAGAGCGATTTTAAAGCTTTCTAACATATCCCCTAACAAGCTAAATGAAATTGCGCTTTCATTCGGCTTAACATCTTCACAAATTTCAAATAAGTATCCGGTAAAAACTAGCCATATACCAAAACTTCAGAAGCTGATTAATTTCAAGTCTGATGATTCCGCAAATCCTAAATATTTCATTAGTTTATCAAAAATTCATAATGCTCATAGGTTCGTTAAGGACCAACTTTTAACAGACACTTATTTTAGAGAGGAAAGAAGATTAAGTGAAATCAAGAAACGACTAAAGACTAGCAAATTTTTTGTTAATTCTTTTACCGATAGCGCCTTAGAACAAGCTATTAAAAGGATTACTGCTGAATTCGAATGGCTTAAAATCTCAAAAAAAAGCCCAAACGGGAAAGTATTTTATTACAAAGTATTGGTTTGAAATCTCCTAGCCAAAAATGAAGTAAAATACCCTGATCAGGGTATTTTTTAGGTGATTGGGAATTGCTAGTTTTGAGAAAGCCTGACTTGTCCCTTTTTCACTGAGCAATTTGTTTGGTTTTTCAAGACCTGTACTTAAGTTAGCAACAAGCTTAAAATGAAATTACGTTGATAGAATTTGAAAAAATAACACGAGAAATTTTCCATTTAATAGCCGAATATGGGATTAAAAACAAACCGCTTGATTTTAGAAATCCAGAAAAGATAACTGAAGAAGACAAAATCGAATTTTTAATTCAAGTTCACAAAGGTTTCAGATTAGGACAAGATTTAATAATCAAAGAAATAGTTCCCCTACTTAAAGACTTGGAACAGCATAAACAAAAAGAAAAACAAGCTAAGAGGGATAAGGACAAAGAATTATTACAGCAAATTAAATCAGAAATAGATTTAACCGATTATAAAATCAAAGTTTTAAGACATTTTGCTGATTTTATAGCTTGGCAAGTTTTCAAAAAAGACTACTATAAAGCTCGTAGGTTTTTTTCTGGTGACAGAAACAGACCTGACTTACTGAATACTAATTTAGAATCCGTTCTTAAAGCTGTTGAGCACTTTCACAAAGAAAATGATACAAATTTTGCCTTAGTAACAGATTTAACATCGTTTATTGATATTGGAGATATTTTATTAGTCAAAGGTAGAGAAATTGTAATTGTAGAATGTAAACAAGGAGAAGTTCAAGAAAAGGTATTTGATTTTTTGGATTATGTTGCACAAGATGATTTTGATGTCACTAAAATTGATTACAGCGATAAAAATGAAAAGTTCTTTAAACAAGTAGAGAGAACTTTAAAACAAATGCAGAAGGGTTTTAGGGTTACAGAGTTTTTAAAAAAAGAAGAAGGATCTGACCCTTTTTCCGAGAAAAAAATTAAAGTATTTGAATCTACTAATCCACAAAAATATTTCTTTAAAAATCTAAAAAATTTAATAGAGGAATCGAAAAAAACCAATTCAACATACGGAGAAATAGAAAGCATAGTTTATATCGGCATCTATAGAGAAAATAAAAGACCTATTTCACCACATTTATTTAAAGCAATTGTAGACCATATCTATGAAAAAAATATAATTATAGATTACCTGCATCTAATTGGAATTCCGTTGAAAGAACCTATGTTTCTCAAACCATTTGGAATAGAAAGCATCTATGACCTATTGTTTGGACGAGTTAAAATTTACCTTGCAATCAATTTAGAAAAACTAATTGAGTTATTTAATTCAAAAGGGATTCCAGCAAAATGGTTAAGCAGAAAAGAAACTCATAATATTGTTGCCCTTGAGAAAAGATACCGACCTTTTGTTTTTGAAAATAGAGCAATAAAAATTTCGGTAAATGGGCAAAGTATGATTTTAGGTGATTCCTTTTTGACATATCTTCTTTTTGACAATATTACTCCTACATCATATGTGGAAAGATATTTAACCATAAAATAAAAGCCAGTTGCTAACATATAAAGGCTAAACCGAAGTGGAGCGCAGCGGCACTTCGACAGGCTCAGCGACCAAATTTCGGAATTAGCCCCCACTTCGACAAGCTCAGTGACCTAGTTGATCAAGGTATTTTTATGGTTTAACGATGGCGGTTATTTTAAAAATCTACGTAAAAACATATCTATGAATACAGAAGAAATACCAGGCATTATTTTAATTTATCCATCAGATTTCCCAGACGAATTAATATCAGAAGAAACTTTGGAATTAAATTCTAGTGGATTGAATATAAAAATTGAGAAAGTTGAAAGTGAACCTTACAACTCTCTGGAATGGATTCTTCCAACTGCTTTTGGAGCTTATATTCTCAAACCATTTTTTGATTCTTTTCTATCAGAAGCTGGGAAAGATTTTTACATATTATTAAAAAAGGCTTTAAAAAAAATTGCTGAAAAAGGAAAACAGTTTAACTACAGAACAATTACGGCAAGCCAATCAACACAAAAATTGTCTGGGAGCTATAATCAGTCAATAGCTGTATCAATAAATATTCAGACAAAACAAAATAGACATATCAAACTTTTGTTTGATAATGATTTAGATATAGATGATTGGGAAAATGCAATTGATCAAATCCTAGAATATGTAATTGAAAATTACGAAAAATGCCCAAATGATAGATTAACGAAAAAAATCAATTCCATAAATGAAATTGAGCACAAAACTATTTATGGGAA
This sequence comes from Mongoliitalea sp., assembly GCF_054166905.1. Classification (NCBI taxonomy): domain Bacteria; kingdom Pseudomonadati; phylum Bacteroidota; class Cytophagia; order Cytophagales; family Cyclobacteriaceae; genus Mongoliitalea; species Mongoliitalea sp. The sequence goes on along the minus strand of NZ_JBSZCK010000019.1, from coordinate 50,733 downwards.
AATAAATCCTAAAACAAAGCTTGTGGAATTTTTTGATGATAATTTGATGTTTTTGGAATTTAAAAATAAAAACAACAGCTAACCTATAAGAGCTAAATCGAATTGGAACTCAGCAGTAATTTAGTGCGCTTGGTGACCTAGTTGATTAAGAAGCATCGGGACGTAACGGGGTTTAGAGGAGATTTATTTATGGAGATTAAAAGTTTGGACTGATTCCTTTTGGGTGAAAAATCTAGATGGTTATGAATGATTTTGATAATGGTTTTTCATACCTGAAAAATAGATGGGAATTGAGGTGTCAGGGTCGTCTGGAATATTCATTAGCGTTATCGGTCGGTCCCCTACTCTATACGCTTCTTACCATTTATCCGAAACTGTGTGGGACTTAGCCTTTCTAAGTATAGATTCCACAATCTTGGTATTCGAAGTCTTTTTTCATAATACCATAACAATTCAAGGTATTAAAAATCTAGTATTTAGTGGATAAAAACCAAAAAATACCTTGATATGGGTATTTTTTTGGTGAGGGGGAATGGGTAGATTTGGAGGTAATTGGAAATAGCCTAGACTTTGACGTCTATCAATCTGAAGATAAATGGTTTGCTCAATAAAAAGGGGGTGGTAAAAGAAACAATTTTGCCTAACCCAAAAACCAACCGACAACAGTCAAACTGAATTTCTAGATTTGTAAACTCGGTTTTCGCAAAAAAAAGACACTTACTATGCATTACGATATAAAAATATTAGGAGAAGATGAAGATAATGGTCTTTTGGAGTTTGACCGACTAAATCTATTAACAAAGTCTATAAAAGACATTGCAACCAAGGCGTTAATGTTCAGATTAAGAGGATTTAGCGATATAAACCCTGACAAAAAGCTAAAAAAGGCATTAGCAATGCGCTTACAAAGCATCGTAGGAAGTGAACAAGATGGTACATCACTTACTGTAGACTGTACACATTTTTCAGAGACAATTAAAGGACTTCAATTAGAAATGTTCAAGCCAAGACATGAAGTCCTTCAACTAACCCCAATGGCATTGGTAATTCATTCATTTCAAATAGCACTGAATAATGAAAGCGAAGATGCAGATTTGGATAAACCATTACTAAAATCATTGATGGGTTTCAAAAAAAACTTCATTAGTGATAATGAAATATTCTATATGGCCAATCGGGGAACAATTGCAGAAGTAAGATTAACCAAAGATGACTTTCAAAAAATAGGGCAATTAGAAGACAGTATACCTGAAGCTCAAAAAGTTATTGTAAATGGTCAATTAGATGAAATGAAAATTTCTAAAGGTAAACTTGGCTTGCAGACTGAACAAGGTTTAGTGAACGTGTTTGCTAATGACTCAACCATCATTGAAAGCATTGTTAGCTTTATGGGAAAGGAAGTTACTATTTCGGGAATGGCACACTACAAACCTAATGGACAATTAAGTTTTGTTGAAATTCAAGAATATGGTGAACCAGGAGCAAAAGATAGATTTTTCTCGAAAAAACCTACCGCAATGACGGCTCACCAACAACTGCTTTTCCAAGCGAAGCAATCTAAAAAGTCAAGTTCACTTTTAGCATTAAAAAGTATTTCAGGCTTATTGAAAGATGAAATCAGTGAGGATCAATTTCAAGAAATGCTTAAAGACATACACAGATGAAAAATATTGTTATTGATACCTGTGTGTTCATCCATATAGTTAGAGATACAATCACAGGAAAAAAAATGACCTTTGGATTGCAGCAACAGCATATTCACTTGACCTTCCACTGATGACAACTGATGGCGATTTTGACCATTTAAATGAGACCCTGATCAATGTTATCAAAATTGTTTGATAAAAGAAATAGCATGGTCGAGTAGACGGCTTTGGACCATTAGCTTAGGTTAATCCCCTGCCTTAGCCTCAGGCAGTCCTCACAATTAATCCCGACTCTCAGGGCCTCATTCTTCCGATCCTAAAGATAAGCAGTACGAATCTTCTCGATCTATCAGGAGTGGCTTACTGGATTGTAAATTGCGTCGGTATGTAGGTCGGTAAGGGTAAGAGTTATGGAAATGGCATAGATTTGTAACCTATTTTGAGGGGTTATATATTAAATCCATTCCATTTTCTGCGTCTTTAGGGACTTAAGCAAGAGACTTCTGGAATTTCTTTTGTGCTTTCTACTGTTCAAATGGTTTACAATCAAATTTGAGTAAAAATGGCAGTAAGGTTAGTGAAAAAACGCTCAGACTTTTCATTACGGATCTAGTCAGACCCGAAAGTACCATCCAAGAACTCATTCAAACACAATCGACCGCATTTGACGTGGTTTTTACTGAGTTTACGAAGAGAGAAGGAGTTTACGGGTTTGGGGATTTGCAAGTAAAACATATGTATGACAGATTGATGATGCACAGCCAATGATATCTAGGGATTAAAGTTTAGCGCATAACAGAAAGGTTCAGCTAAGAAATATTATCTAACATTGAAATGAGAATAGGGAAGTATCTTAAAGCGGGTAAAATAAATATTAACTGGATTGAAGAACGGATCGAAATAGCGAATGAACAACTCATCCTTCCTTTCGATAAACTAAAAGAGTCCTATTGGGGACTTGTATATGAAAAATATGTTGGTCAAATACTGGAACAGGAAGGGTACATCGTTCATTATCCTGGCCTTGAAAAAGGATTCCTAGATGGTGGCATTGACTTGATTGCCACTAAAGAGAACCAACTTTATTTTATACAATGTAAGTATACGAAAGCAAAAATCACAAAAAGCAGAATAGATTGGATACTTTATAAATCCTCAAAGGCACTTTTAGAAAAATACAAAGAGCAAAATAAAAAATTGTTTTTTATGTTAGTAGTTAACAGCAAGGATGAAAACTTCTCGAAAAAAAAGATGAAAAATTACGAGTTGAAGTCCACGGATTCATCAAAAATTATTTACCCTACACTCCAATATTTTCTTGACTATAACAACGTTCAAAATAAAATAACTCTTGTTTTTAGGGAAATCGCAATGATTAAGCCTTGATTGCACAATTTGCAGGGTTTATTTCTTTAGAAATGTAAACCCTTAAAGAAGAGACTGGGATTTTATTTGACTATCAATGTAAAAAAGGACCCAATAAGTCATTTCGTTCAAATTTCTCTAGTGATAGAGTATTGTTGGTTTAGTTATGAAAGATTTAACTTACCAGAACAAAATACCATAGATTTTTATAATTATTTTACACAAAAGTCCGTACTTTGTTTACAGATAGGATTTTTTACTTGTCTTGAATACAGAATAAAATCGTAATCCTTTGACACAGTTTGATTTCATCAAAGATATTGCCCGATTTGGTCTTGAAAATGATCAAGAAAAACTGAAGTTCTCACTTCAGGAGATGATAGATCATGCCAGAAAAACAAAGAAAACCAATTTGGCCATCCAACTACAATCCATTCTGAAAGAGGCAATACGTGTACACTCCACCGGATCCACTTCAAAGGTTAGCTCAGGAATTAGATTTGATAGACCTTCCCAAAATAAAACAGATGATTTAATTCTTGAACAGGTTACTTCTGATTACCGTTTATCAGACCTTATTTGTAAGCAAAGAGTTAAGGAGTCACTGAACCATTTTATACTGGAACATCGAAAAAAATCGCTTTTAGAAGCTTTAGACCTTCCTATTGCCCACAAAATTTTATTTTATGGTCCTTCAGGTTGCGGTAAGACCCTAGCATCCTACATTGTTGCTGGTGAATTAGAAAAGTTGCTTATGGTGGTTAATCTTGGGGCAATAGTTTCTTCAAAGCTTGGTGAAACTAGCAAGAATTTAGCTCAGGTTTTTAAAATGGCAGCGGCAGGAGATTGCATTTTGTTTTTGGATGAGTTTGACTCTTTAGGGAAAGTTAGAGATTACAGTCAGGATCATGGAGAAATGAAGCGGGTTGTAAATACCATCCTACAGCTTTTTGACTACCTTCCACAATCCACCATTGTCATAGCAGCCACCAATCAGGTTGGAATGCTTGACGATGCCTTGGTCCGCAGATTTGACACACATATAGGCTTTGAATTGCCTGGTGAAGAAGAGATCATGGAATTGATCGAATTAACCTTAAAAAAAGGGGTATTTTCATTAGGATCAAAACAAGAACTAAAAAAAATAATCCAAAAATCAATAGGCCTTTCTTTTTACAGCATTCAAAAAACCCTTATTACAGCTATGAAGCGTAGTCTTTATCAATTGAATACTGATTTGGTACCGGCTCATGTTAAGATTGATATGAATATTTGGAAAACTTTACTAGATGAGGAAAAAGTTTCTCAATCCAATAGAGTTTAAACACCACCTTCCAAGGTTGATCCTGCTTCCAAATCGGAGATCAATTCCAGTTCATTGAGTACTTTTATTTCGTTATACAAGGTACCCGATAACTTAGCCTTTTTGTTTTTCTTGATTTCTTTCAGTCGTATGACTAATGAAAATTCATGACCATTTTCTTTAAGATGTCTTTTTACTTCTTCTGGAATATGAGATTTACCAAAGCATCTGATGGCAATAGACACATTTGGAGAGTTAGCTAAAAAGTGATGGCTAGATAAATTAAACGAGACCTTTTGTACATTAGAAAAAACCCGGTCTTCCACACCGAAATGATCTTCTGCCCAAGTTACTGCTGATTTTAACTGAAAATTCTCAAGGTCTTGCTGAGAAAGTGTATTGATATCCAAGGGTTTGAAAATTCCAAATGAGATGTGAATAGGAAGATATGCCAACTGATTATTTGGTACTGGCTGGAATTTAAAAGCCAAAGTGCCGGTTACTTCTATTTTATTGGATGTGGTTAATACCCAATCAGGAAACTGTAGATCAAACTTATAAAATTCATCAAAGGAAGCTTTGTCTTCGATGACAAAAGTTACTGAGTTTTCGTCATTATCAAGGATTTGATTGGGACTAGGCCTCCCATGACCTGTTAGTTTTCTGTATACCTTTTTATTTATCTTTGAGTTAAAGTGTGGAGGTTTTTTCCCTGCTGGAGACTCCGCATGATTGATCAGCAATGCCTTAATACTGACCATGTTTAATTCGGGGTAAGCACTAACTAATTCCGCTACCAAGGAGGTAATTAATGGGGCAGCAAGACTTGTTCCTGCCAATCTTCCGAAATATGGGCTGCCTACATCAAATGGACTGGTGATCACTTCCATTGCCGCTTCGGGACTAAAATAATCTCCCCCCTCAAATACTAAATCGGGTTTGTTGAGATGCTTGTTGAACTGATTCCCTTTGAGTTTTTTGCCATTGATGAGAACGTCTTGGTCCAAATGGAATTTGCGGGTATAAAATGCAGGGTATTCTTTTGCCGGGGTGATCCCATCTGTCACCCTATCTTCGAAATTTCCTGCAAGTGCCCCTACAGAAAGGATATTCATTGCTTCCGAAGGCTCTTGGATATTGGTGAATTCACAAGAGTGTAATTCTATTTCAGGAGCTGTTTTATAAAAAAAGGAGGGATAGTGTGTATTTAAGTCTAAATCACCTGATTGTCTCAAAGTATATAAGTCATCTTTATTAAAATTACCTACAGAGTTGATGATAAGTATATCCAATTCATAGGAGAGCTTGTCAAGCTCATAAGCAAACCTCCCAATTGAGGAATTATATAGTTTTGATCCAGGCAGATTCAATGAAATATTAAAAATTCTAATTCCATAGATAAAGTTAAGCTCTCTGATATCATTCAATAATGCTACGATATTGATGTCGTCATTTGCCCGATGGATAACTTTTAAAACAGCTATTTTTGCTTTGGCATCAATTTGCTTTAGTGAACTGTCAAAAAAATCAGGTCCAAAAGCTATGCATCCAGCTACCGCAGTTCCATGACCTGCTTCATCCCAATAAGAACCGCTACCTGTGTGGTCAATATTTATATTTGTAAGAATTTCTCCTAAAGGTTCGATATTATTTTGTACTCCTGTATCGATGATACAAACAATCGGCAGATCTCCTTTTACATTCACTTTAAACCCATAGCTTCTAATTGGGGTTGATACTGTTCCAGGTTTAATTAGGGGTACTCTTGCCGAAGAGACTAACCTAATTACGTCAAAATTATCCACTAAAATCTGTTCCAATGAGTTATCTATTCCCCGAATAAAAGCTAAGTTATTCTCATTATTCAAAGCAATTTCTATGTTTTGGGATTTAAGGTAATCTAATAAGTAATTGAATTGTTTCTCTGCATAGGGATACTGAAGGACATCACAAATGCTAAGAATATACCCTTCTTTTCCTGAAAGGGTTCCTTTCCTATGTGAGCTATCAAAGAGCTTGAAGTTACTGATAAGAGCAACCCTAGAATACGACTTTCCCTTGTGGTCTTCCTCAGGTTTGAGAGTTGAAATTAAATTGATGTGTTCGGAAAAGGTTACAAAAAGCTCTAAATCAATAATGTTAAATAGGATATTTTTATTGAAGTTAGATTTCTCTATTGGTTCAAGTCCATAGGTACTATAAAAATGATTTTCTAAAGCTTTATCAAAAGTAGTATGGAAATCGATCTGGATAAGGTCGAAGTTTGAAGGGAGATTTAATGTCTTTTTATTCAATCGATTTACTACAGAAGAATCGTAATCTCTTAATTTTTGGAGGAGTCTCATTTTTTTTTCCTCTGATACAGGCTTCTCTGATTTGGTTTCTTCCTTTTGACTTTGAGAATCTCTCCCTCTAGTTTTCCTGAAACCTACTATTTTCTCAGGGTTTTTCGTATAGAGTAAATGCGGAAAATCAGCCATGGATCAAAAATTATCAGTTAAAGAACGTGTTTAAATATACCTAATTTTGCTTTCTTATTACACTATCTGAACTAATTCTCAAGCCAATTTAGTTTATTTTTCTCAATACTATCGATGGTCTCTTTGACTAATTTAAACACAGAAATACCCCTTGTACTAACCTGATTGGTGTCTTTAAAAATTTTACAGGTTGGATTTAAAACCAAATCTCCTCTCTTTTCTTCAGGTATTAACTTCCACTCAATTCTATAAGGATTAATGGTATAAGTACCTGAGATTTCATTATTGGCTTCAAATTCAAATAAATGATCGGGGTAGGTCAAAAAGGGGATGAGTAAATTCAAATAATGCTCTTTAGCATCTGCATACAAATTATTTTGAGAATCTTCATTCATGGAAACCAATTTGTGCTTTAGATCTAGCATATCAGGGTAAATAGACTTTAACAATTCGTAGACTATTAAAAACCTAAAATTGTCAACTGTTAAGTATTTTCTATTAACCTGAGGCGGGAATCTGGAAATTGTAATTGATATTTTTTTACCTATAAATTTTAGCAATTTCCGGATAGGCAGCTGACCTGATTTATTTAAACCAACTATAATATAAATAACTAACCTTACATCATAATAGCTTTTAATTATTTCCAAGTTGTGTGTACTCCCTGAACTTGTTAATTCTATGGATCTAAACACATCCAATAACTTTGCTTCAACTTCTTTAATGATATCAAACTTGAATACCTCTTTCGAATAAAATTTATCGATATACCCAGAAAAATCAACATCCTGACCATATCTGTTGGCATAAATCTTACGGATATTATCGATATCACAAACTAAAATTATTTTATCAAAATCAAATTTATTTCCCTTGTTCTTACTGTCCAAATGGGCTGAAAACACATTCAAAATCCTGAAAATATGGTCAGGATCAATCCTATCTAAATCATCAATTATCAAAACAGTCTTTTTCTTAGCGTCATCATTGGACTTTATTTGCACCATAAGTTCGCAAATCAATTGAGTGTAAAAATCATCCTCAATGATAGACCCTTTTTGTTTTCGTAATTCAGTGAGGTAATCAATGATTTGTTTTTTCTGATCAACTTGATTGTCTGAATGTTCAAGTTCAAATTTTTTGTAAAGCATAAGAAGTTTGGAACTTACATCAGATAATGCTTTACCAATACGGGGTACATGCCTAATGAAAGGCATAATGATATTTTCGATGTTGTTCTGAACAAAAAATCCAAATGAAACATCTTTAGGAATAGCAACCTTCTCAAAATCAATTTTTAAAGTTAGAAAATGAAATAGAATATCATATTTAATCAATTCAAAAATATCTTCATTAGAAGAAACTGAATAATTGACTGGATACAAATGAAAAGCTTGGTATTCATTTTCGTTCTTCTTAAAAAAATCATTCAAGAATGTGGTTTTACCTGATCCAAAAGGTGCAGAAAAAATAATTCGATGGTTATCAGGAGCATCTAAGTGCTGCTTAAATAAACTATGATTTTTATTGGTTTCTACTTTAAAGCTTTCCATACGTATTATCCAATTGCTTATTTAACAAAAACCTGTCAAGGATGATGTTATTATTTAAACGGAGCAGCTAACTTTTTAAGAAATAAACTCCTTGTTGGTTTCCAATCTACTTAAGGGTTTTTCTTAGCTCCCCTCAAAACTCCCCCTAAAATACCCAAAGCTACTGCTTAACTTGACCTCATCATGCGGGACAAGCAAGTATCTCCAAGGTTTACCCCCATTGGGAACGGTAAATTCTGATGCGTATTTGCAATATCGCAAAGCGGCTTTTTTCTTATCCAGCACTTCTGCTGTATCTAACTGATCCGCAGCCTTGGTTTCTACCATGTAGATAGCATCGGCTGTCTCGACGACAAAGTCCGGGTAATATTGCCTGCTGTTATTGGCCCAATAGATCCGAAACTGATTGGGTGCAGGTCTCATCCACTTTTGTATACTGGAATCTTGCTCTAAGATAAAAGCAAAGTCTTTCTCAGTCTTGGAATCAAATTTATACTCCAAATGACAGGCTTTTTCAAACCCCATAAAAACCAACTTAGGAATCAAACTTACCGGACTGATGACATCCTTGTAGTGCCTTCTTCCTCCAGGCAAAGCGGTGAAGTTCCAAGGTTCAATCTTTACAAATGGAAAAACCTTCGGTTCCAAATAATCAGGTTCGGAAATACGGAAATTGGCCCGCATCTGCTGGTAAATATTAAAAGCAATATGCTTTCGGAACTGCTTGATGGTCAGCGGTAATTTGCTGGCATCCTCCAAGCGTTCTGCCAAATACTTCAAAGCTTGTTGGGCCAACTTGAAAAGTAACTCTGCATTTTCATCGTAATCCACATCGGGATAGTTGATCAACTCACTGACTATTTGCTGTACGGGATTATCTTTGGAATAGGCCCCAAACATTACCCCAATAGTATCTGTTTTGCGCTCTCCCGTCAGTTCCACCACCATGATTTCTTCCCCAAGAGGAGTGTAATTAAAACCGGTAGTGGTATCCAAGTCAAAATCTTCAAACCAAACCCTAATCTCTTCCTGAACCAAATCAATCCTTGGGATCTCGATGATGTTTTCCTGATAAGAGTTAATGATTTTTTCGTAGGTGGCTTCCGCTTCTGCTAGGATATTAGACTCAAACAACTCGGTTTGGTCTTTGTAAAGATTCTTTTTGACTTTATCGATCACTGCTGCCTTGACCTCCTGCTTGTGCAAGTCTGCAAATGATTTGACTGCTTGGGAACTGCCAAAACTTGGAATAGCAGCGATTACTGCTCTTTTGGCATCCAAGCCAACCTGTGCACGTTGCTTTTCTTCATGATTGGTTAGGGTAGTAATGCGTTTTTCTTCCTTGGTAAATGCCACTTCCATCGTAGATGGACTGCTGATTACTTCTGACTTTTCTTTTTCAGGAGTATCATCAATTTCCACAAAAGAAACCTTGTTTAAGATAGAGTTTGGATTCTGCGCTTCTGCAATTACCGTCTCAAAGTTATCATGGGCTATTACCGTCAGCTTATCAATTTTATCCACACCCGTACGCTCCCCATTGAAAGGGAGGCGAAGTCCACGACCTATCGTTTGCTCTATCAAAACAGCTGCATTGGCCGCTCTAAGCGGAACAATTGTGTAAAGATTGGAAACATCCCAGCCTTCTTTCAGCATATTGACATGTATAACAATTTCAATATCGTTGTCATACTGCTCCAAAGCCACAAACTGCTTATCCACTTCCTCATCCTTTTTGGTACTGGAGTCTATTTGAAGAACCTTGCCTTGATAGGCTCCTCCATAGAAAGCTGTGGAATTGATGTATTGATAAACTTCTGAGGCATGTTCGATATCCCTACAGACGACTAGTACGAAAGGCTTTACCAGTTTTGCCTTGTAGTTTCTGGCAAAGATTTCCAATTCGTTTTTGGTATCCTGATGGATAGAGATGGCATCCTCCAATTTGATTTTTTCGATTTCATCCCTGCTTAAACCTTGAGCCCTGAAATTTTTTCGGGTAGCAATCGCTGGATTTTTGACATACTTCCCATCTTCCAAAGCCTTGGCCAAAGAATATTCATAGACCATATTCTTAAAAGGTTTCCCCTTTTCGTCGATAGGAGTTGCGGTCAATTCAATTCCCAAAACAGGTTTGAGCTCATTGATGGCCTTTTTAGAAGCATCTGCATGATAGCGATGGGCTTCATCCATCAGGATAACCAGGTCATCCAAACCAGACAAGTACTCCCAATAAGATTGTCCCAAATACTCCGACAGGCGCTTGATGCGAGGTGCTAAGGCAACTCCACCTTGTTTGGTGCCTTTATTGTCTGAATTGAATTTGGCTACGTTGAAAATATTGATTCGAATTTCGGAATCGCTGAAGAGGTTGCCCGCTTGGTTGTAGTTATCTCCTGTGATGATGACCGGACGGTTATGGACAAACTCCGAGATTCCCTGAAATACATATTTGTGATAAGAGGGATTCCCAAAATCCTCGATCAGTTTCTCGTAAATGGTGATATTCGGAGCCAGGACAAAGAAGTTTCTGATGCCTTTCTGTAGATAAAGGTAAGTGATACAAGCACCCATCAGACGTGTTTTACCGACGCCGGTAGCAATAGAAAAACAAATGGAAGGAAAATCCCTTTCAAAATCCGTACATGTAGGGAAATGATGCTTGACTGTTTCCAAAGCCTGTGTCAGGTCTGCTTCCTTGGTCAATTCCAATTCGCTACTCAGCTTGGCCAAAATATCCAATGATTCCCTCAAGGGTTCTCTGAGGGACAATCGCTGCTTGATGTAATTCGCTTTCTGGTTCATGTAGAGTTCTTTAAAAAATGGATTTAATCAAATAAAGAGGGTTGGCTACTTGGTTTAGCTTTTGTAGTAGAAACTTTAGCAGGGATTTCCTCCATAGGGTCCAGAAACTCCTCACCTTCTTCTTTTGGAAGGTTCACGATTTTGAAGGAGTAGTCATCCTTGCCAAACTCACACTTGCCCAAGAGTACAGTAGGAATTTTTTTCACGGAAATATTGGCGTGACGCCCCTCACATTCAGGAGCAAAAATCTTACAGCATATCAAGAGATTTTCCTCGGGCTGCATTTCGTCCTGAATGCGGTCGAGCATTTCTACAGTGATATACTGAGTAGTGGTAAATATATAATCCTTTTCTGTGCTAATCCCCTGCTTCCAGTAGGTATGTGGATCTGGCTGATAGCGGAAACCCTCTTGCTTTGCCATAGCAGCAGCCAACATGTCAGGATTAAATTCCTTGTTGATGACCCAATTGCCAAATTTATCCTGGTTTAATAAGCTTGGCGCTAAGGTATAAAACTTAAATCCTCCACCACCTTTCCAATCTACAGCTTTACTAATTCCTCCTTGCTCTCCATCCACTACCTGTTTCATTCGAGGATAGCAATGGGTAATGGCATGATCTCCCAACTCCACTCCTATCCATTTTCTGCCCATTTTATGGGCTACTGCCGCAGTAGTTCCTGACCCAAGGAAGGAGTCAAGAACGATGTCTCCTTCATTTGTACCGAGAAATAGAATACGCTCAATTAATTTTTCTGGTTTTGGAGTTGCAAAAACACTCTTAGAGTTAAACTCTTTTACTTCTCTTCTTGCATCTTGATTATCTCCAACTTCTATCCTATTCCAAATAGTTTTTGTAACTATTCCATCCTTAACATCTGTAAGAAATCTCTTAAATCTTGGAACATTATTACCTTCTTTTCCAAACCATATTCTGTTTTCAGAAATTAACTCAGCAAATTTCTCTTTAGAAAATCTCCAACAATAACCTGATGGCGGATTTACAATTCTCCCTGAAGGAGTTTCAATCGGGAAATCATTACTTGCTGAATATGTTTTCACAGAGCAATCTCCAGATGTCCAAAGACCTCTTGGATCATTATCAGGATTTTTATACCTGCTATCCATCTCCTCTGTTCTCGGTAGCAAATTTGGACGCCATATGTCCTTGTTTTTTGCATAAACTAAAATATGGTCATGACTATCGGACAACCATTTAGCATCGTTTTGTGGTGAGAATTTCTTCTCCCATATGACATTACTAACAAAATTTTGCCTTCCAAAAATCTCATCGCAAAGTACTTTAAGGTAATGACACTCATCGTCATCTATCGAAATCCAAATGGACCCATCATTGGAAAGAAGGTTCCTTAGAATTTTTAACCTAGGACTAATCAAATTCAACCATTCACTATGTTCCACTCCATCATCGTATTGCTCAAAGGCATTACCTGTATTGTAAGGCGGATCTATATAGATACATTTCACTTTACCCGCATATTCCTGTTCTAGCGCTTTGAGTGCAAGGAGATTATCTCCATGAATCAGCATGTTTTCGGAATTTGGGTCCCCGTAGCTATACTCAGGATTTTCAATCAGGATACGGGGTTCCAGCTTGGGTTCATCGCCCTTGCCTATCCAAGTGAGTTCGAGTTTTTGGGGGTTGGAAGTATTTTTACTCATGGGAATGAAAATAGTAATTGGTAGAATAGAAAAATTCTAGTGACTAAAATAAGGGATTTTGGGGGTATGTTCCAATTTTACCTTCCATTCGGTCGCAAATTGTCACTATTTCTTTTGGGCATCTAGCTAAAGGGGGTTAAGTTTCTTTTTTTAATAGCTAGTTATTGGCTAAAATTCATTTAAACAGTTTGGTTAATGATTGTTTTGAGACAGGCCTAAGTTTAAACATTCCTCATATAATCACGTGAAAAAAATTCTAAAACAAAAATAAAAAGCGTAAAATAACTGGACATACGTGATAATCACGTATTTTTGTGTGAAATTTTCACGCAAGACTATGATTATTCGCTTCGTTTTAGAAAATATTTTCTCCTTTGGTGAAAGGAAAGAATTCAATACCCTTCCCAATACCCGATTGAAAACATTGGAAAGTCATACCTATGAATTGGGAGATATACAGCTATTGAAGTTGTCGGCCTTGTATGGGGCAAATGGTGCAGGAAAGTCCAATCTTTTCAAAGCAATCTATTTATTGCAGCGATTGGTCTTGGATCAAAAAATTCCATTTGGGCTAAGAGAGAGTAGATTCAAGTTTGCTGAAAACCCCCATACCCCTCAGCTGCTAGCAGTGGAGTTTGTGCAAGAGGAAAAGGCCTATTACTACGGGATTGAATTAATTGGAGAACGGATCGCAACAGAGGAATTGTATCTTTCAGGGTTGGGGAAAAAGCCGGACATGTTGATTTTTGAGCGAAAAACAGCTGAGTCCATGGAATCGTCCATGCAGTTGAGTCCTGAATTTGAAAAAGATGAAAAAAGCCAATTGCTAAAATCGGTTTTGTTAGAAGACTTTGTGAAACCTGATGAACCGGTATTTAAATTACTTTCCAATAGGGACAATAAGTTTTTGGGAAATGTTAAGAAAGCCTTTCAATGGTTTTCTGATACCTTACAAATCATCACTCCAGATTCTAAACCAAGGGCACTAGCGCATCGAATCGATATAGACGAGGAATTCAAAAGCTATGCAGAAGATATGATATGTTCTTTTCATTTGGGCATTCAATCCTTGTCCACAGACAAAATTCGCGTAGAGGATTTTTTTGGAAAGGACAATGAAAATGAACTCAACGAACTCGTAAAAAAAGTAGAAGAATCTCCCAATAAAATGTTTGGCTTGAGAAGTAGAAGAGGCGATGAAATTGTATTGGTCAAGGAACAGGGAGATATCTGGGTGAAAATCCTAAAAATAGCCCATAAGGGAAAAAATGAGCAAGTCGCAAAATTTGATTTGGATGAAGAATCTGACGGAACGGTTAGATTGCTAGACTTTATACCAGCTTTTAGAGCCGTTGTTTCAGAGCCAAAGGTTTTCTTGGTGGATGAAATCGAGCGAAGTATTCATCCTCTTTTGATCAAAGAATTGGTGCGGAAGTTTTCCCATGATTCCCAAACCCAAGGTCAGCTGATTTTTACCACCCATGAATCCAATTTATTGGACCAGGAACTGTTTCGGCAAGATGAGATTTGGTTTGCAGAAAAAAACAGGGATGGTGCCACAGACCTGTATTCATTGAGTGATTTCAAAGAGCACAAAACCATTGATATACGAAAAGGCTACCTCAATGGGCGATACGGTTCCATACCGTTTTTAGGAAATCTAAAGGATTTAAATTGGCATGATTATGTTACTGAACAGGCATAGACTCTTTGAAAGACAAGCACCTAGCAGGGAAGCCAAGAGCATTTATATTTTTTGCGAAGGCAAGAGGAGGGAAAAACATTATTTCGATTATTTCAAGGAGCTTGATTCTCGTATCAATGTAGAGGTTTATGAATTGGATGATAAGGAAAACAATTCTCCGCTAGGACTTCTCAAAATTGCTCAACGAAGTGTTTTGGAATCAGACGACAATCCAAATCCTATCTATACTTTTCAAGAAAATGATGAAGTTTGGATTGTATTGGATACTGACCCGGACAAACATGACTCAAGAAAGGGGCAAATTGAACACCTAAGAAATGAGATCTCGAAATTGGAAGCTTGGCGCATTGCAGAAAGCAATCCCTGCTTTGAGGTATGGTTATATTATCATTTATATGAACAATTGGAGTCTATAGAATCCAGTGAAGTTTGTAAAGATTGGAAAGAAAAAGTGAATCAAGCCATTCCAGGCGGGTTTGACTCTAGAAAGCATCCAATTTTTATACAAAGGGCAACTGTCCATGCAGAGCAAAATTTTAAAAGTCTTGAATCAGGACATCCATCCGTAGGATCTACAGAAGTGTATCGGTTATCCAGAAGTATTCTTCCTTTAATTCAAGACAAAATTAGGGAGGCCTTGGAGAAGAATGGATTGGTTTGATTTAATCTACTTTACAAACTTTCTAAAGGCAGAAACGATTTGGAAGATGAAGAAGGCTAGTACTATCCTCTGTAAACCATCCCAAAATCCTAGAGCAAATGAATTTTCAGCTTCTGGAAATAAACCACTGATTCTTCTTGCTGGATTGAAAAGACTTGGCCATACTGCTCCATAATTGCAGAATTTATTTCCAAAAGTTTTAAAGCTGATGAAATCACATTCTAAACAGCAAAGTGATATTTCAGAATCCGCAGCCATTAAAATTAGCGGATAAAATGGAAATGTCGTAAATGCTAAAATCAACACAAGAGGTAAGAACCAGTTTTGACCGTGATTATTGGTAAGTCCTAAACAAAGAGTTATCCTGTCTATTGTCCACCATTTTTTATTTAGAACTTTGAGTGCATTGAAATAAGCTTTTAACTCCCTAGATTTAAATTCTAAGGCCGAAATCCTGTCACCTTCCTTTTCACTGGCAAGTTTTAACTGCCTATAAAGTTCCCGTCTTCTTAAACATGTGTTTGGGTCTGATTCACCGTCTATTTGGAGTGTATTATCCTCAAACCATTTTATTGATGAGGTTTTTAAATCGGACACCAAACTGTCTTTCCAAATAATTTTAGAGAACGATTTAAAATTAAAATTAGAAAGCACCCATGTCCCAAGATTTGAATCAGTAATTTGTATTTCTGAATTATTATCCTCTTGAAATGCTGCGTTTAAACCATTGATTGATAATATTTTTAAATTCACAAAGTCATTAAGATGAAACTTACCAAACCCACAATTATTAAAAGAAATGTTATTATCAGAGTTTGTTCCGGAAAAATGTAATTCTTTAAAATTGGTTCCATAAAAAGAAAGCCTTCCTTTAATTTGAGGTGAAAAAGGGATAGTTATTTTATTACAATTAGTGTTTTCTCCTCTTAAATAAAAACCTTCGTTTACCGTGCATCCTTTAAAATATATTTCAGGAAAAGAGTAATTAGGAAGATTCTCACTTTGTTCATCTTTGTAATCAATTATTAAACTTTTTGAGATCTCCAGATTTTGAAAATCCATTTTATCGGAAATTATTGGTTTGATTATCTTAATGTCACCTTCAAATTTCCCGGAAGTAATTGAAAGTTTATCTAAACCTTTAACTCTCCAAATATTTAAGTTGTCTTTAAAAACAAGATCCTTGCCACCGATATTTATTTGCTTGGTTTTAAAGTTATCAATGTCCGAAATTTTCCCAATTTGACAATCCTTGATTATTAGGTTTTGACAGTCGGAAACGCCTTTTAAATGGAAACCTGATTTTATTTCTGTTCTAACAATATTTAATCCACCGACGGGAAAAGATCCATTTTTTATTGAAAGTGTATTGATTAGATTCTTTATGTTTGATGATGAAGGTTTTTCAAAATATACCCCATGACTTAAAATACAATTTGTGATTTCAAGGCTGTCAATATCAAAATCTTGAAAATGTAGCCCTGGTCTAATTTGGGGTAAAGTCGGAGATTTACAATTATCGAATTTCAGACCACCTCTTACCTTTAGTGTTTTAAAAAATAAACCATTACTAAAATTGCACCCAATAAACTCGAGCCCACCTAGAAAATTAAAATCTAATAATTGGCTAACATTACTATCAAACTCTTCCCCCTCAAAAACCACCTTTTGACTACAAGAATAACCTGACGAATTAGAAGGTAAAGGTGTTTTATTTTGTGGCTTAAACCAATCTTTAACCTGTGTCGAATTAAGTGATCTTGGCATTTACAATTCAATTTTTTCAATTATCCCATACTTCACTCCTTGTCCATGACTCAATAAACCTTTGTGTTCCAGTCTTCCAACGATAATGGCTGGATGGGTATTGATCTTTTTTGCAAAAGAAATAACTTGATCGATAGACCAACCTGATGTTCCCTTGATACCTAGAAATTCTAGCTCTTCTTTCTCGGAAAATGTCATTTCTATGGCAAAATCATCAGCTTCCTTCTCTTTTACCCTACCTTCTTCTGAATAATTTATTCCCTCCACAAACAATTCCTTTTTCCCGTGCTTCAAAATATGCCCAGCCTCATGGAAAAAAGTAAACCAGAAAATATCATTTCGCTTAAACTGATTGGATAGCTGGATAAGTGGAGTATCATTCAACCATCGAGTTGAACCATGTACTTTGCTGTTGGGTAATTTTGGAGTGTACACCAATTTTACTCCAGCCTCAGCGCATAACTGCTGCAATTGAGCAAAGAAATCTTCCGGATGTGCTACCATGATGTCTTTTATTTTTTCTAGATTGGCTTTGAAAAGCTTCTTATCAAATATTTTTACCTCCATTTGTTCAGCCTGCTTTTCTCCTTGTTTTAGCCAAGCCGCTAAGGCATAGGGGTTCTTCTTTTCTTGATTAGTCAATCGAAAAGCCGAATTTTCGATGTAGGCATAGCAGGTAGCTTCATAAAAAGCATCCTTACTTCCAATCCCAAAGAATTTCAAGAGGGCATCCATCAAATCGACAACTTCCTTGGATTTTGGTAGCAACCAACCCAAAGCCATCATCTCTTTCATTGGAAAATTTTTCAACCAATCCTTCTGCTGTATTAATTGTTCAGCATCTTCGATTTCTGCCAATTCCAATCGGTAATTCCTCTCCCGCTCCAACCAAAAAGAGGCTGGAATATCCAAAGCCCGTTCCAGTTGAATAGCTGTTTCAGGAGTGATTTGAGCCTTGCCTTGAATGATTTCATTGATGGTTTTGATAGGCCTTCCCATTCTTTTGGCAAGATCAGTTTGGGAAATACCTTTATACTCAATTGTTTCCAAAAGGGTATCACCTGGCGGAGAAATCATTTCTTTGGCCAGCTGTATATCTTCGAGGGTTCGCAGTTTCATAGGGTTTGTTGTGTTGATTTGGTTTTACTGAAATCTATCGGATTTAGTGGTAATCTTCTCCGATAGCAGTTATGGTGATTGCTGTGACCGTGGTCCAATCGAGGCCTCCGTCATCCTTTTTTGGAGGAGGATCGTGATCTGGTTTAAAAAAGATTCTATGGTTTCCAGATATATCCACTGCTAAATATCCTTTAAAGTTTTCTTTTAATTCATGACACCTTGCCGCAGGAATCTTTCTTAGGATTTCCAAGTTTTCGGCAGCTTTCATTTCTTCAAGCCTTTGTATTACTTTTTTTGCCCTTGTTCCATAATTTTTGGAAATAGCCTTGAAGTCCTGCGTGGTTTTTTCGAGTTTTTTTGGTTGGTAGTTAATCTTCATGACAAAGATAGTGTTTTAATTTTTTCTTTAACCCTAAAGGTTAAAATAAAATTACTAAAAAATGTTAAAATAGATTAGTCGATAATTGGCTTTATGGTAATTTAAACCATAACAAATTAAATGACAGTTATATAATTTTCCATCGAATGGTGAAAAGAGTCTTAAGTTCTTCTCCTTGATTGAGCTGGTTCTCTACTTCTGAAAGTAATTTTTCCTTTTGTTGTTCGATGGAATCCTGGGCTTCAAAGAGCTTTTTCCGCTTCTCATTTCTTTCTTTTTCTAAGTCCTTGACCTCTCGTTGGGCAGCTACCTTGGCTTTGAGTTCAGTGATTTTCCTTGCTTCAGATTTCTTTAGCTTTATTTCTGCATCTAAATCAGCTAATTCTTTTTCCAGACTGATTTTCATATCATCTGCCCAGTGGTCCAACTTTTCGTATTCTTCACTGAAATACTGGGTGTTTCTTTCCATAGACAGTTCTTGGGCCTGCTTGAATTCAGTTTGAATCATTTGATGAAGCATTTCTTTTTCTTTCACTGGAAGTGTTGTTTCATCAATAACATGAGCTTCCAATGAAAAGAAGCGAGGAATAAGATCAGCAGGTAACATTTCTCCATCATCGCTTAGACCAGCGGCGATCAGATAATCTTCGTCCTGAAAGGATTTGATGTATAGACGGCTTAACTCTAGCCATCCACTTTTCCCGACAAAAGGTTCCAAGAGCGTGATTTTTTTAGGAGTACTTGTATAATCAAATACGACTTCATTTGAGGGAAGCAATTTTTCATTCCAATGAGAAAGGATAGCCTGAGCCAAAGGATGTTGGGTACGGTACGTGTATTGATGAGAATTCTCTTGTTTTCCGATTTTATAATTACCAATTGATGTTTGAAAAAGAGGCTCTTGCAGTTCAAAAGACAGCTCATCTTCATTAAATATAGCTTTGCCATTTAATGCAAACTGTGTCAATTTCCACAAAAAGGATTCGTATTTTGAAATGTACTCCCTACTCTCCATCAGATTGACCCGAAGCTTTTCATGAACTTCTTCATCAAAATTTTCCAGCAATTTCTGTTTGGTCGTGGTCATCTGTTGAGAAATACTTTCTTCCAATTCCTGCTGTAGAAGATTGAAACTCTCATTAATTTCCTCCTCCGTTCTACTTTCTTGGTAAATCTGGGCTATTCTCCGTTCGATATCCACACCGGATTCTATGGAACCCAAAACTTCATCCGAAGCACCAAACACTCCATTGAATAAATTGAACTTATCATTCAATAATTTATAAACTCGTTCGTCTGCGGCATTCCTTTTATTGAGGAAGTTAATTACAATCACATCGTATTTCTGACCATAGCGATGGCATCTTCCTATCCGCTGCTCGATTCTTTGGGGATTCCATGGCATATCGTAATTGACCACAATAGAACAAAACTGCAAGTTAATTCCTTCTGCGGCTGCTTCAGTAGCGATCATGATTTCTGCCCTTTCTTTGAATTCATCTACCAAGGCCGCTCTCATATCAGCAGTAGGAGAACCTGTGACTTTATCTGATTCCTTATTTGCAACAATCCATTTTTGGTAGATTGATTTGGATGCTTTATCTGTGTTAGTACCGTTGAAAAGCACAATTTTATCTTTATACCCTTTATGTGAGAGTAATTCTAAAAGGTAACTTTGGGTACGTTTACTTTCCGTAAAAATGATAGCTTTCTTTGGAGCACCTCTTTTTTCAGCTTCAAGGAAACCTGCTTCAAGTGCAGCAGCTAGCTTTTCTCCTTTGGCATTCACTTCAATTGACTCTGCTAAATCAGCAAAGGTGCCAAGAAGCTCATATTCTTCCTTGACTTCAAGGAGTTCAAGTTCAGTTAACCAAGTTTCTTCAGGGGTATCTTCTTCTTCACCCCATTCATCTTTAAGTTCATCATAATCTTCATATTCCACTTCCAAAAAACTTTCCCATAGATTTTCTTCTCTTTCTTCATGGCGTTGGAGTATGGCCCCCAATCTTTCCTGCATTTTCCTAAATGTACCTGAAATGGCAAAAGAGGAAGAAGCCAAAAGTTTTCTCATGACCAAAGTCATAAGCTTTCTTTGGGAAGCTGGGAGAGCATAGGATTTTGGTCTTTGTAAGTATGAAGAAACCAAATTGTACAATTGTTGTTCCCTGTCAGAAGGGAAGAATTCAAATACGAAAGCTTTTCTTTCTGTGTATTTGATATATTCGAGCACCTGCCTTCGAAGCGTACGGATGGATACAGGTTTAAGTCTTTCCTTCAGTTCCTCATATATACTGGGGTCTGGACTGGTTTCCACCCTACTGTATTGCGCTTTGAAGCTTTTCAGATCACCAAATACATGGTCATCAATAATGGAAACCAAGCCATAAAGTTCCAGTAAAGAATTTTGGAGTGGTGTGGCGGTCAACAAAACTTTAGGAAAGGGCTCTAGGGTTCTTTTTAGGACATTTGCAATGATATTCCCAGGCTTATAAACGTTTCGTAACCTATGCGCTTCATCGATTACGACCAAATCCCAAGGCGTATGTGAAATATAAGGTGCTTTGCTTTTGGCAAACTGAAAAGAAAAAATGATAATCAGATCTCTTTGCTCAAATGGATTGAGATTGCCATTTTTTATAGTCTCATTAAAGGATTTGGATTCCAAAATCACAGATGGAATAAAAAACTTATCCAATAACTCCTGACCCCATTGCTTTCGTAGATTTGCAGGGGAAATGATTAGAATTTTTCTTTTACGCTCAGCCCATTTTTGGGAGATCAACAAACCTGCTTCGATGGTTTTTCCAAGCCCTACTTCATCAGCTAAAATAGCTCCTTTCGAAAGAGGTGATCTAAACGCAAATAAAGCAGCTTCCACTTGATGGGGGTTCAGGTCAACCTGCGCATCCACGAGCGCAGAAGCTAATTTTTCCACCGAGTCAGACGGTACTCTTTTAGTCAATTCAAAAGCGAAGTATTTTGCATGGTAGGGGGTTAGTGGCATGGTTTTGATTTTTTTAGACTATAAGAATACCGGTCAATATACACTATAGAACCTAAAATTAAATTTTCCTCAAGAATTCATACTTAAGAATAATGAAAATAAAAAGAGTTTAGTTTTTAATAGACTGTTCATGTTACAATTCAAAAATCTTTCTAGAAGGTAGATTTGTGTTTTTTCGAAAGTCAAATAAATGATTGATTTTTATCTAAACTTTCTGATGATTTTAACTTTACTATTACATCTCCATTTTATTTCTTAATGTCCGCATATCCTCACTAACCTTTAAATCAACAATTTTAGCATAATGCTGCGTCTGTTTAAGCGATTTATGTCCTAACATTTTGGATACAGTTTCAATA
Organism: Mongoliitalea sp.; assembly: GCF_054166905.1. NCBI lineage: Bacteria > Pseudomonadati > Bacteroidota > Cytophagia > Cytophagales > Cyclobacteriaceae > Mongoliitalea > Mongoliitalea sp. Next base: position 28,905 of record NZ_JBSZCK010000019.1, on the reverse strand, counting down.
GGGACACCGTTGCTGAGTGTTACAGTAGTGGCAAAGGTATGTCTAGCAATATGAAACGTAAGTTCCTTTTTTATACCACATAAATCAGCAATTTCTTTTAAATAAGCATTCATCTTCTGATTACTGAGCACAGGCAAAATCAACCCTTCTGCCTCACATTTAGGGTGATCTTTGTACTTATCCATAAGCTTTTGGGCTTTGGGAAGCAAAGGAAGCCGTACACTTGATTCTGTCTTTTGGCGGTTGGTAGCAATCCATTTTTCCTTATCCATTCCAACAAAAATCTGATCTCTTCTAAGCTTCTTAACATCAATGTAAGCCAAACCAGTATAACAGCTAAAAAGAAAAATATCTCTGATTTGTTCCAGCCGTGCTATCTCAAAAAACTTCTGCTCTAAGGCGTCCAATTCCTCTACTGTAAGGAAATGCCTAGGAACTTCCTTTTTAGCCATTTTAAACCCGATAAATGGATCTCTTACAAGCCAACCTCTTTTGATGCAGCCTAATACGATTTTTTTAAAATTTGCCAGATACTTTACCGTTGTATTGTGTGCACAACCTCTTATAGATTTTAACCAAAAAGAATAATCCGAGATGAAATCATAATCGAGTTTTTTGATTTCAATGTCATCTTTCTGATACTTCCATTGGATAAACGCTCTTGTATGCTCAAGTGATGTCCTGTATCGTTCTAATGTGCCCGCTGCAAATTCCTTCCCAACCAAGGCTTCCATTTTTTGATTATGCTCTGCAAATATTTCCAGGATCTTTCTGTTCTGTTCAGATTTACCTTGAAGAACATTTTTGATATTTTCGAGAGAAATCTCTTTATCATTATCTAATAAATATTTTCTTACTTGATGAACTTTTAGCTGCAATGTTTCCAAATACGAATTAATCATACGAGCCTCTTCAGTTTTGCCTTTCACTCTATTGGCGGAGGCCATCCATTTATCGGGATGACATTTGTATTTGGTTGACATTTCAAATCGCTGGGAATCAACCGTGATTCTCATGTAAATAGATTTCAAACCATTTCTATCGTTTTTTGAAGGTTTGAGATAATACAGCAGGGAAAACGTTTTTTCAATCATGTTTACTCACTTTAAAGGTTTAAATTACTATTTGGTGAGTCTTTTGGCAAGATATTCAGCCCTAGAACATGTTGATTTTCAGTTTCTTAAACCCCTCCTAGGTGAGTCTTTTTTTCATCTAAAAAGACTCACCTAGGACTCACTTCAATTTTGGGAAAAATTGAAGATTTTGGCTTAAAAAACAAAAAGACCTGCATTCGCTGAGTGCAGGTCTTTTTAGCTGATAATTTGTGAAAATTTGACGAAAAACCGCTTAAATACGATTTAAACTGGGTTTTTCACTTGTAGAAAAACTTAATAAAGGAATTCAAAAGCTTAATTTTGAAGGCTTTTGAAGGCTTTGTTTTTCTACCTGGCAGAGAGGAAGGGATTCGAACCCTCGATACCCTTTAGGGGTATACACGCTTTCCAGGCGTGCTCCTTCAACCACTCGGACACCTCTCTGTGTGGTCGATTCTCAATCGGAGTGCAAAGAAATGAATTTATCGCAGCCTTTGCAACTATTGCCTGAAAAAAATCAACTCATCCCTATCAAGGACATCTCCCCTGCTAACGGGGTGATGAGTTTTTGCTTGATCAATTGCTTATTGGTTTCGTTCCCCAACAAAAACATCATCTTCGTAATCGCTGCCTCTGTAGTAATATCCCCTCCACTCAATACACCCATATCCAACAAGTCTTTACTCGTCTGATAACGTCCTTGAATCACCCGACCTCCGTTACATTGAGATACATTGAGGATAATCAAACCCTTGGCAATGGCTCGTTTGATGGAACTTGTAAACCAACTATCACTTGGGCTGTTACCCGAACCGTAGGTTTCCAAGACTACTCCCTTCAAACCCTCCATATCAAAGCAAGCATCCAATACTTTTTCTGTAATTCCTGGAAACAGCTTGACAATCATCACATGATTATCCATTTTATTGCTGTAAAAGAGTTTTTTCCCTTCATCGAAAGGCTGTATAGCCGCAAAATTGTAATCGATGATAATCCCTGCTTCCGCCAAAGGAGGATAGTTTTCAGATTCAAAGGCATCAAAATGCACACTTTGCACCTTTTTACATCGGTTACCCCTGAGTAGCATGTGATTGAAAAAGATACACACCTCAGGAACAATCGGGCGTCCATTGGCTTTTGCTGTCGCAATTTCCAAGGCGGTCATCAAATTCTCACGAGCATCCGAACGCATGGCTGAAATCGGTAATTGCGCTCCTGTAAAGACTACCGGCTTGGTCAAACCACTCAGCATATAGCTCAACATAGAGGCAGAGTACGCCATGGTATCTGTCCCATGCAAAATCACAAAGCCATCATAGCTATCGTAATTCTCATAGATGATATAAGCCATATCCACCCAATGCTGCATATTCACATTAGAAGAATCAATAGGCTCAGGGAAGGAAATCACCGTAATGGCGATATTCATATGTGTGAGCGTAGGAATTTTGTCCAGGATTTGCCCAAAGTTGAATGGAACCAAGGCGCCTGATGCATCATAGGACATACCCAAGGTTCCTCCGGTATATATGATCAGTACCGAAGAAGTAATCTCACTTTTGGCAACTGTATTGAGACGTACAATTTTATAATTCATAGGACTAAGAGATCGGGTGAAAAATATTCAGGGAATTTTTTGTAGTTACAGAAGCCACCTCGACCAACGGTTTCTCCAAAATATCTGCCACTACCTGGGCAATCAAAGGAACATACTCAGGCGTATTTCGCTTACCTCGGTGCGGAGTAGGTGCCAAATATGGGCCATCTGTCTCTAACACCAAATGTTCTAGACCAATCGCAGGTAAAATCGGCCGTAGCCCTCCGTTTTTGAAAGTAGCAACGCCTCCTATTCCCAAAAGGAATCCCAACTCTACAACTTTTTGCGCTTGCTCCAAAGTTCCAGAAAAGCAATGAAAGATCCCTTTCAATGTTCCATCCTGTTCTGCTTGGATGATTTCCAATACTTCCTCCATACTTTCCCGGCAATGCAAGACAATCGGCCAATTTTTCGCTTTTGCCCATTGGGTCTGAATACGGAGGGCCTCTTTTTGTTGCTCGAAAAAGGTCTTATCCCAATATAGGTCAATTCCTGTCTCTCCAATAGCGGCAAAAGCCCTTTTGGAAATCCAGTCCTCCATGATGTATAAGTCTTTTTCAAAATCCTTACTCACATCGCATGGATGCAATCCCATCATTGGGATACAGACACCTGGGTAGCGGTGTTCGGCTTCCAGCATCGCATCAATGGAAGGAATATCAATATTGGGCATGTATAATTTCTCTACTCCTTGCTCTATAGCAGACTGAACAACGGTATCGCGGTCCTCATCATACTTGGAAGAGTAGATATGCACGTGGGAATCAATGTAAGCCACAGGTGTCAATAGGTTTAGTCGATGTAGAGATAAAACACTATTTGAAGAAAGCTTGTTCGCCTTATGCGTATTTTCTGCCTTTCCAAACTGTTTTACCAGGCCAAAAATAATAAACTATCGTACACCAAGTGGTAAAGAAATAATAAAGTTCAAAAAGGCATAAATGCCAAATTTTCATTTTTTTACGGGTTTTTGAAGCAAAAAATAAGAGAAAAAGAGACTGCATTAGCAATTTGAACAGCCAAAGAAAAATTCCTTTCCAAAACGATAAAAAAACAAGCATCAAGATTGCTGGAAAAAACAAGACTTGCAGCCCCAATAAAACTTTCCAATAGAGTGGAAGTCCCATAGCTCCACGCATCCAGCGCTTGCGTTGCTCCAATAATCCACGGTATCTTGGAATCGGCTGTGTCTGAATTAAATTCTTCTGACTGACCAAGTGTATATGCTTCCCACCCACCTTTTTGATGCATCGAGCCATCTCAAAGTCCTCTGTCAAGCTGTGATAAGTCTGCTGAAAGCCCCCAGTCAATTGATAAAAATCACTTCTAATCAACATATTATTCCCCATAGAGGTGATATTGGTTCCCAAGTCAGATACAACTTTGACCATCCCAAGATTCAACCACCAATCGAGGGATTGCATGACTGCAAATATATTGGTTTCTTCCACCTGAGTGACCCCTGTGACCATAGCTGCATCTGCGGATATGGCAGCTCCAACCATGGATGTGACCCAACTCGCGGGCACTTCACAATCTGCATCTGTAAATAACAAAAACTCACCTGTAGCATGTTTACACAAGTGCTGCAAGGCCCAAGCTTTCCCGTTCCCAGTAAAATCATCTGGTTTATTCAAAGAAAAAAAACTCACATGCAAACGTGACTTGGACCATGCCTGTAACAGCTCTCCCGTCCTATCCTGAGATCCATCATCTCCGAGCAAAAGTTGAAGAGAATCAGCTGGGTAGTCTAATTTATCTAAAGACTCCAAAATCTTGGGAATTGCATTCTCTTCGTTGCGGAAAGGAATTACTATGCTGACGAATGGCAATTTTGCCTGCTGTTTACTAGAAAGGAGCTCAAACGACTTAAAATTCCACTTTAAAAAACCCAACAACAACAAATCCTGAACTATCAGCCCAATCACAATCCCAAAAACCACTCCCTCTATCATAAACTAGCTGTTACAAACCCTTGATCCTCCACCCAACTCAAAAAATCCGGGAGAATTTTCCTGATTTTATCACGTGTTTTTTCTTGATCGTGAAAAAGTACGATACTGCCTCCCTGTGTGTACTGCTTGGCTTTCTGCAGACAAGTTGCCGCATCTTGTTGCATATCATAATCCCCGCTCAATACATCCCAAAGGACAATTTCAAAAGACTCTTTCAAACTGCCATATTGCAACCTGCTCATGAGCCCATAAGGTGGTCTAAATAGAGTGGGAGAAAAATTCAACTCATCTTCCAAGCAATGTTGACAGCGAATAGTATCTTTCAGGTAAGCCCAATGGGAGGTTTTGGTACCTTTTAGATGATGAAAGGTATGGTTCCCAATGCTATGTCCTGCATCCAACACCTCTTTTGCTAAGGAAGGGTTTTTTCGAATATTGTCTCCTACCGTAAAAAAGGTGGACTGCATGTCTTTTTTTGACAATTGCTCCAGCACAAAATCTGTTACTCCGGGCACAGGCCCGTCATCAAAAGTTAAATAAATGGTAGGCGTACTTCTGTCCTTATGCCAAGTAATATCCCGCAATAAATAAGGGATCCAATCAGGTATGTGATGCATGACCACCATACGCTTAGGAAAATTGTATACTCAACAAAGTCACATCATCCCGCTGAGGGGATCCCTGACTAAAAACCTTCAGCTCCTCGAAAAACAACGCATGAAACTCATCCGGATTGAGATGCAATCTTTTCTTCACAAATTGCATAAAGCGATGATCTCCATACTCTTCCTCTTGCGGATCCATGCTTTCGGTCAGGCCATCAGTATACAAATGAATGGTAAAACCCTTTAAATGCTCACGGGTACCCAATTCCAAAAAAGGCAACTCTTCAAATGCCCCCAAAATCGTGGTCCCTGCACCTAGCAATTCACTTCTATTTTCATTTCCCCAACAAAGTACCGGTGGATTGTGTCCCGCATTAACATACGTCAGTTTTCGGTCCTTATAGTTGTAGTAACCTAAGAAAAAGGTAATAAATCGCTCTCCTTTAGTATTTTCAAACAGGGTATAATTCAACTGCTCCACAATCATTTTTAAATCGGAAGAGCTTCGCAATAAAGTTCGAAGAGCTGCTTGAAAATTGGACATCAACAATGCTGCAGGCATGCCTTTTCCCGAAACATCTGCGATACAGAAAAATACTTCATCCTTGGATTTTCTTACCAAATCGTAATAATCCCCTCCTACCGTGGAGTGCGGCACATAGGTGACTTTTGCATGCAAGGGTGCTGCCTTGGGTAATTGGGCTGGAAATAGCATCCGCTGTACATTGCTGGCGATTTCTACCTCGCGATTTAATCGCTCTTGCTCCAATTGCTTTTTGGCAAAGCGTTTATTTTCCAAGGCCACCACCAGAATATTGGATAGTGCCTGAGTAAAATCCAAATCCAACTCTAAAAGCGGATCTTTTTTTCGCAAAAACAATACCGCCAACATGTTATCCTTATGGAAAACCGGTAGATAATTCTCAAGCTCAGTAAAAGCATATCGCTGATCCACCTCCAGGTGTAGCGTACCAGCATCTTTATCGTAAGCTACTGATTGATGTGGAATAAATTCAGGGATACTTCCTTTGAGTCCATGGGAAAGTTTTCGTTCATAGCCATCAGGCCCCTGAATGTATAAAAGAATGGATTTGATATTCAAATGCACTAAGCAGGTAAACTTGAATATGTCCAGCAATACATGGGCAGGCTTGTTCTCATTGATCGCTTGTGTGATCTCCAACAGAGCCTTGAGCTCCAGTTCTTTTTTATGATATTTTTCTGTTTGCAGCGTCAATGTTTGGATCGTTAGATGGCGTTATGCTCCATTAAACCTTTTTTGGTAGCTAAATAGTACAAGGTATGTCCCTCACTTGGGAAATCAATGGGACGAAAAACTTCATCATCCGGCCCAAATAAACATTTGATAAATCCTTTTTGACAAAGAGAAGCAAGGGTCTCAAGGAGTTGGGTATCTTCCCAACCCAAAGATTCTTTGAGGTAATCATAATGTTGGACAAAATACAGCTCGTCCAATAAGTCAAACTCCAGATCGGTCATGAATACTTACCTATTTATTTCGCTAAATTAATGCTATCTCAAGGATTTTCTTCCCTTCCATTCGATTTTTCGAAAAAAAGTCTGAAAACCAGTTGCTAATACATACGCAGGATGTACCAAGGATGTCCCAAGCCAAAGGACGATGGAGTGATTAATCCCGTAGCTTTTCAACACTTGGCCGAGTACAAATCGTTCCACCAGCACTTTCAACAAAAGCAACAAACAGGCCAATCCCCACAAATCAGGTCTTAAAAAAGGTAAAAAAAAGAGGAACAAAAAAAGTGCTTGAAGAACAACAGGAATTAAAGAAGCCAATGCATGTATATTCCATCCATGTGCTTTCCATTTAGAGGCCCAGCGAATCCGCTGTTGAAATAAATCGCTCCAGGTGGGCATAGGTTCTGTGTACACCAAGGCTTTCGAGTCCCCTTGATAATTCACTGCTTCTGCCCCATAATGTAAAACGATCTTTTTCAACAAAAACTCATCGTCACCGGAAAGTATCTGCTCATTTCCTCTAAACCCCTCAACAGTCTCGAAAGCAGATTTTCTGTAAAGCATATTTGCCGCGCTGCACATCAGTGGTTGCTGCATGTGAATGCTTGCTTTTGTCACCAATGCAATGCTTGCCCAATCGAGTTGTTGAAATCCTCCAAAAAAGCCGTCCTTGTCATGACTCATAACAGGACCTGCGACCAATTGCACCTCAGAACCTAAGGCAGCAAGCATATTTTGTATCCAATCTTCCGGAAAGATACAATCAGCATCGGTAGTCAAAATCAATTCATATGCACTTTGACTCACTCCATAGCTTACCGCAGCCTTTTTCCCCTGACCTGGACTATTAAATATCCGGATGGAAATATGGGGAAATTTTTCTTTGCATGCATGTGCGATTGCCTGACTATCATCAGTGGAATGATCGTCTATGCAAAGCACTTCAAAAGATGGATAGTTAAGTTTAGCAATACTTGTCAAGCAACGTTCCAAATAAACCGTTTCATTTCTAATTGGGAGAATAATGCTTACCCCTTCCTGATGGTGTACGACAGTCTTTCGTGTACTTTTCTTGCTCACGAAATAAAGTGTGAGTAAGAGTACTTGATAAACTATCCCAAGTGAAATGTACAAGGTAAACATGAAATGGCTTAATTTGCAGGAATGAGTAATGTAATCAAAAAACCTGCATCAGAAAAAATTATTTTAGGAATCGACCCAGGGACTAATATCATGGGTTATGGTTTAATTTTGGTGGAAGGAAACAAATATAGCCTGCTTCAGTTTGGGGTCATTCACTTGAAGAAATATACCACCCATGAATTGAAGCTAAAGAAGATTTTTGAGCGGATTACAGGCTTGATCGATGAATTCCATCCGGATGCAGTTGCTTTGGAAGCGCCCTTTTATGGAGAAAATATCCAATCCATGCTCAAATTGGGAAGAGCGCAGGGAGTGGCTATGGCAGCTGCCTTGGCAAGAGAAATCCCGATCGCGGAATATTCCCCCAAAAAAGTCAAGCAATCTGTCACAGGCAATGGAAATGCCTCCAAAGAACAGGTTGCCGAGATGCTCAAAACCTTGTTACATATCCAGGAAATCCCAAAGTTGCTCGATGCTACCGATGCTTTAGCAGTGGCCATTTGCCATCATTTCCATGCAGGAAGGTTGCAGACCAGAGGAAGAACAGGCGGCTGGAAATCCTTTTTGGAGGATAATCCAGACCGCGTCAAATCTTAAAAACTCTTCCCAACGGAAAGCTGTAAAGTTCTGTTTTTGACATTAAAATCAAAGTAATTCAAGCTTATTAAGCCATAGTCATAAGCAATCTGCACATTGAATCCTTGTGGTAGGTCCATCCCAACACCTATCAAGGCCGAGATATCATAACCTCTGAGAATGGCTGTTGTCTGGGAAATTGTGCCGTTATCATCACGCTTTCGGGAAGCAAGAATACTCCCTTGGGGTCCAAGAAATGCATTGAACTGATCCAAAAACTTATAACGGACGATCACAGGAACACTCAGATAATTGAAATTCTCCGAAATACCTGAGCTTTTTTGATCATTATATCCTTTCTGACTGTAATAAGCACCTGCTTCCAGCACGATGTTTTCTTTCCATTCATAGGCATAATACGCTCCGAGATGTATGCCTGTGCGGTTGGCAAAAGCAAACTGATTGATATTGGAAACATTTGCCCCAGCCCGAACACCAAACTGTGCCTGTGCCTGAAATCCTAGCACAGAAACTATCACTAGAAGAAGAGTTTTTTTCATGGGTATCAAATTTTAACTGATGATTATCGAACTTTTCAAAACGCCCCGAATATACTAGAATCCAAGAATGGATTAAGAAAAATCATCAGAAAAACTTGAGTGAGGTAGGATGGATTTAGATGTAAGACACAAGACTTTGGTGTATTGTACCAGGTACCAAGTACGAAGAACCAAGTAGGGATTCAGTAAAAAAGTAATTCACATTGTCTCTTGGCCCTTCAAGTTAAAAGACTAAACCTTTTTCCTAGACCTGGCAGGTTTTAAAAACCTGCCAGGTCTGACACCACGACTCCTTGTTTACTGCTCACTAGCCACTTCCTTCTTGACTTTTTGCGAAATTTTTCATAACTATTCAGACCTTTTCTCCAAATATAAATCCAAGCAACTCATGAAGACCATTAGCACTAGTTTCACCCACTTCTACCCGCTCACTATTTTGTGTTTAATACTATTCGCATGCTCAGAAAGCAGCACAGAGATGACTTTTGACTCAAGCAAACTACGGAAAGCAAGTCAGGAAGAAGTAGATAGGGTGGTCGAGGCATTTATCATGGCTCAAGATGGAGAAGTTATTGAGATTCCCTCTGGATTTTATGCGATTAAAACCCAACTGATTCTTGATAATAAATCCAATGTCACCATCAAAGGAGCAGGTATGGCAGCAACCGTGTTGTCTTTCCGAGAACTCAGATCAGGCGGTGAAGGCGTCAAGTTGGTAGGAAACAATATCCGGATCCAAGACCTTAGTATCGAAGATGCACCGGGCGATGGGGTCAAAAGTCAGCATGTAGATGGCATCACCTTTTACAGAATCAACGTCACCTGGACCAATGGAGACAAATCTAAAAATGGAACATACGCCATCTATCCCGTGCAATGCAAAAATGTGATGATCGATGAATGCATCGCCTCCCACTCCAAAGACGCCGGCATCTATGTAGGCCAATCCGAAAATATCATCGTCAGAAATTCCCTGGCATTTGGCAACGTAGCGGGGATAGAAATCGAAAACTCCGATAACGCAGAAGTATATGGAAACACCGCAAGGGACAATTCAGGAGGTATTTTGGTATTTAACCTTCCCGGATTACCAAAGTCCGATGGTGGTAGCACCAAGATTTATGACAATGATATCATCTCCAACAATCATGTAAATTTCGCTACCCCATTGGGAGAAGATCCTAATGGAAATACAGTTACCATGATTCCACCTGGTTCGGGCATCGTCTTATTGGCAGCAAAGGATGTGGAAATCTACAACAACCGTATCCACAACAACAAAACCGTAGGAGTTGCCATCGCCAATTACCATGTCACCGGCTTCCCCTTGGATGCCCCCAATTGGTCACCATTTACATCCAACATCTATGTCCATAGCAACGACTATCAACGCAGCCAAAAAATACCTGACCTAAGCAAAGAAATGGGGCAATTGATATCCGTATACAACGCCCATGGCAAAGGAAAAAGTCAGGACATCGTCTATGATGGATTTTGGGATCAATCGCTGGCTGCAAGCATAGAAGAAAATCCCATGAATATTTGTATCCAAGAAGCCTCTATGGACAAACTCCGCTTCACCCTATTTGACTTATGGGAAGGGGAATCCAATATCAAATCCTCCAAGGACCATAGGTTCTTCAACTGTTCCCTTAGCATCTCTACAGATGTATCTTCACTCAGTTTAGCCAATTGATATGTATAGTCGTTATTCCAGATCGTTCTTTTTTTCACTATTGATCTTGTTTGCTTGTTCGCAGCCTACGAAGGAACAAGAGATAGTGATTGCCTTGCCTGCATTTGTAGACTTTCAAGCTCCCGATAAAAATCTAGCTGAATTAAACTTGGAAGCATTTCCATTGACTAACTTATCAGAATATGGTTTTTTCAAAGGAATCATGCGTAGCCTTACGCCCAATGAAGGCGTATTGCTATATGAACCTGCATCTTCTTTATTCACAGATTACGCACACAAATCCCGTTATATTTGGATGCCAGAGGGTACTGCTGCAAGTATTCAGGCTGATGAAGAAGGAACGATGGAGTTTCCAGAAGGAACAGTGATTATCAAGAATTTTTACTATCCCACGGATTTCAGACAGCCTGAAAAGGAACGTAGAATCATAGAAACCCGTCTGATGGTGAAGACAGCCGAACAGTGGGAAGCATATCCCTATGTTTGGGCAGATGACCAATCCGATGCACAGCTCAAAGTGATTGGTGGAGAAAAACAAGTGAGTTGGATTGATGAGGAAGGGCAAACACAGCTTATCAATTACATCATCCCCAACAAAAATCAATGTAAGAGTTGCCATAACATCCACGAGCAGCTGGTCCCGATAGGCGTAAAAGCCAAGCATTTGAATCATGCCATCACTTTTGAAGATGGCACTCACAATCAATTGGTCAAGTGGGCTGATGCAGGCAAACTCAGCAACTTCTCCCATGAAACCGCTTACCCCAACATGGTCAATTACCTAGATAAAAGCCAATCCCTGGAATTAAGAGCGCGAGCCTATTTGGACATCAACTGTGCCCATTGCCACCGGGCTGAGGCACCTGCCAGTACTTCGGGGCTATTTTTGACCTATGAAGAAACAGACATACTCCGATTGGGGATTCTCAAAACACCTGTAGCCGCAGGTTTTGGCGCAGGCAGCTTCACCTATGATATCGTTCCCGGAAAAGCCGATGAATCCATCCTCACCTACCGTATGGGCACCACCCAAGTCGGCGCCGCCATGCCCGAAATCGGAAGAGTCACCGTACATCAAGAAGGTCTAGAGCTGATCAAACGATGGATTGATGAAATGTAATAGGATGATGATTTTAGATTTTAGATTTAAATGAAAGGATGAAGGATGAAGGATGAGGGATGAAGGATGAAGGGTGAAATAGTTAGCAGTGCGTAGTGAACAGTGGTGGGAATTAGGAATGCTTGTGCTGAGCGTAGTCGAAGTAAGGAATTGGGAATTAGAAATGAGAAAAGTGTCAAGAAATTTTAGGATGTGAGAAAACATCTGTGCAAATCTGCGAAATCTGTTGACTTTTTAATTTTAGTCCCGATAGCTATCGGGATTAGAAGGTAGATTTTAGATATCAGATTGTAGTATTCGTGCAATTCCTAAGCTTTGCGCAATCATTAAAAAATCCATCCAAGCACCTCGATCTCAATGATAACCAAAAAATCAATCAAAAAAATCTTCGTGTAATTCGTGCCATTCGTGCCATTCGTGGACTTTTTTATTTTAGATTTTAGGATTCATATCATTTGTCCCATTCGTGGACCTACAAAAAAATTAACCTCAAAGGACCCAAAGGATTACGCAAAGAACCCAAAGCAACCAAAACTTTGTGCCTTCGTTCCTTTGTGGCAAACCATTCCATAAACAGCGCCTTTGCGTAAAACCAAAAAACCTCCCCCATTTTCATGAGAGAGGCCTTTATCCTATGTTCCTATCCTTTAAAAGGTGTAACCTACTGAGATAGTAAACCCACGATTATACACATCTATATTGGAGTTTTTAAACACCGGCTGCATGCCGTAATTGTAAGAACCTTGCACATTGATCCCTTTGGCCGGATTGAATCCAATACCTACTACCGCTCCAAAATCACTTTCACGCACTGTATCCGTATCAAACCCTACCGTCGACCCAAACAAATCTCCCTCGAATCGGGAAGACTGCAAAAAGGATACCTGTGGACCTGCAAAGACGTTAAAGGAATTACCCAAATACAATCGGGCCAATACCGGTACATCCACATATCCTAAAATTGCGCGTGAATTTGCAAAATCATTGTTTTGTGTACCTCTCACGGAATAAAAAACCCCAGGTTCCACTGCTAAGAACGGCAAAATTGGAACCGTCGCATATAAACCTGTGCTGAAACCTGTACGATTGGAATAATCATCATCCTGAATATCCCCTCCACCGAAGGTAGAAAAATTCACTCCCCCTCGGATACCAATCCCTAATCTACTCTCATCCTGTGCCTGAACAACTACTGCTCCCAAAACAAATGCACATACTAACATCAATTTTCTCATAGTATAAATAATAGTTGGTTATGCTACAAATAGAGCCATAATTATGCCAACATATAATTTAAACCACAATAAACTAGATAAAACGACAGATCATTTACACAACTACCTTGTCTATGTAGCTGGAATTCAGGACCCCCAATGCTCCCATATACTTCAGATCAAATTTAATTGTATCACCTACTGCATAGCCCTTGGGGTTAGTTCCTAAGTTTAAAACTAACATATCCGAACTTGCTCCGATAATCTCCAACTCCCCATCCTCTGCAATCAAATACTTCGGATCTATATCCAATAAGCCTATGTCCAAAATGGCACGGTACGATGATTTACCGTATAAGTTTTCGTCAATTTCCAAAACTTCTCCCTGAGGATTGGCAGCTAAAACACCTGTAGGTAACAATGGCTTCTCCTGCATTTCGATGATTTCCGCATATAGTTCGAAAACATCTCCATGCATCCCATCGATCACCTTTTCTTCAAACAAATCCACTCCGAAGTATAAGGTCTCTCCTACCCTAAAATGATTGATCCCTTTCGGTAATTGCTGATGCAACATCAAAGGAATAGTCACCGAGGTTCCCGCAGAAACCCAAGGTATTTTTTTATTAAACTTGAGTTCGATGATTTGCTTGTATAAGCTCAATTGAATCAGTTTATCGGTTGATGGCATGACCCCATTGAGGCAATTCAAATTAGTGCCTAAGCCAATGATCTCAATATTCGGAAGATCAAATACCTGCGCATAAAAATCAACCAAATGATCCCCCATCACCCCCTCACGCAAATCACCTGTCTCTACCATGATGATGATTTTGTGGGTTTTCCCCTGTTTGACAGCCTCCTCTGAAATCCAACGGATAGAATTCAGTTCGCTATTCAAACTTACATCTGCATATTTGACCATTTTAGCAATATTTCGCTTGGAAACAGGCTTGATATACACCGTCTGAACATCAGGATTGAGCTCTTTAATCTTTGCCAGGTTACTGATGCGGGAATCATGAATCTCCCGCACCCCCAATTCGATCAATTCTTTCAAAAATTTTCGATTTCCACAAAACAACTTGGACACTACTCCCCAAGAGACATCATGCTTTTCAAACATCCCCCGCAAGAATTCAAAGTTTTCTGTTAGCTTTTGTCTATTTAATGTAAGGTATGCCATTGTTAGTTTTTTCGTTATGTATTTTTTTGTACGAAGTACCAAGTACTAAGTACCAAGTAGGGGTTTGGGTAATAAATTGAATAATTGCCCTTCATAATTCGACATTGGTCATTCATCATTCGACATTTCATCCCTAATTGACTTCAGTATCACTCCCATCACTTATCTCTGAAATTGTACCATTTAGGTATTCAGGTAATATAAAGCTTAATCGCATCATAACTCCTCAATTAAGTAACCTCAAAGAGGTCATATGTTTATAGCAAAGATCTTGGCAGCTGGCACATTCGACCCCTACGGGGTCGTATTCCTTCATAGACTCAATTTAAACTATAAACATGTGATCCCGTTGGGATCGAATCATTAGAGATTAAAGCGTAGAAGCGCGAAATTGTACTCAACTGCCCAATAATGAAAATACGAGACACTTTTTAAAGAATATTTTTTTTCTCCACACCTCCCTACTATATCACTGCTCTTATCTACGAAAGTTAGAAGGCATCTATCAACTTTATATAGCGCCCTTGTGCTGAGCCTGTCGAAGCAAGCATGTTTCATCTTGTGTCTTGCTTCTTGTGTCTTGTTTCTAAACTCCTGCTTTACGGCAAGCAAGCTCGAATCTTACTTCTTCCTAGCGAATCCCTACTTGGTACTTCGTACATGGTACTTGGTACAACTATTCATCCTTCCCCCCTCATCCTTCATCCTTTCACCAGTCTCATCTCCAAATACTTATTAGTAAACCCAAGAGATTCGTACAAACCTTTAGCAGGATTATCGGGCTCCACGTGTAAGGCAATATCTCCTTGAGCTAAGTCAATGGCTGTCTGCATCAACTTTTTCCCTACTCCTTTACCCCGCTGAGAGGCATCTACGGCAATATAAACCAAGATATTTTCAGGAATATAGCCAGACATGCCTGTTTTATTGATGACCACAGCACCTACTACCTCTTGATTTTCTCTAGCCATCACCACAAATCCACCTTTATCTACTGCTTGATCCAATGCGTAATCCAAACATTTCATGATATGCTCATGCGGATCTCCATATTTTTCTAAGTGAACAAATAGAAAATCAGCAATTTCTTTTTTCTGTAAATAGGTAGCTTGATCCATAGCGGATAGCGTTTCTATACTAGGCATATTTTGTAATTTTATTTTGTTTATAATCTCTATTGAATACACTTACAAGCAAATACATTGCTAAAGAGGCAAATACTCCGAAAAAATTTGGATCTAAGCCCCATAAAAGCTCCCAGCCCAACAAACCCAGCCCCGCAGTAACCACCCCTCCTGTCAGCATGGCAGCAACTGCCGCCAAGGGATTTCTATGGGTAGTAAAGAGTCCAAATAAAATCGGAACCAAAAGACCCGAAACCATAAATGCATAGCTATACAACATCAAGTCCAATACATTGGTCATGTGTAAGGCTACTACAAGGGCGATTACACCTAACATCAAGGTAAATAACTGACTGTAGCGAATTTGGGCCTGTTCGGACTTGGGACTTAACCATGAACCGAAGATATCGGTACTGAGATTTCCAGAGGCTGCCATCAAACAAGAGTCAGCTGTGGATAGCACTGCCGAAAAATAGGCCGCCATCATCAATCCCAAAATACCCGGCGGTAAAATGGTTCGTAATAAGATAGGCAAACCCATTTCCGGATCCATCACATCCAGATCAATGATGAGCATTCCCTGTTCAAAGGCCACTTTGGATAGCAATCCCAAGGATACACCCATAAAAGCCATGATAGGCCACTCAAAAAAACCTGCGATAAACCAGGCTTTCTTGGCTGAGGCTACATCTCTGCTTGCAAATATCCGCTGATATAAGGTCATCCCAATAAACCAAATGGGGATAATCGTAATACCCCAGTTAGCCAAATCCTGCCAGCGGAGATTGGTCAAAGAAAAATAAGCATCCGGTAAGGTGGCCTGTATTTGTTCCCAACCGCCTACATAAAAGTAAGCTACTGGCAAACCGATAAAAATAAAACCCAGCATTAAAATAATCCACTGTACAGTATCCGTATAAATTACAGCCTTTAAGCCTCCTAGCACGGTATAAACCACTGCTATGACACCCATTAAGACCAAGGCCTCTGTCAAACCCAGTGTTAGAAATGTTCCTGATGCCAATTTTGCACCTGCCAACAACTGAGATGACGTAAAACCGAGATATCCTATCAACGAGATTACAGCTGCGATAACGCCTACCTTTTTATCAAATAAATATTCGAAAATCTGCGGAAAGGTATAAAAGTTTGCAAAAGCAGGATCACTCTTTACTCGAGGAATCAAAATCACTGCGGCCAACCAAGCACCGAGCAATCCAGTGAACAACATCCAACTACCGGAAAGTCCCATGACAAAACCTAATCCTCCTAATCCCACAGAGAAACCTCCACCCACATCTGTCGCTACTACGGACAACCCAATATGCCAGCTTCCTATATTCCTGCCTCCTACGTAATAATCGTCCTGATTTTTATTTTGGCGCATGAAGTAGTATCCTACGCCGAGCATCAGCACCATGTACCCGACAAAGATGCCGAGGTCAATGTAATGCATGTTTTTCTAGTTAAAATAAAACAAAATTTCTAATTGATAGAATTTTTCAAATTTACGAAAATAAAATTTTGTTTAAAAGCCTGAAAGCGTAAAATTAAACCATTTGAACAACACTCCCCTTACTCCATGCGTATGGCGTTGATAAATTTTTCATCTTTGGCGATGACCGCTGCATCAAAAAAATACAAAAGACCATTACTAACACCTGCGAAATTCCCAAGATCAAAGTAATCTACAGGATCTTTTAAGGCAGACCAAGATTGATGAGAAGCATCATACTTCCAAACGGTAACATACTCCCGAAATCTATCCGAATTATTATTATCGTTCATAACTAAACTCAAATAAATATCCCCTCCTTTTGAAACCAATAACTTATCGGCTCTAGGAGCAATCAATCGCTGTTCAATTGGATAATCCTTGGGATGAAATTTGGTGGGGATTTTTTGTAATGCCAGATCGATATGCTTGATTTCAGGAAGATCAATTGAGCTGTATTCTTTAAAGTCAGAGTTCAAGCTATAGATCCTAATTTTCCTTTCAAAAGGAAAACAAATAAACAACTGATCATTGTAAATATCGAACGAATAGTAATTTGCCGGAATGAAGAAAAAAGAAGAATCTCTCATTTCTTTTGGGTACTCCAAAACCTTTCTTTTTTGTCCGCCATCCTCTCCGAATATCCCCAGGAATTTACCTGATTTTTCGTAGTACTTTACGTCTAACATGGGAACACCTAGGGGTTCTAACTCGATAAAAAACTCATTGTTGTAAACCTTAAATTTACCTCCTAAAGCACGAATGGAATTTTCTTCACTTAAATCCAAATTAACGGAATTTACCAGCTGCTTTTTTTGAACATCATAAAGTACAACTGTTTTTCTTTTTGGCTCGAGAAAATAAACTAGAGGAAAAGAACGCGCATCAAAAGCTGAAAAAAAGTAATTCCTCAATCCCTCACGCTTAAAATCAACGTAATCAAGTTGAATACCAGACTGCAGTTGATAAATGGAAAAACCTGAAAAACTGCTAAAACCGATTAATAAGGAATCAGAAATGAGCTCTAATTGATCAGGCTTTTGAAAGAAGCCTATGGAATCGTATACCTCTGTATTGATCTCAACTGTGGTGTCGAAAAAGTTAATTTGATCAGATTTTTCTTCTTTTACACCACAAGAAAAACTAACTAAAATTATGAAAATGATTGCGCAATGATGTTTCATACTAACAATTTTGATTGAACCACACCCCTGTGATATGGCCTTGAAAAATTTGTCGACTAAATATTTCATGAATTAAATTTAGAAAAAAAACGAAAACCAAAGATTTAATTGAAAAAATTCAAAAAAAAGAAGCCCTGTTTACGTCATAAACTAAATTTAATCAACACCGGGTTATCCTCTTTGTCCAACTTATTGCTATCCACATGCTTCAACAAGGGATGGTCTTTAGATAACTTCCCATCTGCTTTCAATCGCTGATACACACTTGGGAAAATATAGCAATAAAAATTAGGCCCATTTGTCGCAATGATAGTTACCCGAAAATCTGATTGCTTGCCTACTGAAACTATACGCTCCTCTTTTTTATCAAGCAAACCATGAAAGTAAAATTCCCCTCCCAGAAATTGAAAATAAAGATACTTTTCAGTTTCCCTGAAATTAGTTAAAAACTTAAATGACTTATTTGTTAAAAATTCGACTTCATTTCCACGATAGGATTTCAATTCTTCGTAGGTTGGAGCATTTGAAGAAAACTGAAAGTCATAAGCAGGAGCGATTCCCTCTTTCATAAGGCTATAAACAGTAGATGTCCCTAAAATTGGAGAAAGCAGGAATTCGCCATCACGAACAGAAGGATGAAAACGATTATCAATAGGAGCCCCAAACTGAAATGGAATAAAATATTCTACTGTATCTCCTTCTTTTCTTATCAGGTGATACTGATTGAATGCTGTGATTTGAATCAAGTCCTTCCGTTGCTCTGATGGAATGGGTGTCCAAATGTAGTAGACATCATCGATGCTTACATGGTGTATATAATTGATATCTCCTTTTATTCCCTCCAAGGATACGGATTCCAAAAACTCCAAGCTTATCAAATCATAGACCTGAATAGTTTTCAATTCCAAAATTTCAATGGTGTTCTTTTTAAAATTCACAAACACGTCGGTCATATGAAGATACTCATCTGGACCTTGGCCTATTTTTTCTAAAACACGAAGTACATTCCCGTATGGATCAAAAATGACTACCTTCTTTAACTTCAAGTCTATGGCTACCAAAACCTGCTCATCTGGTGAAACATAGACTTTGTCCAAACTGGAAAGAATGGATTCATCGGTAGTCTCCAAATAAATAACTTCCTCCACCGTCAGTGTGGAAGGCCACTGAAATTCACTACTTTGGTTAACATTCAACAAAAAGGATGGTAATATTTTGTCTAAAAACTCCTCACTCACATGTTTTTGAGCACATGAAATTGTCAGTACCAACACACAAAAAACCAAAATAACATTTTTCATTTTCACCGAGCCACAGTTAGTAATTTTATAAACACAAAAGCCAGCTTAACAGCTGGCTTTTGTATATCGATGAATGTTAAATTTTCACACTAACTCCGTATTGCTCACAACAGCAGAGAAGTATTCTCTGTTCATACGAGCAATATTGGTAATGGAAATGCCCTTTGGACACTGTGCTTCACAAGCACCTGTATTGGTACATGCTCCAAAGCCTTCGGAATCCATCTGAGCAACCATCTTCTCCGCTCTACGCTTACGCTCAACTTGTCCTTGCGGCAACAAGGCCAATTGGGAAACTTTCGCAGAAGTAAACAACATGGCAGAAGCATTTTTACATGCTGCTACGCAAGCACCGCAACCGATGCACTGAGCTGCATCCATCGCTAAGTCAGCGATTGTTTTAGGAATTGGAATTTCATTGGCATCCGGTACACCACCTGTGTTGACAGATACATAACCACCTGCTTGGATGATTCTGTCAAAAGCAGAACGATCTACCACCAAGTCCTTCATCACTGGGAAAGCCTTTGCTCTCCATGGTTCGATCGTAATGGTCTCACCATCGTTGAAGGAACGCATGTGCAACTGACAGGTAGTGGTCTGAAGCGGTCCGTGTGGATTACCATTGATATACAAGGAGCACATCCCGCAAATACCTTCTCTACAATCATGATCGAAGTGAACAGGATCCTCTCCCTTCTCTGACAATTGCTCATTCAATACGTCCAACATTTCCAAAAACGACATGTCTTTTGAAATATCGGACACTTTATATTCTTTGAATCCTCCCTTATCGGAATTATTCTTCTGTCTCCAAATTTTTAATGTTAAATTCATGGCTCTTACGAGTTTAAATACGGTTGATTACTTGTAACTTCTCTGGGTCAACTTCACATTTTCAAATACAAGAGGCTCCTTATGCAATTCTTCCTCTTGTCCCTCTCCCATGTACTTCCATGCAGCCACATAAGCGAAGTTTTCATCATCCCTCAAGGCTTCCCCATCAGGTGTCTGATACTCTTCTCTAAAGTGACCTCCACAGGACTCATTTCTGTTCAAGGCATCATCCACCATCAACTCACCCAATTCGATGAAGTCGGCTACTCTATGTGCTTTTTCCAAGGATTGATTCAATTCGTCACCACCACCTAGGACATTTACATTGGTCCAGAATTCAGCCTTCAGGTCTTTGATCATCTGCTTCGCTTTTTTCAAACCTTCTTCGGTTCTAGCCATACCGCAGTAATTCCACATAATCTTACCTAAACGCTTGTGGAAGTGATCAACCGTTTTCTCACCTTTGATAGTCAAAAGCTTCTGAATACGATCTTGAACTTCTTTTTCAGCCTTCTTGAATTCAGGATGATCTGTAGGGATTTTATCGTAAGGCGTTTGTGCCAAGTAATCACCAATTGTGTAAGGAATTACGAAATAACCATCCGCCAAGCCTTGCATCAAAGCAGAAGCTCCTAAACGGTTAGCACCGTGATCAGAGAAGTTTGCTTCACCCAAGGCATACAAGCCAGGCACTGTAGTCATCAAGTTATAATCCACCCAAAGTCCGCCCATGGTGTAGTGAACTGCTGGATAAATCATCATTGGAACTTCGTAAGGATCTTCACCGGTGATTTGCTTGTACATGTCAAACAAGTTGCCGTATTTTCCTTCGATAGTCTTTCTTCCATCACGCTTGATTGCATCACGGAAATCCAAGAATACTGCCTCACCTGTTTCATTCACCCCTCTACCCTCATCGCACACATACTTCGCATTTCTGGAAGCTACGTCACGAGGAACTAGGTTACCGAATGAAGGATACTTTCTTTCCAAGAAATAATCTCTTTCGTTTTCAGGGATATCATTTGCTTTAACTTGTCCTTTTCTAAGCTTTTCCGCCATTTCTACTGTAGCAGGCACCCATACACGACCGTCATTTCTCAAGGATTCAGACATCAAAGTCAATTTAGACTGATGATCTCCGGAAACAGGAATACAAGTTGGGTGAATTTGTGTAAAGCAAGGATTGGCCATGTAAGCACCTTTCTTATGTGCTCTCCAAGCAGCCGTCACGTTGGATCCCATCGCATTGGTAGATAGGAAGAATACGTTACCGTATCCACCTGTACACAACAATACGGCGTGTGCACTGTGTGATTCCAAAGCACCGGTGATCAAATTTCTGGTGATGATACCACGCGCTTTACCGTCTACGGTTACCACATCCATCATTTCAGTACGAGGGTACAATTTTACTTTCCCGTTAGCAACCTGTCTTGAAAGTGCCGAATATGCACCCAACAACAACTGCTGTCCGGTTTGACCTCTTGCATAAAATGTACGGGAAACCTGAGCTCCACCGAATGAACGGTTGGCCAACAAACCTCCATATTCTCTTGCAAATGGCACACCTTGAGCCACGCACTGATCAATAATGCTTACAGAAACCTCAGCCAGGCGGTAAACGTTGCCTTCTCTTGCTCTGTAGTCACCACCTTTTACTGTATCATAGAACAGACGATAAACAGAGTCACCGTCATTTTGATAGTTTTTAGCCGCATTGATTCCACCCTGAGCAGCAATGGAGTGTGCTCTTCTTGGGCTGTCTTGGAAACAGAATGCTTTGACATTGTAACCTAATTCTGCAAGGGAAGCCGCTGCAGAAGCACCTGCAAGACCCGTTCCCACTACAATCACATCATACTTCCTCTTGTTGGCCGGATTGACCAACTTCACGTTGAACTTATGTTTGGTCCATTTTTCTGCAACAGGACCAGCAGGTATTTTAGAATCCAGTATCATTTTACTATGATTTAATTGCTAATCTTCAATTTTTATGATAAGCTTTGAATATACATCACGATAGGTATCAAAGCGAATAGGACAGGAACTATTATAGAGAATCCTGCACCTACTTTTTGAATCAATGGAGAATATTTCACGTGATTCAACCCTAATGTCTGAAATGCACTTGCAAATCCATGCGATAAGTGAAATGCCAAGAAACCCATGGAAACCACATAAATCAATACATACCAAACATTAGCATAGGCAGCTGCGACGATTGCATAGATGTCACTGTATGACTCTCCATCGATCATGGTCGTAGGAAGCGTCCCAAACTTTGCTTCATACCAGAAGCCTTTCAAATGGACTACCAAGAAGATTAGGATGACAGTCCCAAGGATTCCCATATTTCTAGAAGCCCAGGTGCTGCTTTTGCCTTCTTTGCTCATGGCATAAGCCACAGGTCTTGATTTCTTGTTATGCTGTGTAAGTACGATTGAATAAATCACATGCAACAAGATAAAAGCAAAGTTCCCAATGGATACCACTTTAATTAGTGGATTATTTGCCATCGTATGTGCATAGACATTAAAAGATTCTCCTCCGTCAGGTAATAAAAGCTGCAGGTTACCAGCTAAATGTACTACCAAGAACAAAATGAGAAACAAACCGGTCAAGGCCATCAATAATTTGCGGCCTAGTGTGCTACTTAAGGTTTTTGATACCCAACTCATATGTGTTTTCTTAAACGTTCGATTGATTTAGTTTAAAACTTTGATGCCAAATTTACGCTTGCAAAAATTAGCAACCAAAGCTTATTCAATCGGTTGAACTTATTTTAAAAGGTTCTAAATAAGTGTCGATACAACTAATTTTGTTATTTATTTTATGGTTTTTTAACCACCTGTTCAATTTTATTGTTTGATAAATACCAAATAAATGACCCTGATCTAGTAATTTTCGTTTAAATTAAAAGCTGAAAAAAGAAACCCATGAAAATCAAAGCGCTCTTTTTATTTATCATCCTGCTGAATTTCAGTTTTTTACAAAAAATTTACGCCACACACATTCGTGCGGGTGAAATTATTGCCGAACGTATTTCGACCCAAACATTAACTTATAGAATTACTGTGGTCGGTTACACAGATACACGTTCCAATGTAGTATTTGGACCTGGGGAAATCAATTTTGGAGATGGCAGGGAGGTACGACTGAATACAGAGGCTGACATAGCGTTTACAGAGCCGTTGGGTAACCAAATTGAGAAAAATACTTTTGTCATTACCCATACCTATCAAGGACCGGGACAATACATCATCCGATTCCGTGAATTCAACAGAAATGACCGTACCCTCAACATGGATAACTCCGTAGATACGCCTTTCTATGTAGAAACCATGATTACCATTGATCCATTTATCGGCATTAATAATTCACCGGTTTTGACAATCCCTCCTGTGGACAATGGAGGTGTAAATATCCGGTACATTCACAATCCAGGTGCTTATGACCCCGATGGGGATAGTATAGCTTATCTTTTTGATGAAAATACCGTCAGGCCAAAGCAGGCATTTCAGCGATTTGTAAATAATTACCGCAGCCCTGCATCTTCTGAATTCAGTTTCAATAGAGAAGATGGAAGCCCCAATCCTTTTATTTCCATGAATACGGATGGAGATTTGATTTGGGATGCACCAGGCTTGGCGGGACAATACAATATCGCTTTTCAAATACAGGAATGGCGTAGAATCAATGGACAATACCGCTTGATTGGATATGTGGTCCGGGATATGCAGATTATTATTGAAAACACAAATAATAGACGCCCTGAATTGATTTTACCTCCAGATCTTTGTGTGGTGGCGGGGACAAGGATTGAAGAAATAATACAAGGTTCTGACCCAGATGGTGATCCTATCAGAATTGAAGTATTTGGAGACCCTATGGAGATTACACCAAGTGCTACTTACAGTCCGCTATCCATATTTCAGGCTAGCCCTGGAATAGTCAACTTTGATTGGCAGACGGTTTGCTCCCATGTAAGAGAACGACAGTATCAAGTGCGAATCCGAATTACAGACCAACCGCGCTCCGGACCTGCTTTGGTCGATATACGAACCTGGAATATCACAGTCATAGGCCCTCCACCAGTGATTGATGATCTAGTACAGCAACAGGGTCGCTCGGTAGATATTCGATGGGATCCATACACCTGTGCCAATTCGGCTGAAACTATGCAAATATGGAGGCGAATCAATTCTGACCCTTACGAACCTGATTCTTGTGAGACAGGCATTCGTGCAGGCTATGAACTGGTCGGCACTACCAATATGCAGACCTTCAATTTCATTGACACCAATGGAGGAAACGGATTGGCACCTGGCAACACCTATTGCTACAGACTTGTAGCAGCCTTCCCTACCCCTAGATTAGGAGAAAGTGTGGTATCGGAAGAAATATGTATCACGGTAGATGTGGATGTACCACTGTTAACCAATGTCAGCGTGGAAGCCACAGATACTCAAAATGGTGAAATTCTTGTTCGATGGACTCCTCCTTATGATATTGATCGGGAACAGTTCCCGGGACCATTTAATTACGAATTGATCCGAAGCACAGGATTCACTGGCAATCAAAACCGTGTTTCTTTATTAACTACGGATGATACGGTTTTCACAGATACAGGACTCAATACAGAAAACCTTGTATACAATTATCGGGTGATTTTAAGAGAAAACACCACTGTCATTGATAGCTCGAGTAAAGCATCTTCCGTACGATTGGAGCCTACAATCATCAACGAGGCCATTGAATTGAATTGGACATTTGATGTACCTTGGAATAATTCGGTTGGAGAGTTCGCACATGAAGTTTATCGAAATCGCACCGACCCATTAGCTCAGGATGCAGATACCTTTACGCTTATCGCAGAGGTCAATCCTGTAACACAGGGATTCAGCTTCTTTGATGATGGTTCCCATAACGGAGTGCCGCTGCAACGAGAAATTGAATATTGCTACTATGTGATTACGAAAGGAAATTACAATGTGGATATGATTGAGTTTCCGTTGGAAAACAAGTCTCAAATCATCTGCGCCCGTCCAGATGATGATCGCTTGCCATGTCCTCCAGTCCTGACCTTTGAAGGACCTGATTGCACCGATTTCTTATCTGATAAACCATGTAACTTCTCAAGCTTTGAGCATCAATTGAGTTGGGAGCCGGATTTTTCGGGCGTATGCGATGATGAATTGAGTGGCTACCGCTTGTACTTCAAAGATAATGACGGAGATGGACCATTTGATTTGATTCGTACATTCACCGCATTCGAATTATCAACGATGATCAGAGACTTACCAACTTTCCGTGGTTGCTACTACATCACTGCCGTGGATAGATCGGGAAATGAAAGTGAGCCAAGTAACACGGTATGCGTGGATAATTGCCCTAACTATGATTTACCAAATGCCTTTACACCAAACAATGACGGGGTAAATGATACTTTCATGGCCTTTGATAATCCATTTAGCAGATGTCCGCGATTTGTATTGGGAGTGGAAATCACCATCGTTAACCGTTGGGGTGTGGAGATGTTCAGATACAATAGCCTTCAATCTCCTGAGAATGATATCTTCATCCGTTGGAACGGGCGAGATAAGAGTAATAATGAAGTGCCTGCTGGGACTTATTTCTACGAAGCAACTGTGAATTTTGATGTATTGGACCCTGCTTTGCGTATGAGGAAATATAAGGGTACTGTACAAGTGCTTCGATGAAAATAACAGAAAAGTTCCATATTGTCTTGTTCGACGGTGTTTGCAATTTGTGCAATCATTCGGTGGATTTCATCATCCGCCGAGATAGCAAAAATGTATTCAAAGTTGGGGCAATCCAAGATGCACATACACAGCGATTATTGGAGTCCTATGATATTCCCAAAGACTATCTAGACTCTTTAATTTACATTCATCGAGAAAAGGTCTTTTTCAAAAGCAGGGGGGCATTAGAAATTGCCCGAAATCTTGGGGGACTTTGGCCAATTGTATATGGATTGATCATCATTCCAGCATTTATCCGAGACCCCATCTACGATTGGATCGCACGCAACCGTTATCGGTGGTTTGGTAAGAAGGAAACATGCCGATTGCCCACACCTGAGGAACGGGCAAAGTTCCTTACCGCCGAAGACCTAGAAGAATAAAAAAATAGATAGTCAATAACTAAACACTAAACTTTTTCCACTTATGAAACTACAGGAAGTATTTGGGAACAATGAGGAATGGATTCAAAAGAAACTTTCCGAAAATCCGGCTTATTTTCATGAGCTCTCCAAAGGCCAAGAACCAAAAATTTTGTACATAGGCTGTTCGGATTCCCGTGTAACAGCAGAGGAATTGATGGGTGTGGCACCAGGAGATGTGTTTGTTCATCGTAATATTGCAAACTTAGTAATCGGAATAGATGTCAATGCCATGGCAGTACTTCATTATGCGGTGGACCATTTAAAAGTGGATCATATCGTTTTGTGTGGGCATTACTTCTGCGGAGGCGTAAAAGCTGCCATGCAAGCCGCCGATTTAGGGGTTTTGAATCCTTGGCTCCGTAATATCCGAGATGTATACAGACTTCATCAAGCCGAGTTGGATGGGATTGAAAATGAAAATGACCGATACAACCGCTTGATCGAGTTAAATGTACAGGAGCAATGCATCAATCTCCTCAAAACTGCCACTGTCCAAAAGGCAGTTCGCCAAAGAGGATTACAAGTACACGGATGGGTTTTTGATGTCTCCACAGGAAAACTGATCGACCTTAAAATCGACTTCAAAAGCATTCTTTCCAAGATCATGGAGATCTATGATTTGGGAGAGTAGATTAGGGGTTTTTGAATTGAATTACTCTTCTTTTTTAAAAATCATTCTACTTTTGAAGGGAACTCCATCACGGGGGTTAATCATTTTCATGTGGAGTTCAGCTTTATCCAGATTAGTAATCAAATATTTTTGAACACTCATTTTTTGTAACTGCCCGATGACTAAGGTGTCACCATTGGTCCACCAAAGGCCTTTCAATTCAACTACTTCATTATTTTTATAATCTGTAAAGGTTACGGTATCTTTTTCAAATTGATAAAATGAACCGTTAAGAACTTTAGAAAAGGTCTCCGCTAAAGCTTGTTGAGTCTGTTCATCTTCCATTTGAAATCTATTGGAAGTAAGAATACTTTCCATGGTTTCATTACGGTACATTTTCCATTTCCCCATGAGAAGATCATCATTGAAATAAGAAAATAAAGTCAAGGTTATTATAAGCTGGAGCGGTTTCATAAATGCAGGTTTATGAATTTAACTTAATGAAACTATAAAACACAAACCACTATTCCAAATCACCTACCCATTGAATAACATATACTTAGGTGACTTTGTACTATTCTAATAGTCAATTTCAAGACAATCTTTTAAAAATTAGTTCACCACCCCGCTAAACAAAATAATTAGTGGCTATATATGGTTTTTCCTAAAGAATAAAATTTTTTATAGTTTTTAAAAAAACTTGTTATCAGCGCATTCAGACCCGGCAGGTTTTTAAAACCTGCCGGGTCTCTCCTTATTATTTCAATTTATTTCTACCCTATTTCCACTTTATTTCATTTATCTACCCAAGAAAATCTCTCCTCCTCCCAATATCCCATTATCCAATATCAATCAATATCCCTATAAATACCTTTTTCCTATATTTGCACTTCAATCAACATAAAAACTTATGAAGGCATACGTTTTTCCTGGCCAAGGAGCCCAATTCCCAGGAATGGGAAAGGATTTATATGAAAACAATGAAACTGCAAAAGCATTGTTTGAAAAAGCCAATGAAATCCTTGGTTTCAGAATTTCAGATATCATGTTTGAAGGTACAGATGAGGAACTCAAACAAACCAAAGTTACACAGCCTGCCATCTTTTTACACTCGGTGATATTGGCAAAAACTTCTGCTGACTTCAATCCTGACATGGTAGCAGGACACTCTTTGGGAGAATTCTCTGCCTTAGTGGCGAACGGTGTTTTAGCATTTGAGGATGGTTTGAGATTAGTATATCAGCGTGCGCTTGCAATGCAGGAAGCTTGTGAAATCAATCCTTCTGGAATGGCCGCAATTCTTGGTTTGGAGGATTCTAAAGTTGAGGAAATTTGCGCCTCTATTGAGGGAGAGATTGTGGTAGCGGCAAATTATAACTGCCCAGGTCAATTGGTGATTTCCGGGTCTAACAAAGGAATTGAATTGGCCTGTGAGGCTATGAAAGCTGCGGGAGCGAAACGTGCTTTACCGCTACCGGTTGGAGGAGCTTTTCATTCTCCTTTAATGGAGCCAGCAAGAGAGAAACTAGAAAAAGCAATTGCAGATACTGTCTTTCATGAACCTATCTGTCCTGTTTACCAAAACGTGAGCACAACAGCTGTTAGGGATGTTCAGGAAATCAAAAATAATCTGATTGCCCAGTTAACTGCCCCAGTAAAATGGACACAGTCTGTACAGCATATGGTGGCCGATGGAGCAGTGGAATTTATTGAATGTGGTCCTGGAAAGGTTCTTCAGGGTTTGGTGAAGAAAATTCATAAAGAGGCGGAAGTGAGAAGTGTTTGAGTGAGCAGTGAGCAGTGAGCAGTGAGCAGTGAGCAGTGAGCAGTGAGCAGTGAGCAGTGAGCAGTGAGCAGTGAGCAGTGAGCAGTGAGCAGTGAGCAGTGAGCAGTGAGCAGTGAGCAGTGAGCAGTGAGCAGT
>NZ_JBSZCK010000018.1:0-13609 GCF_054166905.1 Mongoliitalea sp. | reverse complement strand
GAAGAAGTAGCAGGAAAGCTTTCCGCTTGGGAATTTAAGTGGAACCCTAAAGCGAAAGTTAGGATTTCCAGTACCTTTCAGCAGGCTTATCCAGAAGCTACGATTCAAGTCATTCACAATGAAAACTTCGAACTTTTTGTAATCTAATCGCAAAATTTATATAAAAACAGCGATTATAATCGCCAAATTTTAATGAATTCTGCGATTACGGAGAAAGTTTTGGTAGAAAGCTGAATTTTAGACAGTTGAAATGCAATTCCGTGGGGCGTTTAAATTCTTTTTGTTTGATATGAAAACCCCAACCTTAGTTTGAGATTGTGTCGTATAATGTTTTTCTACTATAACATCTATTTATGTCTATCATACCCGAAATTTTGTTTAAAGGGGGCTTTCTTGCGCTCACCATAGTGTTGATAAGAAGGATTATGGTTGTTTTTTCAGCTAAAAAAGTCTTTTGGAAAGAACTACTTGATCCCCGAGCATTACTTGTAGAGTTCATTTTTCTATGCTTGTTGATGACTTCGTTTTTAATAATTGAAGGCCTCGTTGATAAAAAGTTTTATCTTTTTCTTATTGGAACTTTCCTTCTTGTGCCTTTGGTCATGAGTTTTGATTTTCTTATCAAACCCTACTTCTATGCGTTTTTTGATCGGTCTAGTAGAAGGAGCCCTTATTTTGAAAAAGTAATAAAGGAGCGTTTTGATAGAGATTACTTTGTATACATATTGGATAAGGAAATTGTCAATGTCTACGCAACTGGACTATATGGAAAAAGTAAATCCATTTTGATTGGCAAGGGACTTTTAGAGAAAATGGATGAAAAACACGTGCGGAATCTGCTAGCCCATGAGATCGGACACTTAGATCAGAACCATATGTTTCGAGCATATCTAGCCAACATTTCAGCATCTGCGATTTTTATGATTTCATCCTATTTTCTTTACCCATTGTTTGCCACGTTTGGTGAATATACAGAAGGAGCTATGGTGGCAATCCATGGTTGCCTTTTGGGCTTGCTTTTAATTGTTTTACCGGGTTTTGTCCAGAAAAAGTTTGAATTGGAGGCAGACAGGTATGCGGCCAACATGGTGGGTAAAGAAGATTACTGTAATACACTTTTGAAATTAAATGAGATTACAAATCGTGAAATGGAAAAAACAACCATCAATTATCCACCTCTTTCTAAGCGTCTCAAAAGTGTGCAAAATCTAATAATTGAAGAATAATTTGCTATTACCAAAAGAAAATCCTTCAATCCGATGACTGCAATAGTTGATTTAGGAGAAAGACTAAGCTTGATCTCTGCTCCTGCAAACCAAAAAGTCAAGTCATGTATGCTTACATCGGTTTTGCATCCCTGCAATTTTAAAATTTGTTTTTAAAATTGCAGGCATCATTAATGGTTTTTTAAGAATAGGACAGTTGTAAAATTTAACAAAAAATAAGTTTGTCCTCATTATTTTCTCAACTAATATTGGAATCATTCGATTTTAGTTATTTGTGTTATTGCGATTATTCCAATTTGTTTTTGCTTTAGCTATCTGTGCATGTTCTACAAATGAACCTTCATCAGAAGGTACAGGTAAAAGCCTGTCCTATGTCAGCATTGATCTTTTTGAATCCTTGGGTATCTATACCATAGATGCACCCGTAAGAGAATTTGACGATGACTATTTTATTTTGGATAGAAGTCAACAAAAGGTAGCTCGGGTTAATGACTCGTTTACGACTGTTAAACATATTTTTCACCGTAAATAGCCTTTTTGCGCAAGAGTTGGTATTTGATGCATTCAGGCAGGACACCTTGTACAGGTCTTTGATAGATAGACCCAATATCACCTTGGTCTATTCCCAACAGGGCATCATTTTCAGGATGCTACTATCGTATTGATAGACAAAGAAAGCAGGAGATTTTACTTCTATAATCCAGGCAGTACACAAAAGTTGTTTCAAGGCGTCCTTCCATTGACTACTGAAGATAGAATCATCAATGTTGAGCTACTAGATGAAAATAAATTTCTATTGGTCTATCGTAACGGACAGGATGGGTTCTACCATGTAACTACGTTTGATATGAGCGGATTAAAAATTTATCCCATTTATTTTTCAAAGTATTTTATACCGAGGGCCAAGGCAATTAATGAGGATGTATATGTAGAATTATCAGGTAAGTTTGCTGAATCGCCCAATCCCGAGTCTATTATTTTGAAATTGAGGAATGGATTGAGGTAATGTTTGCAGCCACCTACCTTCGCTCTGACCATCCTCATGACTATTGGACCAATACGTTGGCTGCATCCATCATTTATGATATTCAGGATGAAATCCGATATAGGAATCTTGCCCTTCAATTGGGGATTGCTTATCGGTTTGTTGGAAAAAAAATAAGTAGTTAAACTTATCCTGTAATCTTCTTCGTTTTCGGTGTTAGAGTTACCCCCTACATACCCCAATAAGTTACCCGTTTTTTCACAATTTACTTGTCTGAACGACATTGAAAAAAATTAAAAATTTGGATTTGAGGTTAAAAAAGATCGCATAAAATTTTTTTAAAATTTGGAATTTTGGTATTTTTTTTTTATTTTAGAATAATGTTTTGGTCCGGACATTACAAAGGAAACTAAATTTTGCCTTGCACGCAGCTAAAGAAAATTTTCATCAAAAAAAGATTTAAAAAAAATGAAAAAAAATGCACTTATAAGAAAAATTCTAAATGGAATGATCTTATCAACTTTTGGGATATTATTTTCCATCAATTTATTTGCCCAAGAATCTCTTCCAAGTTGGGAGTGTACTGAGGTAAGTCCAGGCACGTATATTTGTGAAGATGAAAATGGAAGATCGTATGGTTACCATGATAGCACGGACAATGGAGATGGATCATGTAGTGGTTCCCCTGCAGGTTGTAGAATTCTGTTCTAAATTTATGTCAGCATGGGAGGTACAATAACCTCCCGTTTATTTTTAATTCCTATTTAATGTATAGATCCATTGCAATTGCCGTAGTGATATTTATAATGATATCTTGCAAGCAGGAAAAACCAAACTTATTTGAAGCTTCAAATAGCCTAGGTAAACCCCTCCAAAAAATAGATTCTTTTGTCCTGTTGTTGGACAGCATGTCTAATTATGAAATTTTCAGCCATGAGCTGGTTGATATAGCGGATAAAGAGTATTTGTATGTATTAAATAAACAGCACAGAAGCATAGAAGCCTATGACCTTGACTCGGGACATTTGATCAAACGTTTCCGAATAATTACAGAAGAACCCTATGGCATTCCCAACCCTTATGGATTCTTTTTTGCCAATCATGACACGCTATTGATCTTCAATCAAAACTCTTTTAAAAAAACACAGCTTTTAAATTCGGCAGGTGAGTTAAAAGGTTCTTTTACTCCCGACAATATGATGGAGTATAAATATGGACTAAATCATTATAGTCTTCCTACAGCTCAAAGTTGGTTAATAGATAAAAAAATTTACTTTGCTGTACTTCCTACCATGGAAACTTCTGATCCGACAAATATCAATACAAATTTAGGCTTTTCTGGAATTTTTGATTTGAATGCAAATAAGCTAATACAAGTCTCGCCCATTACATTCCCTTATTCATATATAGGAAAAGGGTGGTCATCTTTTCATACCTCTTTTTCATGGACTAAGAATTCAAATAATGAGATCGTAGTTTCCTGGAATGCAATGGACAGCCTCTACATTTACAATTTGAAATTTGAATTGATAAAAAAAGTAGCAGCAAAAAGCCATTTTTTAAACACTATTGAACCCATAAAAAAAGGGAGTAACCCGGAAATGCATTTGCATCATGCCATATATTCAGGCTTGTATCGAAGAATATTGTATGATCCATATAGGGATTGTTATTACCGAATGGTTATACATGGAAGGGATACCCGTAAACAATCTGACACAAATTCACGTGCATTTGAATTATCGGAATTCAGTGTTATGGTTTTAAACAGTGAATTTGAAATCATAGCTGAATCAAAGTTTGAGGGAGGTCAATATAATATTTTTACTTCTTTTGTTTCAAAAAGAGGTTTAGCATTTCCAAAAACAAATTATTTTGATAAGGCGCTAGAAGAAGAAAAATTATACATCGATATTTTTAGGTAATATGAAAACTTTTAGCTTTTTATTTGTCATGTTATTATTATTTTCTTGTGCTCAAAATTCCCAATATTCTGAGCTACTCACAATACAAGAGAAGTACAACCTAAAGGAAAAACATACACTTTTTATTAATTGGGATCATTGCAGTTCCTGTAGAAGTACTTATCAAAATTTTATTCTCGATTATCAAAAAATAAATGATGCTGAGATTATTATTTTTTCTAATAACAATAGGAATTTGAATCAGGAAATATCTATCGATGGTATAAAATTTATACACATAGCAGAACTAGGAAACTTCTATTTTACCCAGCCAATATTGATGACATCAAATGACAATAAAAATTTAGATTTCAAGATCTTAGAATTGAATTAAATGAAGCAGAATAGTTATTTCAGTATAGCATCAATATACATCGTCATCTTCGCATTATCTTCGTGTAAAGATAAAGAAGTTGCTACTCATAGCATATACCGATCTCATTTAGATTCTGTTAAAGTTTCAGAGTATATTACCTTACCACGTTATGACAGGTTCAATTTCAAAACGTTGTATACCAATGGTATTTACATCCTTTTTGCTGAACAACTTGGAGATTGCATTGCGCTTGACGCTAATGGTCAATTGTTATGGAAACTTGAACTAAGTGAAACAAGCGGTGATCCTTCAGGTGTATTTCAGATCAATAATTTTACTGATTATTTTGGATTACATTTTGAACAGCTTTTTTTCTACCAAGGGAATAATAGCATAAAACTTTATGATCTGAATGGGCAGCCAATCGCTGAGTATACTATAGAAATACCCTCGGGAGAAAAAGTTGTAGACATAGCCTCATTTTCTCTCAACAAATTTGCCTTGGTGACAATAAGTTTGAATGAAAACGAAAATAAAATCGGAAAAATCTATACATATAGTTTAAAAAACCAGAAGCTTGAGCATCTTTATTCAAATTCATTAAAAAAAGGTCTCAACATCAAAATAAGTACGGACAAAGGAAGGATTTATTACCTTGAAGATCTTAGTGATAAGTTGTTGATCATTGAAAATGACAGCCCAACTCCAGAGGTAGTACAACTCATTAAAAACAGTCGGAAAAACTACATCTATCAACCTCCATATCAGGGAAAAGTAGATGATTACTTAAAATTATCTAAAACTGAAAAGCTCATTTATCAAAATGATGGGTACAAAGACTTCAAAATTATTGAAGGCAATACAATTATCCATTACAAAACCCTGAATAGAACCCAGGAACCTCTTGATTTTAAAGAACTTATTACTGTTCAAAAAAAATCAGGGGACTACAAACAGTTTGAATTAAAAAGCACAATGTTAAATCTTGATGCTCATGGAAACATATACAATTTTATAAAATACGGAGATGAAGTCTACCTGAAGGTGTCACCGCTTGAAGCTCAATAACTTCTAAAACTTCGAATACTCAAACCATTGTATCGGTCCGATAAACCCCATCGTTCCATGATTGTGAATAATTCGTAAAGTTGCATCATGAAAAAGATTAGCAACGACGAGTATTATGACCTGTTCATCGGGTGGCAGGATTCGGGAAAATTTCTATCGCTCCATCGCTGGAACCAGTTCCTTCAGGCTCTAGTCCTAGGAGATTTCAGGGATTTCTCAAAAATGAAGGAGGGCAATCAGAATTGGGTTATAGTCTTGGATTTCACATGACCTATCATCTCATTTCTTCGGTTTTTCTGAGCCTAAATTATCTAAAAATCTAACCATGAACCTTTCAGCCACCTACCTTCGTTCTGACCACCCTCATGACTATTGGACCAATACGTTGGCTGCATCCATCATTTATGATATTCAGGATGAAACCCGATATAGGAATCTTGCCCTTCAATTGGGGATTGCTTATCGGTTTGCAGGAAAGAAGTAGCTGGATTTATAAATTTTGTCTAGCTAAAGCTGAGTTAGCGGGATCATTTTCAGATTTATTCAATCCCGAGTCTATTATTTTGAAATTGAGGAATGGCTTGAGGTAGGACATGAGTTAACTATCTTCTAAACCAAAGGTAAGGATTTAGAATAGTCCTAATTTAGGTTTATAAAATGAATTTGTAAACATTGGCTTTTCCATCATCTGAATATCCAAAAAGAAGGGAATCATCATGGGACACTACTATTAAACTAACTGCTTTATCTAAGTAAATTTCTTTGACTTTTTTTCCATCCCAATCAAATACAATTACTGTTTGACTATCATCAATATTATCACCCATTTTTTCTCCTGAATACAACCCATATATGTATTGATTAGAAACTGCTGTGCTTAAAAATCCAAGTACATTCTCTTTATTGTAATCCGCCCGAATCACATTTCCTTCCTGACTGGTAAATATGGGTTTTGTCATCTCTTTCCTAAAATCCAGTTTTGGCACTGATCCTTCCATAGATAGGATATCTAATGCTCCAAAATTTGAAGAAGTGAATATAATTTTTTTACCATCTGGTCTTTTGTGTAAGTTTCCCTGAGAGGCCATGGCAATATTTTCATAAGAGTGAAGGCCAATCAATTCCTCTTCGAAATGATATTTGACATCAGACGGAAAAATTTCCCGTTTATTTTGGTCAAAAACTACATATTTACTAGTAAACAAACCATAACCTAAAATTCTACCACCTCCAAGGTCTACGATTTTCTGAAAATTAAAATCTAATTTAAAATCTCTATAATTACAGGGGTAATCAAAATCTGTTGGTGACAGCAAATATTCAACTGGGAAATCCAAAATTTGAAAGGTATTTTTGTTAAAAAAAGATAGATTAATATCATCCACCTTGATTATTGGACTTGGGGAAATTAGTTCACAGGGTCCATTTCCTTTTTTACCTAATTCTTTAATAAATTTATCCTGACGAATGTCAAAGATTTTATACAAGTTTTGAGCACTCGGATCACTGACAATTAGTAAATTATCGAAAAGATAAATGGATTTTACCCGGGTCAGGTTATCACTCAAATTCATCCTTTCTGATGATACAAAAACTTGATTTACTTCAGTATTGTCTTGAATACTACTCCCACAACCAAATAAAAATATTAAGTAAATTAAATACCTATTTTTTTTCATTCCATTATTAAGCTAAAGAATATATAATTAAAAGGGTGTCAACAAATTGACACCCCTATAAAATCAATCTTGACAAGGAGATAATTTACCGTAAAAAATATGAGGACCTGAAGGTGTTATTGTTCTTGAACACTCATCTTCAGTTGTTTCATCACATATATTACAGGGAGGATTTGGTGGATCAACAGAAGCCTGTCCGTTAACTGTAATATTTACTCCCAAACTAAACAAAGCAATAAAGCTTAACATTAAAATTGACTTTTTCATAAAACATTAAATAAGTAGGCGTTTTAAAAGTAGGCAGCCTGTTACCTTTAAGCTTAATAAAAACTTGCGGAATATTTTTTCATTCCTTAACTTAAACTTACGGACATTTTTTTAATAACGCAATAAAAAGTAGAAAAAAATTCTGATTATTTGGAATGTTGCACGTAAGGATGAACAGCTGTAACGATCAATCGGTCAAAAAATAATTTTGAGATTATTTTTTATTCTTGGACCTATAAAATCTCTTAGACCTTAGTTCTTCCTCTTAGGCCATTTCCTGTAGATGGACCTGTGCCGACTAAGCTTAGAAAATTTGCCTATGGACTGGAAACCAAGCTAGCTTATCCAATTTCTAAAAATCTAAGCATGAACCTTTCAGCCACCTACCTTCGCTCTGACCATCCTCATAACTATTGGACCAATACGTTGGCTGCATCCATCATTTATGATATTCAGGATGAAATCCGATATAGGAATCTTGCCCTTCAATTGGGGATTGCTTATCGGTTTGCAGGGAATAAGTAGCTGGTTAAAATTGCGCCCAAAATTTTTTTAAAAACTATGAAAAAAGTTTTTAATTCCGAAAAATGAACTAATGCTTATCAATTAGTTTGTTTTTAGGGGGGTGGCCTGAGGCTTTAGATTATTGTTTGGTTTTTGGATAACGGTAAAATACAATATTATCTAAAATATTGATTTCTAACACATTTGGGATTTGTGATATCCAGATATTTTATTTGAAATTGTATTGTTAATATTTGTTTCCTAACTTTTCTTTCAGATGAAAAATATAATTATTAATACAAATACTATTCAGGTTTTTATTATAAATACCCTGTTTATCGGACTAATACTTTTACACCATGTTTCCTGTGTGGAAAAAGAGGACTTTGAAACATTTGAAATGGAGGGTTTTATAGTTGGATTTAATCCCTGTACCATTATTCATCAGTACAGGATTGGCTATGTAATCATTTCCAATGATTTTTCGGATACCATTGCCACTTACAGCCTTTCTCCTAAGGAGTTCAAAATTCCTGCACCCATTGGTCTTAATCCAAATAGGCCGCTTTACACTATACCGGAGCATGAATTCAGGTATTCCGGTGGTTCGGCCTACTTTCCTGAATTTTTGTATTATCCCGATTCTTTGATAAAGAATTATCCAATCAAGGTTACCTATAGAAAAGCTTTAGAGCATGAACTTCAAATAAATAGGTGTCAGGCAGATTTTAATATGGCTGACTTTATCAAGCAATGGTTATTTAATCAGGTGATTGTAGTTAAAGCTTCGAAGAATTAAAATTTATTCAATTCAAAACTTAGCCTTATGAAAACGATTTTTAAATTTCTGATTCCCTCCATCATCTCCTGGTCTCCAATGCTTAGCTCTATGCGATTCTTGAACTTGTTTTGAAAATCTACCCCACATGATTTTCCCCCTTAATACCTCCATCCCCACACAATTCCCAACAATTTCTCTCCAATCCTGTAAAATCTCTTAACTTTGTGCCCGCATTGCAGTGATTTATTGAAAGAAATGCGGCTGCTCCAAAGGCTATTCCAATCCTTTGAAGCTTTACATTGTAAGTTATATTGGGTGCAAAACCCCATCAAGCTATAGAAGACTGTGAAAACATATCAGGAGTTTAAGCAAGTAGATTATCCACAGATAGGAGAAAGTATCCTCCAATATTGGAAAGAAAACGACATTTTCAAGAAGTCCGTCACCCAACGACAAGGGGCAGAAACCTTCACCTTTTTTGAAGGTCCGCCTTCTGCCAATGGTACCCCAGGCATTCACCACGTGATGGCCCGTACCTTGAAGGATATTTTTTGTCGATACAAAACCCTCAAAGGCTTCCAAGTGAAGCGTAAAGGTGGTTGGGATACTCATGGCTTGCCGGTAGAATTGCAGGTAGAAAAGGAATTGGGCATCACCAAGGAAGATATTGGGAAAAAAATCACCGTAGAGGAATACAACCGCAAATGCCGCGAGACGGTCATGCGTTTCAAAAACGAATGGGATGACCTGACCGAAAAAATCGGCTATTGGGTAGATTTGGATGATCCGTATATCACCTTTGAGGCCAACTACATTGAGTCTCTATGGTATCTTTTGCAGCAATTGTACAAAAAAGATTTGTTGTACAAAGGCTACACCATTCAGCCTTATTCCCCTGCTGCGGGTACTGGTCTGAGTTCGCACGAACTCAATCAGCCAGGCTGCTACCGAGATGTAAAGGACACGTCCATTACGGCGCAGTTTAAACTCAAAAATCAGGAAAATACCTACATCCTCGCTTGGACGACTACTCCTTGGACCCTACCGTCTAACTCTGCCCTTGCCGTAGGCGAAAACCTGGATTATGTAAAGGTGAAGACCTTTAACCCCTATACCTTCGAGCCTATGCATGCGATTTTGGCGAAAGCCAGAATGGGCAGTTACCTCAATCCGAAAGCAGCGGAATTGGCTTTGGAGGATTTTAAGGCCGGAGACAAACTGATTCCTTACCAAATCGTGGAGGAGTTCAAAGGGAAGAATTTGCTTGGACTGGAATATGAACAGTTATTCCCAATTGCAGAACTGAACCTTCCTCATCCAGCCTTTACGGTTGTAGCAGGAGATTATGTGACTACAGAAGATGGTACGGGTATCGTTCACTTGGCCAAAGCTTTTGGTGCAGATGACTTCCGTACCTTGGTGCAAAATAACATTCCGGGCGTTTTTGTAAAAGATGAAGCAGGCAACGAAGTTCCTGTGGTAGATAAGCAAGGTAAATTTTTGTCTGTAGTAGGCACATATTTAGCTGCTAAAATGAAGGAACATGGTATCAGTGCTCATAAGGAATTCGGCGCGGATGATTTCTATGTAAAAAATTACACCAATGATGACGAGTCCAACAAGGAATACAAGAATACGGATATCATCATTTCCATCATCTTAAAAAATGAAAATAAGGCCTTTAAGGTCGAAAAATACGAACACAGCTATCCCCATTGCTGGAGAACGGATAAGCCAATCTTGTACTATCCATTGGAAAGCTGGTTTATCAAGACCACCGCTTACAAGGATAAGTTGGTAGCCCTCAACAAAACTATTAATTGGAAGCCTGAAGCAACCGGTACAGGTCGTTTTGGGAATTGGTTGGAAAATTTGGTGGATTGGAATCTCAGCCGCTCCCGATTCTGGGGAACTCCCCTGCCGATCTGGAGAACAGAAGATGGTTCTGAAGAAAAGTGCATCGGCTCTGTTGCTGAATTGCAAGCCGAGATGGACAAAGCCATCGCGGCAGGTGTGATGGAAAAATCTCCTTGGGAAGGCAAAGAAATGGACTTACACAGACCCTATGTGGATGATGTGGTCTTGGTTTCTTCCACGGGAGAGAAAATGTTCCGCGAGCCGGATTTGATAGACGTTTGGTTTGACTCGGGTGCCATGCCGTATGCGCAGTGGCATTATCCATTTGAAAATCAAGACATCTTCCAAGCCAACTATCCTGCAGATTACATCGCCGAAGGTGTAGACCAAACAAGAGGCTGGTTTTTCACCTTGCATGCGATTGCAGGGATGTTGTTTGACTCGGTAGCTTTCAAAAATGTAATTGCCAACGGTCTGGTCTTGGACAAAAATGGCAACAAAATGTCCAAGCGATTGGGCAATGCCGTTGATCCATTCAAGACCTTGAAAGAATACGGACCGGATGCCTTGCGTTGGTACATGCTCAGCAATGCCAATCCTTGGGATAATTTGAAATTCAATTTGGATGGTGTCGTGGAAGTGCAGCGCAGATTCTTCGGAACCCTTCAAAATACGTATAATTTCTTTGCGCTCTATGCGAATTTGGACGCCTTTGTCTACGACAAAAATGCTTCTATTCCAGTAGCAAAGCGTGCGGAATTGGATCAGTGGATCATTTCCAAATTGCAGTCCTTGATTGCAGAAGTTGAGGGAGCTATGGACAATTACGATGCTACCAAAGCTACCCGTGCCATCATGAACTTTACCGTTGATCACCTGTCCAACTGGTACGTGCGTCTCGCCAGAAAACGATTCTGGAGGGGAGATATGAATGAGGACAAGCAAGCGGCTTACGAGACCTTGTACGAATGCTTATTGAGCATCACACAGTTGATGTCTTCTTTTGCTCCTTTCTATGCAGATTGGTTGTACAAAAATCTTACCGCTTCTACTAGCGATGCATTGGAATCTGTTCATCTGACCGATTGGAATGCAGCAGATGGATCCTTGATCAATCAAGATTTGGAAGCAAGTATGGATATGGCACAGAGAATTTCTTCTCTGGTTCATTCCTTGAGAAAAAATAAAGATATCGGCATCAAGGTACGACAGCCTTTGCAGCGCATCATGATTCCTGTACTGAATGAGCAGACCAAGCGTCAGATCATGCATGTGGAGGAATTGATAAAGTCGGAGGTGAATATCAAGATGGTGGAATACATCGACGATACATCCGGTATCTTGGTGAAAAATGCCAAGCCAAATTTACCTGTCTTGGGTAAAAAATTGGGTCCAAAGATGCGATTTGTCGTAGCTGCCATCAAATCTTGGGGACAAGAAGAAATCTCTACTATCGAGAAGCAAGGGAAAATAATGGTTCCTGCGGA
This sequence comes from Mongoliitalea sp., assembly GCF_054166905.1. Lineage (NCBI taxonomy): Bacteria > Pseudomonadati > Bacteroidota > Cytophagia > Cytophagales > Cyclobacteriaceae > Mongoliitalea > Mongoliitalea sp. Next base: position 1,475 of record NZ_JBSZCK010000018.1, on the reverse strand, counting down.
TGGAGAGGAAATCGAATTGTTGCTGGAAGAAGTTCTAATCAGTTCGGAGGATATTCCGGGTTGGTCTGTTGCGACAGATGAAGGATTAACCGTGGCTCTGGATATCACCTTGACAGAGGAATTGAAGCAGGAAGGGATTGCCAGAGATTTGGTCAACCGCATTCAAAATCTCCGCAAAGACATGGGATTGGAAGTGCAGGATAAGATACATATTCTTGTAGCTAAGCACGAAGACTTGACGAATGCCGCTCTTCAAAACTTTGCTAGCTATGTCCAAACCGAAACACAGGCTTTGACGTTGGAAGTCAGGGATCAAGTGGAAGGTGCTGTGGCACTAGACATGGATGATTTCGAATTGCAGGTAAAGGTTACCAAAGCTTAACACACATAAATCAAAGCTACAGATTGGGGAATCCGCAAAAAATTCCTTAAATCTGTAGCTTTCAATTGTAATCAATGAAGTATTTAAAATATTTTGGCATTGCCCTCCTGATAATTGTCCTTGACCAAGCGGTGAAGATGATTGTTCACTACCAAATGGATTTTGGTACGCCGGGGCAAATAAAGGTGTTTGGAGATTGGTTCAAGCTTCATTACACCACCAATCCGGGGATGGCCTTCGGCATGCAGATTGGTCATGAATATGGCAAATTGATCCTAACCAGCTTCCGATTGGTGGCCATGTTTGGGATTGGCTATTACCTCTACAGCATCATTGAGAAAAAAATGCATGCGCTATACATCGTATGCATCTCCATGATTTTGGGAGGAGCTATAGGAAACTTGATAGACAGTATTTTCTATGGTGTATGGTTTAATAATGCACCCTTTAATGCACCAACTCCTTGGTTTCATGGACAAGTAATTGACATGTTTTATATTGATATTTGGGAAGGTTATCTGCCAACTTGGATTCCATTCGTGGGTGGTAGTTATACTGCCTTATGGCCGATTTTTAATATTGCAGATGCTTCCATTTTTGTAGGAGTAGCTATCATTTTAATTTTCCAAGGTAGGTTTTTCAAAGAGGAGGAGAACCAAAAATCAGCGGTAGTTGAGCAAGAGGATGAGATTCAGCGACAGTTTATTGAGGGAGAAGAGGAGAAGCTAGAGGATGAGAAGCGAGAGGCGAGAAGCGAGAGTTTAGAATCAGGAGATGAGAAGCGTGAAAAATGAAATAGAAAGGATGAAGAATGAGGAGAGAAGGATGAATTTGTTACGGCAGACAAATTACGTTAGTGCGAGATAAAGTTGATACCTTCCCCAAATGAAGAGCTATGCTATGCGGCGAAATAATTTAAGGGCGTGTAATTACTTGAATTGTTCTTTAAAAACATTCCTCTTTTGTAGGTTTTAACCTACTAAAAATCCAGGAAAGCTAACAGGTTCGAGAAAAAATACGTATGTAGAACCAATCAACTGCCATGGGTTTTAACACATTGGCCGGAATAGTAAACCACTTAGGAGTGTGGGTT
>NZ_JBSZCK010000017.1:0-6876 GCF_054166905.1 Mongoliitalea sp. | reverse complement strand
GGTATTGGAGAGTTCAAACGCTGAAGACCCTGTAGCAAAGACTTTGACGTCCGGAAAATTATCTACGATGATTTTAATGCAAATACCAATATTCTGAATCCGTTGCGCTTCATCGATGACCACTGTTTTTGCTTTTCCTATCAAGGTTTTTAGTTTCGTAGAACTTGGACTTCCAAGCATCTCTCGGATATCCGCATCATCTCCATTCCACCAAAGGATAGGCGTTTGAAATCTATCTGCATGGTGTTTCAATAAAGTGCTTTTCCCTACCTGTCTTGGCCCAAATAGAATAATGGCTTTGGGGTCTTGCAGCTTTTTCGTAAGCTTATCCTGAAGTAGTCTTTGAATGAACATAATCGCAAATTTAATATAAATTTAGCGATTATAATCGCTGATTTTATATAATTTTTGCGATTTTAGGCATGTTGTACGAAAAGAACCTAAAAATTACTAGCTTTAAAAGAACATCCAACTAACCCAAAACCTCCTGCCCTCATGAAAAAAACAATCCTCCATCCAAAACAAGTTCAAGAATCGCAGAGAACTTAGCTTTGAGACCCAGAGATGATGGAAGTACACATGAAAACTTGAATCTAAGAAAAAAGAGAGCAGCACATCAAAGAAATGAGGTATATAATAAAGAATAACTAATTGTTAGTGAGAGATGAAAGGGAAAATATTGAACTGAGGTATGGGCTATGGGAATCGGCTATCATTGAGGTGAGGTAGTTTTAAAAGAAAGATTTAATTTATTTTTGATAATACTTTGAAAATTTAGTTTTTCGTTTTATTATTGATTAGTTTTAATATTAACCTAAATTAATTTTTCATGAAATCAATAATCAAGAGTAAAAGAGCTAGGAAAAAAAATTCCTGGACTCTTAGTGAAACTGGGGGGGATTAGTTAATCTTTCTTTGGTAAAAGGCCTTGCGGTTATAGCCATGTTCTTGTTTGGATGTAGTCAGGAAGTGATTACAAATGATCAAACGGGTAATCAAGTCGGCCAATTATCTCCAAAGGGGTTGCTTCAGGTTTCTTGGGAATCAGTTATTTCTACTGATTATCAAGGTAATTTAGATGCTTTAAATGAAAATTCGCTCTCTTCAATGAATCCCTCAGAAGAGAAACAGCGTGTTGAGTTTATATTGTATGAAACAGGAGAAGCTCAACTAACCATAGAGCATTTGTCCCAAAATGAAGGGATCAAAATCCCTCACGAGGATCTACCAGATGATCGGTCGCCAGTAAAAAAAACCATAATCTATGGAGGGGAGATATCTTGGTATGACGGTTCTGGAGCGTTGCTAGGAACAGAAACTATGGATCGGCTAGATTATTCGACATGGATATCAGATATCAAACAAATTAAAGACACAAATTCCAAGGAAGATATCAACAAGGCTTTGCGAAATTTTCAATCCCAATTTTTTAAAGCTAATCTGGAGAAGTTTCTTGAAAATATTAAAGCAAATAATCCCATTGTACGAGAAATAGAGCAGTTTCAGATTTTGGAGGAAAATGAAACTTATGTCACTATACGTTTGGATTTGGCGCAATTTGAACCTGGACAGACAGGGATCAATGTGATGCTAATTGACAAGGATAAAAACAGAATGGTAGCAAATAGAATTTATACCGAAAGTAATGAAATCCTACAAACTACCTACTACGGTTATACTAAGGGGGATTCTGAAGCCCTAGATGCTATACGCGTAGAAGAGCCACTTATCCTTGAAGGTCAAATCGAGTTGACCAAAGTAACTTTGAACAAAATCTCTAACTTGAATATTTCCATAAATTGATACAGCTATGAAAAAGATATCTCTATTAATTATTTGCTTTGGTTTTTTTATTTCTTTTAGCTCAAATGCTCAAAATAAAACCACTTTTTGGTTACATGGGCTTGGCGATAATGATAAAGCATGGCTACATTATGCCACCATATTTGAAGCAGAACGACAAATGAACAGCAACCGTCCTGATTACACTTCAAATGCTGGAGTAGTTAGTTCTACCGCTACTATAAGTGGACGAATTACCCCCAATCTACAAAATATCGGAATCGGCCATAGCATGGGTGGTGTGGTTTTGAGAAATTTGGATAGAGTTAGTTCAGCATCCTCCAGAAGGATCAACGGGTTGATCACTGTGGCATCTCCCAACTCCGGAGCAGGCATAGCAAATTCCTTTGATGACCAAAGTTTGCTAAAAGCTAGTCAAAAGGCCTGTACGGATATTTCTGCAGGCCCATCCTCTGAACTTTTTAGTTTACCTTGGAAAATGATTGAACTGAAATTTGCCTCTTCAATAGGTGCTAGCCTAACCTCGAAAGCTCTCTGTGAATTATTTGTAACAAATGATCTGCTAGAAAAATATGCAGGATCTGCAACTGCCCGTGCTGATTTAAAGATGGGTAGCCCATTACTTAGTCAAATAAATACCCAAAGCTCCTCTATCCCTAGGCTAACAATGATTGCAGAGGAAAACCGCCCTGTTCATTGGCGTATGTTAAGTAGTACACTAACCCGCAATAATTCGTCCCCAAGTGACCAATTATTGCCTGATGTGATTACAGGGGTTGAGGTAATCTACAACGGATTTTTTGTGGCTAGAACTTCTGGCGCAGTGGCCAATGCAATACTAGGTTTTATTAATCCCATACTATTTGCAAAAGCTGCTCTCAATACTTATAAAGCGACAAAATGGAAGAAGGGAGTGGATTGGCTTAGGGATAGCGAAACCATTTGGAACGGTCTAACTAAAGCAAGTAGGCTGGAGTCAGAAAGGTATTGGGTATGGACTTGGATCCCTTGTGAAACTATCCCGGGAAGGCAATTGCTTATCGATGATATTGGAAGAGATAGAGATCAGTCCTGCGGAGAGTGGGGATTTGTGGAGCGTACGCGACAAGTCATGGTGCACTATCCCTCCGACGGGTTTATTCCTAGCTATAGTCAGGACATTGCTTCCCTGCCTGCCTCTAATCGCTATTTTATCCAAGGTGCCAATCATATCGAAGTGCTCAATATGTCCAACAGCAAGCTGAATGGGCAGCCGAATGATGCAACCAAACGAGAATTTAACAGAGTTTTTGATGAAAGAAATGATATTTTCAGAACGGCTAGAAGGTGATGAAGAAGCTTAGCTTGGGAATTATTTGCTTGGCCTCCATCCTGATTAGCTCCTGTTTCCTATTTGATAAGGACGAACCCAAGCTAAAAACCAATGAGGAAGGGGAAGTAATTTCCCTTCCTTATCTATGGAAAAGAAGCGTGCAATTGGGTGAACCCATTACCAATGGCTATACAGATATGCAGATCAAGTATAATGGAAATATCATTTTACCCATGACCAAAGGACCGACAGGAAGGCTATTAGCTATGGTCAATCCAACTAATGGACAGATCCTCTGGGAATGGGATGATCGATTTGTACAAGCCACTGAGGATATTTTACTCTATCAATCCTATCAATTTGATAATCTCCTTTTCTTCCCAGCAGGAAGCCGGCTTTACTGCATCAACCTGGAGAATGGAGAGACCCATTGGAAAAGTAGAAATAATCTGGACAGATCCTTTTTATCCAATGTGTATGGAAAAGAGGAAAGCTTCTACATGTTTGGTAGATCTAATGCATTTCCCGATAGTATTGACCAAATCGTCATATTCAAAGGGAATATACTTAATGGACAGTATGAAGAATACTTGAGCCCAGACTTTACTATGGACTATTTCTTCCCAGGTAATCGAATCGGAGACGTGACCGCAGCCCTGCCGGTGGATCTCGAAGGGAAGGAGTATCTGGCGGTAGTCTGGCAGGAGCCTTTTTTTGAGTTCTTTTGGCAGTCTTACCTAGGACTCTATGATCAGAACTCCCAGCAATGGGTCTATCAAAAGACCATCATCAATCCGGAGAAAAGCTTCAATGGAGTCCTGCTCAATCCTCCGGTCATCTATCGCGATCGGATCTACATGGCGGTGGGATTTGAACTGGCTTGCCATGACCTACGGACCGGGCAGCAATACTGGAGAAAGAAGTTTGACGGGGAGATCTTCTTCTCCAACTTCCTGATCGAGGAGGATATGGTCATCGTGAATAATGAGGATCAGTACGTCTATGCCCTAGATCCCATGACAGGCAATCAGCTCTGGAAGACCCGAGGATCGGGTACAAGCAGCAAAATGAGCTACATGAATGGCATCGTCTATTTCAACGGGGGAGCAAGCGGTAAGCTCCATGCGATAGATATCCGAGGAGGAAAGACCGTGTGGAAGATCGATCCCAAACTGATCGGGGAATTTCGTGATGAAATTTTTTGGGGAACAGCCATCTATACCTTTCCTGGAGAAAACGGAACGAAAGGTAAAGTGATATCCCTGACTGGAAATAATGCCTATTGCTTTGAAGCGTATCGGTAAATAAAAAATGAAAACTTAAACTACTATCAACATGAAGAAAATTTGGATTATACTTCTTCTTAACCTTTTTGCTTTTGGAGCAATGGCCCAAACAGAAAAAGGTACTAAGCTATTGGGAGTTGGGACTACTCTAGGAATGGGTCAGAGTGATGGACTGATGGGATTAGCTTTCAATCGCTCCACCTTGGAGTTGTCAGATGGAAGTGAACTGAAAGATCGAATGACTTCTTTCTTTATTTCCTCCAAAGGAGGGTATTTTTTTGCGGATCGCTTTGCAGCCGGATTGGAGGTGGCTATATCTACGAGTAGTGGCACTACAGAGACAGATGGAATAGAATTGGATTCCAACTTCTCCTTTCTTGGCGTTGGCCCTTTTGCCCGGTATTATTTTCCATCAGGTAAGCTGCTTCCTTTTGCAGAGATCAATACCCTTTTTGGATCAAGAAGTGAGGAAACCTCAGGTTCAGGTCTGGAAACAGACACACAATTTTCAGTAACCAATATTGGTGGCGGCTTAGGTTTGGCTTTCCTCTTGGGTGAAAGAAGTTCGCTTGACCTTACGGCCAGTTATAATGCTACTTCGCTTAAAGAAAATGATTTGGACTTGACAACCCGACAAAGTGCTCTTGGCCTTAAGTTTGGATTCACGGTGTTTTTTTAAGGAGTTTAAGATTAATTATGCCAACTAAAGGACCCTTCTGTCTCAATGCAAAATTAAGCGTTTGAGATGAACTTGTTTTTTAAAAAAATTGGCTTCCAAAGTTTATTCAATGGTTTAGAAATGGTTAAAATTTGGTTAAAAATAAGAATCGCCACAGAAATCAAATGCGGAAAGTCTAAGGAAATGGATCTTTTAGATTCCTTCAGAAGTTTGTATCAGAAAAGCCCGCTGAAGAGATTTAAAAGACTTTCGATATATCAAAAATCTGATACTGGAAAACTGAGCTGAAAAAACATAATCTCTACATAGTAGCAATTGAGTCAAACAGGCACAAGTATGAATGATAATCGTGTTTAAAAACTTGAATCATCCCTGCAATTTTAAAAACAAATTTTAAAATTGCAGGGATGTTAGAGCAGGTTATCCATAGAGAATTTGAGTTTTCGGTATCTAATTTTCCAGTAACGGGAATCACCAAGCTATTTGTCATTACTCCCGGTGAAAGTAGATACTTCTATGAATCCAATGTAGAAGTCATCAGGTTGAAAGATTTTCTTTTGGAAACAGCAAATTAGTTTTCAATTAGTGGGTTTTGCACACTTTTAAGACGCTTAGAAAGTGGTGGATAATTGATGGCTGCTTTTTCCATTTCACGATTTGTGATTTCATTTAATTTCAAAAGGGTATCGCAATAATCTTCTTTACCCACCATGTTGGCCGCATACACGTCTGCTTCCAATTCAAACTTTTTCTGGACAAAACCCGGGATAATAAGTAAAAGTAAGCCCAAAAAACAACCATGGATTGCCACCATAGCGCCTTCTGTATATTCACCAAAAGTGGCAAACAATGGGTAAAGCAAATAGGATGAAATCATAAAAATCGCTGATGCTGTGATGTTGGCTATATATGCTTGAAACATATGGTTCTGATCTAAGTGTCCGATCTCATGGGCTAACAGATTCAGCACGTGTTTTTCATCCATTTTCTCTAAAAGCCCCTTGCCAATCAAAATGGATTTACTTTTTCCATATAGTCCAGTTGCGTAGACATTGACAATTTCCTTATCCAATATGTAAACAAAATAATCTCTATCAAAACGCTCCTTTATTACTTTTTCAAAATAGGGGCTCCTTCTACTAGATCGATCAAAAAACGCATAGAAATAGGGCTTGATAAGAAAATCAAAACTCATGACCAAAGGCACAAGAAGGAAAGCCCCACTAAGAAAAAGATAAAATTTTTTATCAACGAAACCTTCAATTATTAAAAACGAAATCATTAACAAGCATAGAAAAATGAACTCAACAAGTAATGCTCGCAGATCGAGTATTTCTTTCCAAAAGACTTTTTTAGCTGAAAAAACAACCATAATCCTTCTTATCAACACTATGGCGAGCGCAAGAAAGCCCCCTTTAAACAAAATTTCGGGTATGATAGACATAAATAGATGTTATAGTAGAAAAACATTATACGACACAATCTCAAACTAAGGTTGAGTTTTTCATATCAAACAAAAAGAATTTACCCCCCTGTTGAATTGCATTTCTGCTATTTAAAATTCAGCTTTTCAACAAAACTTCCTCCGTAATCGCAGAATTCATTAAAATTTGGCGATTATAATCGCTGATTTAATATAAATTTTGCAATTAGAGTACAAAAAGTTCGAAGTTTTCATTGTGAATGACTTGAATCGTAGCTTCTGGATAAGCCTGCTGAAAGGTACTGGAAATCCTAACTTTCGCTTTAGGGTTCCACTTAAATTCCCAAGCGGAAAGCTTTCCTGCTACTTCTTC
>NZ_JBSZCK010000016.1:0-145269 GCF_054166905.1 Mongoliitalea sp. | reverse complement strand
TTAATAGACGTACCCATTGCAGAACCTCAAGAGCCAGAAATTTTTGATCTGGTAGAAGATGCGCCCGAGTTTGTCGGTGGGATGGATGCCCTCAATGCCTTCCTTTCAGCCAACCTTAAGTATCCTCAGCAAGCAAAAGATGCGGGTATAGAGGGTACCGTCTATGTAATGTTTGAAGTCCATGCTGACGGTAAAGTCAAAAATCATGAATTACTTCGCGGCATTGGAGGAGGCTGCGATGAAGAAGCCTTACGGGTAGTACAGCTGCTTCCAGACTGGATTCCGGGCAAACAAAAAGGCGAAGCAGTTGCTGTACGCATGCGACTTCCGATTAAGTTTAAGTTGAGTTGATGGGGAGGCAAGACTGCATAACCGTGCTGTTTTGTTTGTCAGCATTAAGATAATTGCCTTCTATTGCTCAATGAAATCCCAATCCTGTGTGCTTGAAATGCGGGGTTGGGATTTTTTTTGTTGAGGAGATAGAGTGGAATTTTTTGAATATTTTAAAGTTCAGTTGAACGCTTATTTATAAAAATCGACACTTTTGGGCTTTTTTGCGACGCTTACTCAATTTGGAGTTGGATTGTTGATTTCATTGAAAAAGAAAAAGTAAGTAGATTATTGTACACCCACGAATCATTTCTTGCCAAAATTGCTTAATTTGGGTTGTAATTATTTCTGAAAGCCAAAACAAATGATTTGAGATGGTACAAATGAATCCAACAACTTTTAGAGTTACCAAATTATCCATCTATCAGTAAAAGAGCCAATGAGGATTTGCTCGGCTTAAAAAATACCAATAATGCAAGGAAAACAACTTCGCCAACTGGAAGCAGAACTGTGGAGAGCCGCAGACCAACTCAGAGCCAACAGTAAACTGACTGCTTCAGAATACTCCATGCCCGTATTGGGGCTGATTTTCTTAAGGTATGCCTACAACAGATTTCTCAAAGCCAAGGAAGAAATCGAAAAATCTCTTCCATTCCACCCACAACGGGGAAGGCGCCCAGTAACCAAACAGGATTTTGAAGAGCGAAATGCCATGTTCTTGCCTGAGCAGGCACAATTTGACTACCTCGTTTCATTGCCGGAAAGTGTTGATATTGGCGAAGCCATTGACAATGCCATGAAACTGATTGAGGAGGAATACGACAACCTCAAAGGGGTTTTGCCCAAAAACTTTTCGATTTTCAGTAAAGACTTGTTGCGTGAACTGCTCCGCATTTTCAATAAAGAAGTATTGCAAAAAGCCGAAGGCGATTTGTTTGGAAAGATTTACGAATACTTCCTTGGCAAATTCGCCATGACAGGCGCACAGGAAGGTGGAGAGTTTTTTACGCCTATGAGTTTGGTGCAAACCATTGTAAACGTGATTGAACCTGATCATGGTGTTGTTTTCGACCCTGCCTGCGGCAGTGCGGGTATGTTTGTGCAAACAGGTTACTTCATTGAAAGCGAAGGACTAAAACCTGCTGAGAAAGTTACTTTTTACGGACAGGAGAAAGCCGACCTCAATACCAAGTTGGCAAAAATGAACTTAACGGTTCACGGATTGGAAGGCAACATACAGGAAGGCAACACTTTTTACGAAGATAAACAAGATATGGTGGGTAAAGCCGATTTTGTGATGGCCAATCCTCCGTTTAATGTGGATGGGGTTGACAAAGCCAAAGATGCCGTTAAGAAGGACCCACGCCTGATATTGGACGGCAAAGTCAATCTGCCCAAAAACGACAACGCCAATTATTTGTGGATTCAGTATTTCTATAATTACCTTAAACCAACAGGCAGGGCAGGTTTTGTAATGGCATCCTCTGCCAGCGATGCAGGACACAGCGAAAAAGACATTCGGGAGAAGTTGGTAAAAACAGGAGCGGTAGATGTGATGATGGCCATTGGCAACAACTTTTTCTATACCCGTTCACTGCCTTGCACCCTTTGGTTTTTTGATCGGGCCAAGGAGCAGGATGAAGAAAAGAGAGACAAAGTCTTGATGCTGGATGCAAGGAAGATTTACCGCAAAGTAACCAGCAAGGTAAACGACTTTAGCCACGAGCAATTGCAAAACCTGATTTGCATTGTAAACCTGTATAGAGGCAATACCCAAAAGTTTGAAACTACCATACATGGGTATTTAAATACAGCTGCCGATCTCGCTAGTGAAACTGCACAGGCCATTAAAGACCTTCAAGGTCAATTCAAGAAGACGCATCAAGTTGTAGTGGACTTTGCTGTAAAGCTGGCGGAACAAGACAAGAATACCCAAGCCTTTGCGGATAGCCTTATTTTGGAAGGTTTAGATGAAGTGGAGCAAATGCAAAACAATTTGATTGCCTTAGCAGAGAAAGCAAGTGCCACGGAAGATGCTTTAGAGCCCATAGCCCAAGGTTGCAAGAACTTGCGTAAGCTACAAGATAAACTCATCAAGCAATTAATCGATGCCATTAGCACAGCCACCAAAGAATACCAACTGAGCAAGAACAAGGATTGGAAAGCCTTAGATGTACAAGCGCAATGCATTGCGCCTTTGAAAGCCTTGCAACAACAACTGAGCGGAAACCCAGATGAGGAAGAACCTGGCTTGCTGCACGAAACCGAATATTTCTACAAACAAGCCCATTGGCTTACCAGCCGTTTTCCCGATGGCGTTTACACCGATGTGGAAGGACTGTGCAAAGTCGTAACCCAAAGCGACATTGAAGCCAAAGACTGGAGCCTAAGCCCAGGCAGATATGTAGGCGTGGACACCGCCAACGATGAGGATTTTGATTACGAAGAACGCCTGAACGAAATACATATTGAGCTGGAAGGATTGAACGAAGAAGCGATTGAATTGGCGAAAAGCATCGCTGAAAATTACCGAAGTATTTCAATCTGATGGTTATGGAGTTGAGTCAACTTGATATTGAAAATAGAATTTATACGTTAAGAAACATTCAAGTGATGTTGGACAGTGATTTGGCTGTACTTTATCAAACCGAAACCAAATTCATTAACAGGGCAGTAAAAAGGAATCCACACAGATTTCCGGAAACATTTGCTTTTCAATTGAACCATGAAGAGTGGGAAGCGCTAAGGTTCCAAATTGGCACCTTAAACGATCAATCAGGGAGAGGGCAACATCGAAAGTATTTACCTTGGGTATTTACGGAACAAGGTGTAGCCATGTTATCTGCCGTGTTAAACTCTGAAAGAGCAATTTCTTCAAGTGTTCAAATCATGCAAGCATTTGTTGCCATGCGAAAATTTTTGTTAAACAATGCCTCCGTTTTTCAGCGATTAGTTCAGGTGGAATTAAAGCAACTCAAAACCGATGAAAAAGTAGAGCAGATTTTTAAAGCATTGGAAGCGGGTAAAATTGAACCCAGCCAAGGTATCTTTTTCGATGGACAAATTTTTGACGCTTATGCCTTATTGAAAAGTGGTTTTTCACCCATAACACCTTCAATACAATGAAAAATGAAATTATTTTATACCAGTCAGGTGAATTAGCCGAACACATTGAGGTTAGACTTGAAGATGAAACGGTTTGGTTGACACAAGCACAAATGGCTAATCTTTTTGGTCAGACTAAGCAAAATGTTAGCTTACACATAAACAATTGTTTCAAAGAAGGAGAACTTGAAAAAAATGCAACCGTCAAGGAATCCTTGACAGTTCAACGGGAAGGAAATAGAAAAGTAAAGAGGCGCATTGAATTTTACAATCTCGATGTTATCATCTCGGTTGGCTATCGAGTAAAATCAAAACAAGGTACTCAATTTCGTATTTGGGCAACCAATGTATTAAGAGATTATTTGCTAAAAGGCTATGCATTTAGCCAGCGAATGGATAGAATAGAAAATAATTTTCAAGAGCTATCAAACGAAGTAAAGCAAATCTCCCTGCAACTTAAAACACAAGAACCACCCAAGCAAGGTATCTTTTTCGATGGACAAATTTTTGACGCTTATGTTTTTGCCTCTGAATTGATTAAAAAAGCCAAGAAGGAAATCATGTTGATTGACAATTACATAGACGAAAGCACGATTACCCATTTGGCAAAAAAGACTGAGAAAGTAAAAGTGACTTTATTTACCAAATTGGTGAGCAAACAATTCCTCCTAGACCTACAAAAAGCAAATGAGCAATACCACAACAGCTTTGAACTAAAAGAACTCAAAAGCAGCCACGACCGATTTTTGATTATTGATGGCAAAGAACTCTATCATTTGGGAGCATCTTTGAAAGACTTAGGTAAAAAGTGGTTTGCCTTTTCAAAAATGGAAGACAGTATGCTCCATTTGATTTTGGAACAATTAGAAAAGGAGAAGGTATGAAAACAAGAATGCATTTCGAGTTGGAAGGATTGAACGAAGAAGCTGTTGCTTTGGCAAAAACCATTGCTGAAAACTATAAAGACGTTGCGTTATGAAATGGGAGACAGCACAATTAGCAGACAAAACTTCATATATTAAAAGAGGGGTCTCACCAAAATATGTTGAGAATAGCGGTTTTGTTATTCTTAACCAAAAGTGTATAAGAGACAACCGAATTGATTACTCTCCTTCGAGGTTTACAGATAGCCAGAAAACATACCCAAAAGATAAAATCTTGAAAAAGGGAGATATTCTTATTAATTCAACAGGCAGGGGTACGCTTGGAAGAACGGCTCAAATCAAAGCTGATTTAGAAGAAACACAACTTGTTGATACACATATTACAATTGTGAGAGCAAAAGATGATGTAGATCCCTTTTTTCTTGGTCATTTAATTAGAAGGAATGAACCACTAATTGAATCGCTTGGAAAAGGTTCTACTCAACAATTAGAATTATCTCGAACTGATTTAGGGGAAATCAAATTGTCGTTTCCCCCACTCCCCACCCAACGCAAAATCGCTTCCATTTTATCGGCTTATGATGATTTGATAGAGAATAATTTGAAGCGGATAAAGTTGTTGGAGGAGAAGGCGAGATTGATGTTTATTGATTTAATTAATTCAGAAAAGACTGCCGAAATCATATTAGGAGATCTTGCAGGAGTTTTAAAAAGAGGAGTTTCACCTAGTTATGTTGAAGACGATGGAATAGTAGTTTTAAATCAAAAATGTATTCGAGACCATCTTATTAGTTATGAGCCTTCAAGACTTACTAATCCTGAAAAAAAGATTTCTCCTGAACGCTTTTTAAATAAGTTTGATACGCTAATAAACTCAACAGGAACGGGAACTCTCGGAAGAATAGCTATTAATATTCAGGATGAATTCATTTCAACCGTAGATTCTCATGTTACAATAGTTAGGGCTAACAACCTAATAACACCTTTATATCTCGGTCAATGTCTATTTTATTTTGAGAAGGCAATTGAAAATATGGGTAAAGGCTCTACAAACCAAATAGAACTTTCAGCAAAAGAATTAGGAAAAGAATTAAAAATACCATTGGTAAAACACAATTTAATGGTTGACTTTGATAATTCTGTTAGACCAAACTTTGAACTTATTTGGAATCTTCAAAAGCAAAACTCCAAACTCCGAGAGGCACGGGATATTTTATTACCAAAACTAATGAATGGACAAATAGAAGTGTGAAATATGGCAGAAATAACTAATAACAAGGAGAATCCTAATTTTCGGTTAAAAGCTGTGGCAGAGCTTTTGGATGGCGAACACCATTTCTACATCCCATCATACCAAAGAGGCTATAGATGGGACGACCGTCAAGTTGAAGATTTGTTAAAAGATATTTGGGATTTTGCAAGAAACGATGAGAAAAAGAAAACAGATTTTTATTGCCTACAACCAATAGTTGTTAAAAAAAATAAGCAAAGTAATAAATGGATCGTTATTGATGGACAACAACGGCTTACTACACTTCTGCTTCTCATTAATTTTCTAAAAAATGGATCTCGAACACCTTTTGTTATAAAATCTAAAGCTTACAATATTGAATATCAAACTAGGGGTATAATGGATTTCGAAAACCCTGTAAAGGATGCCGATATTGATAGTTTCCATGTATTTGAAGCAAAACGAATCATTGAAAAATGGTTTGACGACCGAATAGATGAAATAGATTACTCGGCTTTTGAGAAGGTGTTGTTTAATAAAAGTGAAGATGTAGCTCAAGTGAAAGTTATCTGGTACGTTACAGATAACGATGAAGAAATTGAGTCTATAAAAATCTTTAACAATCTAAACAAAGGGAAAATCAGCTTAACCAATGCAGAGTTGATAAAAGCATTATTTGTTTTGAAAGCCAGAGAGAAAAAAGATGGAAAAAAAACTGAAGAATTAATTCTGAACGAATTTGCTTTTGAATGGAACGAAATTGAAAATAAGTTGCAAGACAATCGATTTTGGTATTTCCTGACTAATAAGAACTACAATCCTGCGACTAGAATTGATTTAATATTTGACTTTCTTACAGAAAAAATAGAAAAGCATGATGCTGATTTCTCATACCGAAAGTTTCAAAATTTATATGATAAAACTACAGATGATTTGTGGTTAAAGCTAAAAATCGATAATTTTTCAATAGGATGGAAAAAAGTTAAAGAAGTATATCACACTTTCCAATATTGGTATGAAAACAGTGAAATTTATCATTATGTCGGATACCTAGTCTACAATGGAATTGACCTGCCTACAATTTTTAACGCTTGTAAAGGCAAAAACAAGTCTGAAACTGTGAAGTCCTTACAAGATTTAATTGCTAATAAACTTATAAAATACGGCATTAAAGAAATCGACACCTTTTCATATACTGAAAACAAAACAGAGTGCAAACGTCTTTTGCTATTTTTCAATATTGAAACTTGTGTTCGCCAACAAAACAACCAAAATGAAAAGATTAATAACCAAGATTATTACTCCTACTACAGATTTCCATTCGACTTACTAAAAATGTATGATTGGGATGTGGAACATGTGGGCTCGCAAACAGAGAATCCTTTGAAAGAAATAAAGGACAAAATTGTTTGGCTCACTTTCATCCCTCAAATTGAATCAGAACATCCTCATTGGGATCGTATCATAGACGATGTTAATGTTTTAATAAAAGAGTTAAAGGAATTTGGACGTGATAGAAATGATCGGTTTTCTGGGCTGTATAAAGAAATTATAACGATAGTTCAAAAGGATGTAAATGAAAGTAAAGACACTTTAGACAACTTAGTTTTATTGGATTCAGGTACTAATCGTGGATACGGTAATGCCTTATTTGCTTCTAAAAGACAAGTAATCATTGAAAAAGACATGAATGGAATTTTTATCCCTAATTGCACTAAAAACTTATTTCTCAAATACTATTCAAAACAGGATGATGGAAGCACTCAATGGAAAAACAGTTGGGAAGAAACAGATAGCAAATCATATTTAAAGGCAATTCACGAAAACATTGACTATATCCTAAAAAATGACAAAGATGAATAATAACGATACCGCAGAGTTAAAATCTGATTTATCATTTTTAGAGTTGATAAATGATAAGAAAATTCTCGTTCCGGTTATCCAACGAGATTATGCTCAAGGAAGAATTGATGCGAAAGCAACCGAAATTAGAAATAACTTTTTGTCTGCAATAATTGATAATCTTATTTCAGATGAATCCACCCCTTTACTTCTTGATTTTATATATGGTTCTACAGCGGAAGATAATACGTTTACACCCTTAGATGGGCAGCAACGATTAACAACCCTTTTTCTGTTACATTGGTATTTTATACCAAAAGAAAAGTTACCTCTCTTATATCAAAACGTAAATGGCTCGACAACTTCTATTTTTTCTTATGAAACGAGAATTTCAAGCAAAGATTTTTGTAATGAGTTGGTTCAACATTCCATTGAACAGTTAAAAATTGAGCATTCAAATGCGAAAAGTGAGATAATCAAAAAAATTGATTATCTGAATATTGAGCCTCATGAGACAATTGATGAAAAAGAAAAAAAGGATTTAATAAGTAAGGAATTGGATTCGCTAAAAAAGCAGCTATACAATACTCGATTATCTGTTACGATAAAGAATCAATGCTGGTTTTTATGGGCATGGAATAACGACCCAACGATTAAAGCCATGTTGGTAATGTTGGATGAAATAGACTCAAGACTAAATGAATTAAATGAAAACAAAAGGCTTGATATATGGGGGAAACTTGAAAAGGGATCTATTTCGTTTCATTTACTCCCATTAGAAAAGTTTGAATTAACGGATGAGTTATACGTGAAGATGAACGCAAGAGGGAAGGAATTGTCGCCTTTTGACATTTTCAAATCCTCGCTTGAAGAACAAATGCGAATCAACAATGTGGATGAAACTATTCAAAATAAATGGAGGGGGAACATTGATAGTAACTGGATAGATTTATTTTGGAATAAGTTTGCTAAAAACGCAATATCAGTTGATACTTCACATGAAAATCAAAAAATAATTGTTGATTCAGTTGAACAGGGGTTTTTGATTTTCCTCAAACGTCTAATAGGATTATATTTTATTGAAAACGTATCATCATACAATTATGATATCAATGATGCAAATATCAGAAGATTAATTCCTTTTCAAGATTATGATGATAATAATCTAAAGAGGAAACTAATGGAACAGGCAATACAAAAAAATATTGTCCTTTTGTTTCCATTTTTTTATAAAACAGGCTTTTTTAATGAGGATTTCTTTAAATATGCCTTAGATGTTTTTGATAATTTGATATACTTAGACGAAAACAATGTGAAACATGACATTTCAGAGTTGATTGATTCAGTTCGGCTAGCGAAAGAAAATACTTCAGTATTCGACTTGTTTGTTTCGGAAAGTACCGATTACGAAACTTTCTTATTGTTCTATGCAATGATTAATTTTTGCATTGTAAACAAAACAAATGAAATAGTAATCAATGAAAGTTTAAGATTTGAATTCAATTCTTGGATGAGAATCATAAGGAATCTTTCAACTCTATCTAATACATTCATAGACGATATAGAAGATTTTGAAACTACTTTAAATACCTTTAAGATATGGTGTTTTGAAGTGTATGGAATCAACGGAAGTAATTCAATTAATAAATATTTTACTTTACACCCAAGAAATAATGTGCCTAAGGGAAGATTCGTTAATGACCAATTTGAAGAAGAAATTGTAAAAGCAACTCTAATTACAAATGATAGTAAGTGGCTAAAGAGCATAAATAAAATTGAGGAGCACGGCTA
The DNA here is from genome assembly GCF_054166905.1 of Mongoliitalea sp. Taxonomy (NCBI): domain Bacteria; kingdom Pseudomonadati; phylum Bacteroidota; class Cytophagia; order Cytophagales; family Cyclobacteriaceae; genus Mongoliitalea; species Mongoliitalea sp. The sequence goes on along the minus strand of NZ_JBSZCK010000016.1, from coordinate 136,086 downwards.
TTTCCTGGGACAAATTCGTTTTTTGCTTAATTGGAGTAAAGTGGATGAAAATTATGATTTGGATAAATTTAAAAACTTCAAAAACGCAATTTTTGAAGTTTTTGATTCTAATGGATTAAAGGCAGATTTATCGGATTCAGAAACACATCTGTTTAGAAATTGTCTAATGGCAAATAGTGAAAACTATTTTTTATTAAAAGATGATTGTTTAGTTAATAATACAGGAAAAGAAAGGGACAGGAGTTGGAAGAGTTATTTAAGAAATTTTAACAAAAGTCAGAACATAAAAGTAATTCTCGACAAGTATCAACTATCGAATTCGCAGAATTTCGCAGAATTTTGTATTAATGAAATAAAAGATGGAATTCAGTTAATTACAGATTGGAGGAGATGCTTTTTAAAATCTCCTTTAATTTACAATAGATGTGGTCAAAATCAAATTGATTATTGGGACAAAAGTAAAATGGAAATCTGTCTGCTAGAGACCAGCAAAAAATGGAATGGATTAAATAGACACAGTGAATTAAACTCTTACTATTGGAGCATATTGTTCAAAGATAAAAATAATTGGACATCAAAGTATTTTAACTCACAAAATAACACCCCTTTATTATCAGAATTTACAAAAGAAGATAGTCGCGTTTCTGTTAAATTTGAAAACATTGAAAGAGAGCATAAATATGTAATTAGGACGAATTTTAGACCAACAAACGAATTATTTACAGAAGCTAATGATCACTGGGTTAGAATATTTGATACAGACGAGTATTCTGATGTTGAAGAACAATTAGAAAAATTGTTAGTATGACTTGGGAATACTCAGAAGATAACTTAATAGAGCAGACCGCCATTGATTTATTTTTCCATCAATTGGGTTGGGATACACTATTGGCATTTAACAAGGAAGGCTTTGGGGAAGGTAGTACTTTGGGAAGACTGAACAAAAAAGAAGTTGTACTCAAAAAGATATTCTTCGAGAAAATCAAAGCGTTTAACCCGGGCTTGCCAACAAAAGCGTATGAGGAAGCCTATGAAAAATTGACTGAAGAAAGCATCACCAAATCATTAGCTGAAATCAATTATGAAAAGCACCAAATGTTACGTAATGGTATCCCTGTGGACTTCATCAACGAAAAAGGTGAGCATATAAAAAATAAAACACTCAAAATTTTTGATTTTGACGATCCGGAAAATAATAACTTTTTAGCGGTTCGCCAATTGTGGATTCAGGGCAAAAGTAACCGAGAAAGAAGACCCGATATTATTGGTTTTGTAAATGGCATCCCGCTTTTGTTTGTAGAGCTAAAGGCAGCCCATCGAAAATTGGAAAATGCCTACAACGATAACTTTACGGATTATAAAGACGTCATACCCAAACTTTTTTACTACAATGCATTTGTACTCTTAAGTAATGGCATTGAAAGCCGTATTGGAAGCATTACTGGTAAGTATCAGCATTTCCATGAATGGAAGCGGATTACTGAGGAAGATGAAGGTATTGTTGCCTTGGATAGAATCATTGTAGGTGTTTGCGAGAAAAAGCGATTTCTGGATTTATTTGAAAACTTCATCCTATTTGATAATTCCTTGGGTAAAGTAGTTAAACTCATTGCCCGAAATCATCAATTTATCGGAGTCAATAAGGCCATTGAGAATATTCAGCATAAAGAAGAGCTCTACAAGCTGGGTAAAATCAGCTTAGAAGAAAAGCAAAAACTCGGTGTGTTTTGGCATACGCAGGGAAGCGGAAAATCATACTCAATGGTCTTCTTCTGCCAGAAGATTCACCATAAGTTTACAGGCAGTTATACTTTTCTGATAGTTACCGACCGCAACGAATTAGATACCCAGATTTACGGCACTTTCAGTGGTGTGAGTGCGGTGCCACAAGTGAAAGCAGGCTCTAGAGATTCGTTGAAAGCCAATAGCGGAAAGCATTTGAGGGAATTGTTAAGTTTAGAACACCGCTATTTGTTTACACTCATTCATAAATTCAATTTCGAGGAAGAAATCACTAAGCGGGATAATATCATTGTCATTTCGGACGAAGCTCACCGAACACAAGGTGGGAATTTAGCCATGAACCTGCGTAATGCCCTGCCAAATGCTTCATTCATAGGCTTTACAGGCACACCACTTTTTAAAGACGATGAAATTACAAAGCGAATTTTTGGTGATTATGTTTCTCGATACGATTTTAAAAGAAGTGTAGATGACGGAGCGACTGTTCCCTTGTATTACGAAAATCGAGGCGAGTATTTAGGATTAAAAAATCCAATTATCAATGAGCAAATCAGAGCAGTAATTGATGCCGAAAGTGAGGATTTAGACAGTGACCAACGCAGTAGAGTGGAGCAACTTTTCGCAAGAGAATATCCTATACTTACTGCCAAGAAAAGGTTGGGTGCCATTGCTAAAGATGCCGTTTGGCATTTCTGCAACCGTGGCTATAAAGGTAAAGGAATGTTTGTAGCATTGGATAAACTCACAGCCGTGAGAATGTATGATTTAATCACACACCATTGGAAACTGACGGTTGAGCAATTGGAAAAAGAGGTTGCCAAAGGAAAATATGGCGACCAGGAATTGTTGGAGAAAAGCCGGGAACTACAATGGATAAAAGAAACGGAAATTTGTGTAGTGGTGAGTTCAGAGCAAAACGAAATTCAAAAGTTTCAGAAATGGGATTTAGATATTGAGCCACATCGAGAAAAAATGAATACCCAAGACCTTGAAACAAGGTTTAAAGATGAAGATGACCCTTTCCGTTTCGTGATTGTTTGTGCCATGTGGATTACAGGCTTTGACGTCCCGACCCTTTCTACGCTGTACTTGGATAAGCCTTTGAAGTCCCACACCTTGATGCAGGCCATTGCAAGGGCCAACAGGATCAGTGAAGGTAAAAATAATGGTTTAATTGTGGACTATATTGAAACGTATTCCGCCTTGTTGGATGCTTTGGCCATTTATGGATCAGGTGGAGATCCCGATAGCCATCGGGAGGAAGGCGGTGGAGGTGAAAAGCCGGAGCCCCCTGTAAAACCTAAAGAGGAACTTATCAACAAATTGGAAGAGTCCCTTGAGGCAACTGAAACCTTTTTACGGGATGAAGTAGGTTTCGACTTACAGGAGCTTATCCTTGCTGACGGCCTGCATAAGTTGGCAGCAATGGAAAAAGCCGTAAATGCTGTTTATACCAATGACGAAACCAAACGTAAATTTCAGGTTTTGGCAAGGGAAGTTTTCAAAAAATACAAAGCCCTGCAACCCGATAAAGTATTAAATCAATACGCAATGAGAAAGAATGCCATTGATGTAATTTACTCCGTTATTGAAGACAATGTTGAGAGTGCAGACGTAGCTGATCTCATGCGGAAAATCCAACATGTGGTGGATGAATCCATTGAAAATATGGTGGCCGAATCAAGCCACAACGAAGGGAAAATCATTGACCTTAGCGGATTGGATTTTGATTTATTAGAGCAATATTTTTTGAAGACTAAAAATAAAAATACAGCCGTTCAGTCTCTGAAAGAAAAAATAGAAAAGCAGCTCAAACGAATGGTAGAACACAATCCATTGACAGTAGACTATTACAAACGCTACCAGGAAATAATTGAAGCATACAACAGAGGTAAGGACGAAGTTGTAATCAAAGAAACTTTCAGAAAATTAATAGAACTTGTTAATTCTTATTCAGAAGAACAGGCCGATACCAAGCGAGAAGGGCTGACAGATGAGCAAAAAGCAATCTTCGACATCCTCAGACAAGGTAAAAAGTTAGAAGAAAAAGAGAAAAACGAAATCAAGAAAATTTCGATTGAGTTATTGGAGGAATTGAAGCATGAGAAATTAAAAGTTGAACAGTGGGCAGACAAATCAGTAACGGCAGCCGCAGTATTTAATGCTGTGAGTAAGACATTGTTTGAAACCTTGCCGTATCCGACATATCAAATAGATGATATTGATTTAAGGACTAATTTGGTTTATGAGCATTTGAAAAATCAATATTATGGTGGGGGGAAGAGCATATACGGAAGGTATTAAAAATTTATAATCCAAAAACTGTTGGTGTCATCTTATTTCCAACCTGTCCAAAAGACCTTTTTCAAGGATCCAGTCCCTCATAAAGAGGATGTTGTCCAAGCCCTTTTTTACTGCATCTTTTTGGCTTTCAAAATCTTTTGTTCGATCAATAACGCCAGAGTAGATCCGGATGGAAAATGATTTACTGTGCTTCTGAAGTTTGGCGTTTTTGGGTAAATTTTGCTTGACGATAAATTCCATTTCTTCCGGGAATCCGTAAAAAGTCGCATCTACATTACCCTGTTTAAGTTTGTGTAGGAAGGAAACCCCTTTTAACCTTGAATCAAAGAGCATGGGCCAATCACTGTTAAAAGGTACTATCCCGGGTTTTTTCATGTACAGACTGGGATATTCCTTTTCTTTGAAATGATAATAGTCGTGCCAAAATTTTTGAACAGGTGGGGAGTTTTTGGGTCGGTATCCTCTTCTTTGTTTTTCAATGGCTATTTTAAGCAAAGAGCTTTTGAAGATGTTTCTTTTTGAACCCGTAAACTCTAACCTTGTGGCAACTGATTCATAGGTCACGAAATTATCAAAGTCATTTTAGGTTTCACAGTATCTTTGCGGAGCAAAAGGATCGTGTAGGCTTCGTTACATTCCCCCTTATCGATATGTAATTGTGCCCGTTTTTTATACCGTTCAAATAGGTTAAGAAACATGAACTCATCTATCTTATTTCACTTGTTCAGCTAACCAACCCATTTCATGCGGGATTTTTCTATTTAAATAGTCATTCCATTGACTCCAGCTAAATCTCTGACTTGTATGTTTGATAAAGATCAAAAGAGTTTCTTTTCCTTCTTTGTCTTTGATAGTAGAGGTTTTGGCATAAGCATTATTAATTTTTTCTTCCCATATAATTTAAAGGTAGATTGAAGAAATCACTTCCTATCCAAGGGAGCCATTTCAGGTTTTTAATGCTTAGAAAATCCTGATCATTCATGGTTGTATTGTTTTATTCGTTTTAAATATTTCTTCCTACTTACAGGAAAGTATTCATGGAGCTGAATCCAGCATTCAATAACATTTTAGAAAATTCAAGTCCATTGATCAATTGGATTTCATTTTCTTTGGCGAGGTTTTCAGACTTTTCATTGAAAGTGTTGGCTGTTGTAATTACCCAGGCAACTTTATTGTAACCATCTGCTATACTTTCCTGATTGGTTTTGTAATCTAGGATTTGATTGGTGGCCCATTCGTTGATTTGCCCTTTTTGAAATTTTCAATGCTCTTTTCAATGCTTGTTTTTAAGTCATTGATGGCCGCATTGGTTTGTCTGATTTTCATTCTTGCGGTCAATTGGGCATCTGCAAACTTGTCCCTTGGGATTTGTTTGTATAGTACTTTTACCTTTCTGGCAAAACCCAAATCGAAGATATTCCCATGTGGAGAAATTAAGTGAATTCCATTCGTGGAAACGGGCTTATCGTCCCAAGATTTTAAACCTTCTGAAAATGTCTTGGCAATCAATAAAGGTCTTTGGTCCGTGATTTCGCAGACAGCAAATGTTCCTTGACTTGGAACTATCACCAGGTCTCCCTTGGACATTTTTAGAAAATTCCAAAGGCTATGCCTTGATCGGGGAAGACGGCCCCAGAAGTCCTGAAACTGTTGATTAAAGAAATCCCAATCATCAGCTAAAACACAATCGATCATTTCTTTGAATGAAAAGTCCGAAAATCCAATAGTCAGGTATCCTCTGTCCAACAGGGGATAAGACAACTCCGCTAAGTGAGAAATTCTATGAAGCCAATAATTCATTTGATCTTGTTTTTTTGAAGTTTTCAATGATGGTATTTTCGAATATGGTGTTGGTTAGCATAGTTCAGGACGGTTGGGTTTGTAAGAATGGCCCGTATATAGTTGTCAGAGGTTTTCCAATTCTGACAAATTGATTCTAGACTAGGAATGATGTTGTTTTCATCCAAGTGTTGGTGAGCAATGACTTGTTCTACTAAAGCAAGATTTCCTTTGATAAACCTCCTCCAGTTCTCATTTCTTTCCCTGAGCGTCCCTCTGATATTTTTGGGGAAATAATATTTATAATGATTTTCAGAATTGAAAAAGGTGTCCATCTGAGAAAGGAATGCCCTAAATAACAGGTGGTTAGTTTGATTCAGCACCTCTTCCGAAAACAAAGCCTGAATTTTACCGCCTTTTATTACTAAATCATCGAAGTTGTAGTTGGCGATTTTTAGAATAAAACCGATTTGACCATAAAAGTACCTGTGAGACTCAAACTCGATAAACTGCCTCTCAAAGTTTATTTCCGGGTGCTCAATAATCAATTTTGCCTTGAGAATTTCTTCATGGACTTGTTCTCCATCAAAGAATTCAATGCCCCCGTCTAACTGGGCAATTTTTTGATAGACATTTTCAGAGCCAATGGTACGGATCAAGGTATCAATACTCATACAGGCAATTCTATGCAGGTAAGCTGTTTCAATAGGAGTATTGAAAATTAGATTTCCCATCACCCGGGCCCATTGTCCAAAATAAGCTAGATTTCCGTTAGTTTCAATCAGGTATCTGGATAAGGCATAGTGATAGGTGTTTTCTGGATAATTTAATCCTTGATTATTCTTGAAGAAAAATTCCAAAAGTGAACTTTTCTGAAAATTTGGGTTAAAAAGATAATCACCTTCCATCTTGGAAAATATGTCCAATAGGTTGATGTAGCGCTGAATGTTTTTGGAGAATGTTCCATTGTTTTCAAACAAAGGAATTAGATTCTTTTCAGTTTTACTTCGTAGGATTTCGACATTCTTATCTGTGTTGATTTCTGATGCTGAACTGTCTTCACCGTAGTTTTCCAGTAGATAATCACTCAAATACAGATTCTTAAAAAATTGAAGATAATGGTCGTCGATTTTTTCAACATCTTCCTGATCTTTCCAAAAGAGATCATACCAATCGATGTCCAGTTTTTTCCCGATTGCCCCGTCTCCGATTTCTTCTTTGAAATTTTTGAGCAGCCATGCCTTAAAATTTTCAAATCCTGTAAGGGACTTTCCCCGAGCATTCATTTTCACATACAGTTCATCTGCAAGTTCGAAATCATCTAGGTCGAAAAAATCAAAGGTTACTGAATCACTTTCAGTTAATCTTTTCCATGCGGTTGTAAGAGAAAAAGGTTGATCCAATACAAATTTTTCAATGTGTCCCAACATGATCAACATACTATTGACAGTGGGATCCTTCTTCCAGGAATTGAAAAATAGTTCATGGTTGGTGATGCCTTCTACAAGACCATTTTCAAGAGTCACCTCATCAGAATTCATACTACAAATAAGTTGTAAGAATTCCTTAGAGCTGTTTCTAGTGGTATAAGTAAACCTCTTTAATACATGCAGGCTTTCAGTATCCTTTCGAAGGAATGCAAAATACCAATGGATCAGGAATAATGTTGTAAGTCTCTGCTGCCCGTCTAATGGTATGAAAGTTACGATTTCAGATTTCAAATCTGTTTTTTCGGTTGTCTCGTAACGGACATTTAAGTGAAGATTGTCAGCATAACTTTTGATCGAATGCAACAATGACTCAATGCTATGTTTATTTTTTTCAAGACGGTGAAAATTCTCTATTCCTTCTAATTTTCCGTAAATAAAGTCCAAATGAAGGTTTTTGAAGGGTAATTTACACGTAGCTAAAATGGATTTTGTAAGTTTAAGACCGATTTCAATGGCACTATTTCTACCATAGGTATAGTCTCTTTGAATCGTTGGGATTTCTATGCTATATTCAGAAATCAAGTTCCAAAAACTTATTTGATTGCCTTTATTCATGGTTTTTTTAGGTAAAAGTTGGATAATTGGTGAGAGATATGACGTGTGTAGTCATGCATATCATTCAATCCAAAAATAGTATCTGTGATACTGCTGTTATTTTTCGAAAAGACTTTGAGGAAAACATCCTTAGTGCAGTTAGGGATATATATTGTTTTTTCATTTGATCTTTCTTTGAAGTAAATTTCCATGATGGCTTTTCGCTTTTCAAGAAATACCCTGTTGCCCAATTTGCTATTGGTGTTCCGGTCAAGAAGACATAGGTTTCCTATTTCATGAAGAGATAATTCATCCGTTATTTTTTCAATTACCTGATCGTAGATTTCTCGCTCTTCTTTCTCAAAGCGGAAATCTGCGAATTTTGAATCCAAATCTCTTTTTCTGTTAAAACTGTGTGATAGGAATTCAATTTTTTCAATCAGGTCAGTTTGATTGGCATCAGCGTTTTCTTTAAAGTAATGTGAGTAAGAGTCCAGCCATTCTTTGACTTCTCTGATGGTTTTAAATCCTCTTGGGTTTTGTGGATTGATGTGCTCTACGCTCCATTTCTCCTTTAGATAAAGATCAAAGGGAAACTTTTCTTGGGAAGAACGATTGAGATAGTCTTTGATATTTAAAAGCAGTAGGACGTGTTGGCAAGCGGCTCGGTATTTTTCGTAATGAAGGTTTTCAGTTTTGTAAATGGGGATTTTCTGGTCACCTTCCTTTTTTGTTTTTGAAAATTGCTCCCGGATTTTATCTGCAAGAAATTCTTTAAACTTTTCTTTCGTTTGACCTTTACTGAATTTTACAATGCTTGAGAGTTTTTCCAATCTTGTGACAATTAAAAAGCCGATATAATGGTAGATTTCTTTATCAAAATACCATTCTTCTATTTTGTTAAAACTTTGTTTGATGACTTGCCAATCAAGCTTTTCGCCTTCTTGAAAAAGTTTATCATAGATTCTGTAAGAGGTTTTCTTATCCTTGTCGGTATTGATTGTGGTTACTCCATTCACCAAATCGATAATTAAATCAATTCTGGTATCCAGACTGTCATAATAATCATTATCGCATATAAAAGACCAAAATGTATCATCCTGAAGCTGGTTTTCAATCCTGTCCCAATCACTCGCTAGTTCAAATGCTTTCAGCTTTCCGATTTCACCTGAAAAATTCTTTTGAATATCCAAAATAAACAGTGCTTTAATCAGTTCAGAATTTGTAAGTGGGATTTTCCCTGCATTGAGATTTAAAAAGATTGTTTCTGGGTTGACAAGCTGACCGGAGGAGGAGTTGCTGAATGTATTGTACCAAATGACATGCGCTTGATTTAAAAGTTTGTCAAGGAATACATCGACATGTATATTTTTTTCATCGAACCATTTACCTATTTCCTTATAGACTCTAAAAATAAAATAGATGTCAACATTGTCATAGGCAGGGTTTTCAGTTCTGAATGATTTCCAATCCGAGCTTGTATATTGTTTTAATAAATACAAGTCCCCATCTAAAAACTCTTTGGTTTTAGCACGTGTTTGGTATGAGAGTTTATAAAATTGCTGGTCGAGGAGATAATAAAAGATGAGAAAAATGGTGGTTATTCTTTGTTGCCCATCGATTAATTCGATATCATCCTTGTCATGATGGACGATTAGGGGTTGTAAACAATACTTGCCGTGATTGTGATTGTCAAGGTCATCCAATAAATCCCTGATTTGTTGCTCTTCCCATTTATAGCCACGTTGGTAATCTTTTACCACAAAGTGAAGGCCATTTAATGAACTGATGGGTCTAAAGTCTATATAGTCTGTATGCATAGCTGTTTATTTAATTTTTTCTGTCAACAATACTTTCGAAGCTAACCATGAATGTTACTTTTTTAAATTGCCAAAATGCCCTTTAACATATGTTCCGCCTTCTTCCTCACCGCCTCCTTCAATCGCTCTGGTGCATCCACTCTGACCTCATCTCCATGGGAAAGTATTTCAGCAATCAGTTCGTATTCTATTTTTACTTGTAGGCGGATAGTGAGGATCTGCCCATCATCTACCAAAATTTCCTGACTGGGATGCAAGGGAAGGGATTTGATATAGCGGCCTTTGAATTCCGTAAAGGTGAGCACCACCTCTTCCACAGGATTCCCAGGACTATTGATGATACCAAAAACATCCTGGAAATAGCGCTCAAAGTCCATGGTTTTTGCCACTTGATAGCTTTCTTGAAGAATCTCCAAGTTGCGTACCCTGTCCAAACCAAAGACCTTGAATTTGTCTTTTTCATCCAAGGCAAGCAGGTACCAGCGCTGTTTGAATTCTTTGAGGGCCAATGGCTTTAGGATTCTATCTTGAAGCTGTCCCATCCAATACTTTTCATAGTGGATCTGCAGCAGCTTTTGTTTTTGAATGGCTGCCAAGATAGGCGTAAGGTGTTCCGTTCCTTTGGCCTTTCGCTGTTCAAAAAGCAGATAGGAAGGGGTTTTTCTTTGCTGACCAAAGACCTGAAGCATGTCAAAAGCTTCCAGTAACTGGGTGTTTTCTTCGCTACTATCCTCAGGAACAATGCTGTATAGGCCAGTTTTGAAGTCAAAGGAAATATCAATACCAAAGAGGGAAGCTATTTCTGTTAAGTCACGGCTGAATGTTCTTTTGGAAATCCGGAGTTTATGGTCTAATTCCTCTTCTTTTCGCTCCAAATGCCTGTCCAAAGTCTCCCAGTCAAACGCTTTTCTTTTGGCCAGTTTGATGATTTCAGTTTGTCGGATAAGGGATGCTAACTTGCTCATAACCTAAAGATAGGGATAGGCTTTGCCAAAAGATGGCTGAGGGTACGTTTTTTTAGGGATTTATTTTTTACTGGGGCGCTCCTGAAATTTGATCATTTTTTTTTGAGCTCAGTCATTCTTTGGCGGAGTGCCAGTATAGTTTTGAGCCAAAACAAAAAGATCTGCACATGGACTTACTAAAAAGACAAAAAGAGCTCTTAGAAAAACAAGCTATTCTTCAGCAAGCCAAAGAAACATTGAAATCTGAATTTGTAGGGATTGATCAGGTAATAGAGGAAGTTGTAAATGCGATAAGCTCTTGGTATTTATTTCCCGAAATCCAGGAAAAACCAGTTATAATCAATTTATGGGGATTGACGGGCGTTGGAAAATCTTCTTTGGTGAACCGATTGGTTCAATTGATAGCCATGGAGCCAAAATATTTTTCTTTCGATCTTGGAGAATCCGAGTTTAGAGAGTGGAATATTCAACGCACCCTTGAGAATATTTTTGCAAATGTCAACGGCTATCCTATCATTTTGTCTTTAGATGAATTTCAGCATGCTAGGACTTTAGATGATCTTGGAGGAGAAAAACAAAGAAGCCCTTCACGGCTGATCTGGCAATTGTTGGATACTGGGAAATTCAAAATTTCCAAAATTGATTATCATATTAATAATTTATTTGACCTGATCAGACAACTTCGTTTTTTGCTGTCAAAGGGTGTTCGTGTTTCCAAGGGGAAGGTGGTAGAAGGGATTGAATTCTATTTAAAAAAAATGGATGTCCTCAATGAATATAAAAGGAATAGTGATGATGGGAAAAATAACTATGTAGCGACAGATGAGGTGTTATTTGTACCTCCCAAAGAACTTGATACTATTTTTTCTTTGGCCAAAGAACGCTTTGCCACAAGGTTTGATTTGGAGGAGAAATTATTGACGATGGATGGCTATGAAACGGTATCTTTTTTGACCGAAATCTTCGATTTAGGAAATAGTCCCAAGACGGTGGACTGTTCCAAAGGATTGATAGTTGTCATGGGTAATTTGGATGAGGCTTACACCATGAGCCATAACTTCAGTCCGGACATGGATGCGGATGAATTTCATGATCAATCCTTACAAATTACCGTCCCCCATATAAAAAAAGCTTTGCAGAAGCGCTTTCGAAATGAGCAGATTGCTCGATTAGGTAACCATCATATCATTTATCCAGCTTTCAGTAAGGCATCTTTTCAAAAAATCATTGCTTTGGAACTGACGAAGATTGAAGAAAAGGTATTCCTTAACCAAGGGTTAAAACTTCAATTCGATACTTCGATCCATGAGTTGATCTATAAAGAGGCAGTATATCCCACACAGGGTACCAGGCCCTTATTTACCACAATACACCAATTACTCCATTCAAAACTGGGAAGAATCATCACAGAAATGATTTTAAAAAATCTGAAAGTTTCCCATGTGATCGTGAAAACCTCAGAAAACACAATCCAAGTCAATTATCACCTTGGGGAAAGTATCATCCACACTTTAGTCTTCGAACAACAATTGGTGTTGGAAGAATTGAGAAAAAGTAAAAAAGATGATCTTCAGGCCATTTCTGCAGTTCATGAAGCAGGTCATGCCATCCTTTCGACGGTTTTGCTTCGAACGATTCCAGAAATTGTGGTTTCCCAAACCGCTGAGGTTGGAACGGGAGGTTTTGTCTTTTCAAAATTCCAATGGAAATACATTTCCAAAAAGGAAATCATCAATCGATTGGCCTTGCTTTTAGGAGGTTTAGCGGCTGAGCGATTGATTTTCGGTGAAGAAAATGTGACCACAGGGGCAGTGGACGACATCAAGAAAGCCACTGCATTTATCACTAGAATGTTGAAAGAGGCAGGAATGGGAGGCATTCCAGCAGCCTTTGATACCAAAGCACCTGATACCAAATATTTTCTTCACGACGAATCGAATCAATTAACCCAAGAAGCAGAAGCTTGGATTTTAAAGTCCAATGAATTGGCGGAAAAAATACTGGTTGAACAAAAGGTTTGGTTGCTGCACATGGCCGATTACTTGAGTGACCACAGCCAAATGCGTAAGGGAGCTATTCTCGAAATGGCCAAAATCCATGCTGTCAATTTTGATTTCAATGGGTTAATCGACGATGGGGATTACCTATTCTACAGAAATCATCTGAAAGCACAGGTATTTGCCCTTGAAAATCATTCAATTTCCAGACCACTAAGGGACGGTTGGGGTTTGACTTTGAATAGGATTGATAGGGAAGAAGCTTGAGAGGTAAGTGACATGACACAAGGAATAAGTTATAAGGGTTGGTTAGAACGTTCTTTCAGTAAAGATTTTGCTGGAAAGATATGTCTTGCCTTGGAGTGAGTAAATATTTGCTGTATGAAAAGAAGAGATTTTGTAAAAGTTTTGCCGGTTTTGGCTCTAAGCCCGCTAGTGCTGAAAGAAGGGGTTCACAACGCGAAACATATCATCGTACTAGGTTCTGCTGCAACACGAATGTTTGTCAATCATGCACAGGATTTGACCGTAGATTCGATCACGGTGATCAATGATGAAAATCCTGCTGCATTCCATTCAGTACAAACGTTCTTTCCATATGAAGTTCCTGAATCAGCCTATTTTTTTCTTGGGGAAAGAAAATTTCTAAAGAAAGATCTCATTCCTAAAACCACCCTGTCATTAGCTCTCAAAGAACATCTGAAAGGGCTAAAAGGGACATTGATTGTAGTTACTGCATTGGGAGGATATACCGGAACTGCACATTATCGGGCTATTGCGGAATTTTTTAGCATTGAAAATATTACGTCAGAGTTTATTTGTTCCATTCCCTTTGAGTTTGAGGGAAGTGCCAAAGTCCATCAATCCTTGCAGCTTGCTACGGAAATTAAAGCGTTTGTTTCGCAAAAAGTATTTGCACTAGAATACATTCGATGCTTGTATGGGAATCTCAGCATCCGCTCGGCCTATGCCAAAGCCGATGAGCAAATGATGGCTCTATTGAAGACTTGTTGGTGATTCGTGGTTGATCCCAAAAGCAGTAGTTCACGCCACGCCCGCCAAGGCAAACGCCACGACCGCAACATTCCCTCATTCCCATCTGTGCAAATCTGAGTAATCTGTGGACCGCTCATAATTAATGTATTAGAAATTCAAAATGAAGGTCTACACCAGATGAATTTTTTGAATGACATGAGGAGATCAAAACAGGATTATGGATAAGCTGATGGTCCCGAATATGGGATTACAAATCCCAATTATCTGTTTCCCGAAATTACAAATTTCGAGAAGCGCAATCCCGAGGGTCGGGACAAGTTATCCCAATATCTCCATGAGACCTTATTTCAATTTATTTTACGATGTATATTTCAACCTTATTTCCGAGTCTTATGCGCTTTCTGCGAGCATAATTTAAATCTAAAATCAATTTCTACTATATTCGTACTAGTCACACAAATAGAAATAACTATGGGGCTTTTTGCAATATTTTGGTATCTATTCTTATTGGTCCTTGGTATATTTTTGGTCGTTTATAATTTGCGGAAGCTGCTGAAATAAATTTTAAAGTCAAGAGAGCTTACCACCTTAAATAACTTCTTATGCTACTAGGTGATACGAATGTATATTTTTGTCCTCATTGCTCTGGAGCAGTATTACAGGAGAGGGTCACTTCAGCCAACGGAATAGGAGCTCGCTATTATTCTGATGGACTGGTCAAAGGCCCGTATTTACCACGTATTGTTTTGGTTACCCGCTGTGGACATTGTAGTCAGATTTTCTGGTTGGATGAGATATTGTTGCTAGATAAAATTGAAGATGAGCCAACTGATCAGCTCGCTATCAATAAATCGGTTTTTTTCCGTCTGCATGGCACCTATGCTTTTCATTTAGACAAAGAAGGATTAATGGAAGCGCTTCATGAAAAATGCTTTCGAACCCCTCAAGAAGAAGTCTATTTGCGTCAACGACTCCTATGGTTACTTAATGAACCTTTGTTGTCGTCAGAAAATTTCCCGAATGAAGAGCATCAATTGACTTGGAAAGAAAATTGTATGGTCTTGATACAACTGCTTAAACCGGTATCTGAACATGAGTTTCTTTTACTAGCAGAATTATATCGTAATATTCAGGATTTCGATGCATGCATGGATACTTTAGATAGAGTTACGGATAAGCAATTACTCTCCAAGGCTTTTGCAATTTTCAACAAATGCCAAAAGCACGAATGGAAAGTATTTGAGTTTCCATTTGAAGGGCCAATCTGGATGCGGTAAATTTACAGATCAATACTTTATTTTATTAAGTGTATGATTGTTAAAGTTCGTCCCGAATAAGTATTTGAATTTCGTTAATCCGTGAAATTTCGTTTATTGATCGATTAGTTAAATCAACTTTAACCTTTCCTAATCTTTCCCGTATCAAGATTTAATCTCAACTCAATTTTCTATGCGAAATAGCTACGCCTCAATTTTGCTCTTCTTTTTCTTGACTACCTTTTCACTGCAAGCCCAAGAAAACCTCACCCAACGACTGGAACGACATGTACAGATTTTAGCTTCCGACTCGCTGGAGGGTAGGGGACTCGGAACATCAGGACATGCCAAAGCAGCTGCCTACATCGAGCAACAAATGCAGGAAATAGGTTTGCAGCCTTTTCAGAATGGCTCATTCTTACACGAATTCCCCTACAAAGTCCAACTCGTACAAGTCAACGGTAAAAATATTGTAGGAATGATTCCCGGTTCGGACCCGGTACTTTCCAAAGAAATCATCGTAGTGGGGGCGCATTATGATCACTTGGGATATGAAATTTTACCTTCGGGAACCAAGCGAAACTTTCCTGGAGCAGATGATAATGCATCTGGAGTAGCAGGCATGTTGGAAATTGCCCGATTGGTGCTGACAGGAGCTGAGCAACCCAAGCGTACCCTGGTATTTATCGCTTTTGATGCGGAGGAATCCGGTTTGATAGGAGCAGATCGCTTTGTTAAAGCAGATAAACCTTTTGATAACTCGGCCATCAAAGCCATGTTTAGCTTGGATATGATCGGGATGTTGGGAAAAGCTAAGGGTTTGGAGTTGAAAGGATGGGAGACTTTGGCTGATGCACAGGGTCTGATGGCACGTGCGCAAGCGAAGCAGCCTTTGACCATCAAAAAAATGGATGCTACCATTGAAATGCGTACGGATACCTGGCCTTTTGGGAAAATCGGAATCCCTGCCATCCATGCCTTTACTGGATTGATCTCTCCGTATCACAAACCCGAGGATACCCCGGATTTGTTGGATTATGAAGGGATGGCTCAAATCACACAGTTTTTGACAGCGCTTACCTTAGAAATGGCTAGCGCAGCTCAATTGGAGCCTGCTCCAACCTTTAGCCCTGAAAAAGTGGTGGCAGGTAAAGCGCTTCAGTTTGGTGCACAGATAGGGCTGGGGAATTCCCATAACCGTCATACGCAGGAGTCTTTCCGAGCCAACGGAATATTTGCTTGGGAGGCGGGCCTGTACGGAAGCTGGAATATGACGAATAATCTTCAATTGGTAGTGAGCTCGTTGATTGATTCCAACGGAAGCACCACTCCTTATTTTGAAGAGGATAGGTTGAGAAGGTATTCTTTAACTATACCAGCGTTAATCCGTCTGACAACAGGTCCATCTGATGATGGAGTTGCAAAGGCTTTTGTAGGAGCTGGGGCTTATTTTCGTCATCACTTAAGTCAAGGATTACCAGAATTTGCCGGTATTGATTTTGTTGGGCCAGCTTGGGAGTTTCCCGATCAGGAATGGGGACTGAATTTACAATTTGGTTTCCAAGTGAGTAAATTCACCATGACATTTGATTGGAGAAATGCCTTAACAAAACCTTTCAGTCTGGAAACACGTCCAGATTTGGAAGTGTATAACCGCAATTTTAGAGTAGGTTTGGCTTATGCTTTCGGGAAATAAGAGGAATTCCAGTTAAAAGCTGCTTTTCTGGATTTTTTTATGGGTATCGGGGATCAATTGAAGTGCTGCCGAAGCATACCATTCAATCAGTTCCATTTTAAGGACACCTGCTTGGATGGCTGGATCGGTATTAGTCAAGTCCTCCGCTTCTTCTTTTGTGGCTACATTGAAAAGGAATATGCCCCGTTTCTCATTTCCGTCAATAAAAGGACCTGCAAGAATCAATTTGCCCTCTTCAGCCAAGCGGTTGATGTTGGCCATGTGTCCTTTTTGTATTTCGGCCCGCTGTTCAGGACTGTATTCCTGTACACGATCACCTGCAAGCAAGATGGCCATTACATAGGTTTTCATTCCGTAAGCATCTGCTTGGAGTGATTTGGCTAGGGATTCATCGTACGAGGCATCTTGAGCTAGTAGGGGTATACTCCATCCGAAGAGGAGGAGAAGTACGAAGTAAATTTGTTTCATATTATTGAATGATCAACGAAAGAGTGTCAGCTTTTGAACGTAGTTTAAGCCATTCTTCCAGTTTTTTAAGTTCTTGATTGCTTGGCCTTGATTTAAACTTGGCAAAAGCCATCATGATGGTGTCTTTTTGGTTGGTCGTCAAATCTGCTACCACCGAGCGGTTCATGGAGAAGTTTTCTAATTCAGGATGATTGATTTTGGCTTCCTGAGCTATATCCATGACCTGTTGATAATTCTTGCCAAACTCGGACAATTCTCTTTCCAAAAGGGCGATCCTTCTGTCTTTATCTTGAATGAGTGTTTCATTTCGCTCGTATAAATCCTTCAAAATATCCGAGCGAAGCAAATTCATGTCAGCATTGTCTCCACTTTGTCTAATCCGTAGGTAAGTATCTCGAAGGTTAAGATTAGCCAGTTTTTTCTCCAATTGAACAATCGTTTCATCCGAAATACGTTCTCCAATCAGACTAACTTCAATAAAACTGCTATCAGAAGCAAAGACCAAATTGGAATTTAAGACTTGTGTTCTTGGAAGATCAAATTCCATGCTGATGAACTGATTGGCCGATTTTTCCCAAATAGTTCGTTTAACAATATTGTAGGCCAAGTAAACACTTGGTACAATGGTTAAAATTGTAAAGATGGTAATATACGTTTTTACTGTTTTTTCCCTTTTTGGATCTAGGAATTCCTTTTTGGGGAAATTCATAAACCGAACAATCAAATAGGTGGAAAGTGAGATGAAAACACTATTGATAAAAAACAGGTAAAATGCACCAAAGAAGAAATAGAGATTTCCTGTGGCCAAGCCATATCCTGCTGTACAGAGTGGAGGCATCAAAGCCGTTGCAATTGCCACGCCCGGGATAGCATTGCTTTTCTCTTTTCTTGAGCCAGCTACAATTCCAGCCAAGCCTCCAAAAAGAGCAATCAACACATCCCAGATAGTTGGTTCCGTACGGGCAAGTAATTCGGATTGGGCATCGTTGAGCGGTGTAAAGGAAAAGTAAATCGTACTCGTAATGATGGAAATCAGGACGGCTATTCCCAGGTTTTTGAAAGACTTTTGGAGGAGCTCAAAATCATTGATACCGGCAGCCATTCCGATCCCCATGATGGGGCCCATCAGAGGTGAAATTAACATGGCACCGATGATGACAGCAGTAGAGTTTACATTCAATCCTACGGAAGCTACAAAGATCGCAAAGATCAAAATCCAGAGGTTGGCACCGCGGAACTCTATGTTTTTCCGAATGTAATCAATCGTCTCTAATTCGTCTTCTTTTCCTTCGTGCAGGTCAAAGCGGTCACGGAAAAAGAGCAGGGCACTCATGATTTTATTTCGGAGTCCAAAAGCCTTACTTTTTGAATTCATGTATGTAGTTATTTTGGTAAGCAAACTACTCAAAAAAAATGAAATCCTCAGAACATGGAAGTAGGGGAGCCCAAAAATCGAAGTATTTCCTAGTACTTGACTGCAATTTTTTCTGGTACGAAGAATCTAATTTTGTTCGATAGGATTTTAAAGTAGTACAGCCTTTCAGTTGTCCTAACTATCAGATTTAAAGATTTTTAAAAGTCTTTTAGCCTCATCTAAATTTGATACGACTAAATAAATTAGACTAGACTAAAAGTTAAAAGACATAAAAATTTGCGCTCACCCCACATTAAGTTTTTATATTTGTAAAGGAGGAGGTGCTATCTTTCTTATATTGCTTCATGGGAATGTGGGAGAAGCATAATTTTCATAAACTAAATTTTAACCCCAGGTATGAGTAAATCAATCCAAACAATTGTTTTTGTAGACGATGATAAAATCCAGCATATGATCAACCGGAAAAATATGCTTCGATTGAAGGAAGATTTAAACTTACAGTTTTTTGAAAATCCGTATAATGCATTGGAGTGGTTGGAAAATAATGAAGCAGATCTACTAATCTTGGATGTCAATATGCCAGAGATGAAAGGATGGGAGTTTTTGGATAGACTCAAAGCACTGAATAAAAGGATAGAGGTTAAAATGCTCACTTCCTCGGTTGACCCAGATGACATTGAAACCAGCACACATTATAACATGGTTTCAGGTTTTTTAGTTAAACCTTTGAAGAATGATATTATGGCCGAAATCCTTGGCCTTTAAAAGGACTCTTAAAAAAATTTATGATAAACTTAACCAACGATAAAAAGCCTGTTTTATCAAAAAAGCTGGATAAATTTTTTCTGGGCCTTTACAACGCATTTTCATTTGTAAAGCGCTTTTTTAAAGAGGTCTGGTTTCCTCCCTATGAATTCAGGGAAATCCTTCGTCAATGTTACGAGATAGGCTATCGCTCTTTGCCCCTGATTTCTCTGACGGGTTTTATCATTGGGATTGTGTTTACCAATCAATCCCGACCTTCTTTAGCTGAATTTGGGGCTACGTCATGGCTTCCTGCTTTGATATCTATCGCGATAGTACGAGCCATGGGTCCTTTGGTGACTGCATTGATTGCTGCGGGAAAAGTAGGTTCCAGTATCGGTGCTGAGATCGCCTCCATGAAAGTGACCGAACAGATTGATGCCATGGAAGTGTCTGCAATCAATCCTTTCAAATACTTGGTGGTCACACGGGTATTGGCAACTACCCTAATGATACCGATTTTGGTGATGTATACAGACTTTGTAGCCTTGATGGGTTCCTTTGTCAATGTCAACCAAAATGAATTGGTCTCCCTTTCTACCTTTTTTGTGCAGGTTTTTGAAGCGATATCCTTTTTGGATATCTTTTCTTCGGTTATCAAGTCCTTAGTGTTTGGTTTCACCATCGGAATCGTTGGTTGTTATAAAGGCTACACATCTACCAAAGGAACTGAAGGAGTAGGGCAAGCTGCCAATTCATCTGTGGTCATGTCTATGTTTTTGATTTTTATCGAAGAGTTGTTGGCTTTGCAAATCGTAAACGCTATCAGATATGCCTAAACAAAGTTCAGAATCGGTGATTGAAATCAGAGGGCTATACAAGTCTTTTGATGAAAACCATGTCTTGAGAGGGGTGGATTTGGATTTGTACAAGGGAGAAAACTTGGTGGTGCTTGGTAGGTCCGGTACCGGAAAATCTGTATTGATCAAAATTTTGGTAGGATTGTTGACGCAGGATGAGGGTACCATCAGAATCTTTGGAAAAGATACCTATGGACTTAGCCTCAAAGAACTGAATGCTTTGCGTCTGCGGATAGGCTTTTCCTTCCAGGCATCTGCCTTGTATGACTCCATGACCGTAAGGGAAAACCTAGAGTTTCCATTGGTCAGAAATGTGAAAAATCTGACCCGAAAGGAAATCGATATGCGTGTGGAAGATTTATTGGATTCCGTAGGGCTTGCCAAAACAATCAATCAAATGCCATCCGAGTTATCCGGTGGTCAGAAGAAAAGGATCGGAATTGCCCGTACCTTAATTTTGAATCCGGAAATTATGCTCTATGATGAACCTACGGCAGGTTTGGACCCAATTACCTGTATCGATATCAACAACCTGATCAACGAGGTTCAGGAGCGTTATCAAACCACTTCAATCGTGATCACCCACGACCTTACTTGCGCCAAGCAGACAGGGGATCGCATGGCAGTCCTGATTGAGGGGAAATTTAAAGCAGTTGGAGGTTTTGAGGAAGTATTCCACAATGCCAAAGACGAAAATATTCAGTCATTCTATGATTATAACTTCATTAACTAATGAGAAACGATAATAAAAAGTCAGTCATCGTAGGCATTTTCGTATTGATTGGCATCATCATCTTTGTTGCTGGTGTTTTGACCTTGGGTGGTCAGCAGAAGAAATTTGTAAAAAGCATTTCCCTCAATGCCGTTTTTGATGATATCGCCGGTTTACAGACAGGAAATAACGTGTGGTTTTCCGGTGTAAAAATCGGTACTGTTCGACGAATCAACTTTTATGGAGATTCCCAAGTGGAAATTATCATGAATGTAGAGTCCAAGGTGAGAGATTATATCCGCAAGGACTCAAAGGCTACCATAGGTTCAGACGGTCTGATAGGGAATAAAATCATTGTTATCTACGGAGGAACTACGCTGGCACCTGCTGTAGAAGATGGTGATCGCTTGATGTCCGAAATGCCCTTGGATACCGACAGAATGATGGAAACTCTTCAGGAAAACAATAAAAACTTGGTAACCATTACCGAAAATCTGAAAGTATTGACAACAAAAATTGCGCAGGGACAAGGAATCGTCGGTACAGTGATGACAGATAGCCTGCTCGGTGAAAACTTTAAGAGCATTATCACCAATCTCGATAGGGCTGCGACCAACTCTAATCGCATGATCAATGAGATGAATAAATTTACCTCCAACCTGAATAAGGAAGGTAATCTGTTCCATGACCTGACTACCGATAAGACCATCTATGCAGATATTCAGAGTTCTTTAAAAGAACTTCAGGCAACTGCAAGTAATGCGCAAAAGCTAACTGATAATCTGAACGATATTACAGCCAAACTCAACGATAAGAATAATACAGCAGGCATGATTCTCAATGATGAAGTATTTGCCAGCACCCTCAAAAATACACTGGTCAATATCGACAGTTCCTCCGCAAATCTTAACAGAGGCTTAGAAGCCTTGGAGTACACCTGGCCATTCCGAAAAGGCTTCAAACGAAAAGCCAAAGCAGAAGGGAATTAGACAGTGGAGAGTGAATAGTGCAAAGTGAGTAGTTAGCAGTGAACAGTTGACAGTGCAGAGTGAACAATGTATTGACAGACCCGGCAGATTTTTGACACCTGCCGGGTTTTTTCTTGGGAATGAAAAAGTATGAAGGATCAAGGATGAATTGGTGTTAACCATGCCAATCAATCATAATTTTAGTTCAGGAGTTAACTTTTCCAAAGTTTGAAACTTTGGAAAAGTTTTCCTATCCTACGAGCTAATGCACCATTCATTTGAACAATGTCTAGTTATTTTTAAAAACTAATCACTGTAATAGTACCAAGTACCATGTACCAAGCAAGGTTTCCGCTAGAAAAAAAGAAGAATCGTATTTCAATCAAAATCGAGCTGTGGACAGTTAGCTGTGGACCACTAATAACTTCTCATGGTTCACTATTAACTGCTCACTATTCACTAAGCACTGTTGACTTCCCACTATTCATTACTCTTCCAATGCCTGGGCTTAAAAGCCACGGCAATTGATTTGGTGGATTCTTTAGAAATTCAAATAAATCTTGTCTCCAAGATTCAATTGAAGTCGTGGGTTAAAACCCACAGACGATAGTTGCACATCATTTTTCATTCTTTGCTTCGACTACGCTCAGCACAAGCATTCTTAATTTTTCATTCCTTGCTTCGACTACGCTCAGCACACAAGCATTCCTAATTTCTCATTCCTAATTTTTCATTCTTCCTTCCACTGTTCACTGTTCACTTCCCACTGTTCACTCCTTTCATAAAAATTTTAAATAACTTTAAAGTCTTTCTGATTTTTTTGGATATTTTCGGAAGTTATTAATTCCTCTATTATGTCAAGCAGAAGAGTATTTATTAAGAAAAGTCTGGTAGCAAGTTCGGCTTTGCTTCCTGTGAGTGTGTTTCAAGCATGCACATCATCGGAACAGCTTTCTAACTCCGAAAAATTCAAGCCGCTTATCTTGGCAACTTGGGATCATGGCATGCCGGCCAATGATCGAGCTTGGGAAGTATTGGAGCAAACATCATCTGTAGTCGATGCAGTAGAGGAAGGAGTGAAAGTAACAGAGCTTGATATGGATAACCTATCCGTAGGGCTTCAAGGACTGCCTGACAGGGAAGGAATCCCCACTCTGGATGCATCCATCATGAAGGGGGATGGATCTTGCGGATCGGTAGCTTTTCTCAGGCAAATCAAACATCCGATTGCTGTGGCCCGAAAAGTAATGGATGAAACACCACATGTGATGCTTGCAGGGGAGGGAGCCCGTCAGTTTGCAATTGCTCAGGGTTTTCCTTTAGAATCAGAGGCTTTGAGTCCCAAGGCTGCGAAAGCTTTTGAAGATTGGAAAGTAAATGCACAATATAAGCCCATCATTAATATCGAAAATCACGATACCATTGGCATGATTGCCTTGGGAGCTGATGGGAAAATGGCTGGTTCCTGTACTACATCAGGGCTTGCCTATAAGATGCACGGAAGGGTAGGAGACAGCCCGATTATAGGGGCAGGTTTGTTTGTTGACGATGAAGTAGGAGCAGCGACTGCCACAGGCCTTGGAGAGTCTATTATACGGATTTGTGGCTCCTTTCTGATTGTGGAATTGATGCGACAGGGGAGAACACCCCAAGAAGCATGTGAGGAGGCTGTCAGACGTCTGATCGCTAAAAACAGAAAAGATCTAGATAATTTACAGGTAGGATTTTTAGCCATCAATAAAGAAGGTGAATACGGGGCCTATGCACTCCGTCAAGGCTTTACCTATGCCTTGCATCATAGCCAAGAAAAGGTACTCAAAAACTCAACGTTTGCTATCTAATGGCCATATTGGAGATTCCTGTTTACACCGTGGAGGCTGCGATGACGGCAGCTGGCGTTGGAGCTCATAGACTTGAACTTTGTTCAGATTTTGCAGAAGGGGGAACAACCCCGTCTGCGGGTATGCTTCAGTTTCTCAAGAGTAAAGTGAACATACCTATTTTTGTGATGATCCGGCCTAGAGGTGGAGACTTTATCTACTCCAATGAAGAAATAGAGGTAATGGAAAGGGATATTCATTTATTGGATAAATTAGGAGCAGATGGCTTTGTTTTTGGCGTCTTGGATGAAGAAGCTCAGGTTGATTTTCAAAAGAACGCAAGACTTGTTACAGCGGCTAATGGAAAGCCCTGTACCTTTCATCGGGCGTTTGACCTAACCCCTAATCTAACTGATTCCTTGAACGAGATTCAAAAACTTGGTTTCCATCGAATCTTATCCTCGGGAGGCAAACCTTCGGTGAGTGAAGGATGGGAGGTTTTAAAAGAGCTCATCCAATTAGCTTCACCTCAACTGACCCTCATGCCAGGAGGAGGATCCAAGCCAGAGCATGCTGCCGAACTCAAGTGGTTGGGCTTGTTAAGAGAAATTCATGCTTCCTGCAAAATGATCAGAGCATCGCAGTCTCTTTTTAAAAAAGAGGGGATGAGTTTTTCAATTCCAGAAGAACGATATCACCAAGTGTTGAGCGTAGATCCTGCGCTTGTACAGCAGTTTATTCAAGCCATGCAGTAAATTCCTGAATTTTCTTGTCCAAAGAAAATATGGATAAATGTACAGGTAAGACAAAGAATGCTTTGTTAAAAACTCGATTTATATGCTAATTTTTAGTTTTTAATATTGGCAGCTTGATTATTTTTATTTTTGATATTTTTTCCGTAATTTATTTGGTTCAATTTAACCCCTACAACTATGGTAAAAAGTTTTCAAGGTGTGCGCATAGTAGAAAGTAAAAAATCTACCGCCCCCATTTTAGTCAAAGACCACATGAGTACCAATCTCGTCACCTTCAAGCCAAGTGATTCAATTGATCACGTATTGGATATGTTGACCAAACGCAAAATATCTGGAGCACCGGTGGTAGATAATTTAGGTCATTTGGTTGGGATCATTTCGGAAGTGGACTGTTTGAAAGAGATTATCAAAGGAAAATATTCCAATACTCCTAAGTTTCCAGGCTTGGTAGAAGAGCATATGACAAAAGACGTCATCACGATGTCACCGGATATGACCTTATTTGATGCTGCTCAAAAGTTTTTGGAGTTAAAAATTAGAAGGTTTCCCGTCCTTCAGGATGGGTTCTTGGTAGGGCAAATTTCCCTATCTGATGTAATCCGTGCATTCCCTAAGTTGCAGGCAACTACTTGGTAGTGTAAGGATGAATGAAGAGAGATGAAGGATGAAAGATAAAGAAACAAGAAACAAGAGCCAAGAATCAAGACAAAAGAAAGAAATGGAGAGATTATGAGGTATAGATAATGAAATATGCTACCGCGATATAAGTTGATATACCTATCGGCGATATATTTGGTGGCTTGTAAATACGAGCATTATTCTTAAAAAAACTGTCATGTATTTTCAGGATGAAACAGTATTAAGTCTAGGATCTCTTGAAACCTCATTATTCATTCTTAATCCTTAATTCCTAATCTCTCTCAAGGCAGCCCAGATTTCCTGATCGCGATTATAGATATCTCTTCGGAAAAAATACTCTCCTCGCGAGTTGGCCCAGTAGGTCAGGTATAAAATAACCACAGGAATCTTACGATTGAGTGTTACGGTTCGTTCAGTCGTTTGATTCATTGCGAGCCGGATGCGGTCATCCGTCCAAGATTCATCATGAGCAAGGAGTATTTTGGCTAACTCAAAGGGCTTTTGAATGCGGATACAGCCATGAGAGAGCGCACGGTCTTCTCTGGCAAATAAGCTTCTACTGGGAGTATCGTGGATATATACCGAGTATTTATTGGGAAACATAAATTTTACCAATCCCAAGGAATTTTGCTGACCGGGCTCTTGTCTGATCGTGTACGGAAAATTCCTTGGGTTTACTTTTGACCAATCTATAGTAGTGGGATCCACAACAGAACCTGAACTCGTCAGTACCTTCATATTTTTTTCCTGAAGGTAATTATTGTTGCGCTTGACAGCCGGAATGATTTCATTTCTGGTAATGGATGTTGGTACCGTCCATGTGGGGCTAAACACCAGATAAGACATTTCTGCATTGAATTGTGGTGTGGAGTGGTAAGACTTTCCTACAATTACCTTTGAACTCAGTAAGGTATCCCGATTAACAAGGTAATCCAATTGGAAATTGGCGGTATTCACTATAATAAGTTCCTGTTCTTTTACTTCGTGCGGAAGCCAACGTAAGCGCTCAAGATTGATGGCGGCAGTTTGCACCAATGCTTCCGGGCTTTGATTCAGTGCATGCAATGTGCCTTGTCCAATCACTCCGTCTGCTTCCATTCCAAACCGTTGTTGCATACGCATTACGGCTGGGATAAGCAATGAATCATATAAGCGTTCATTTTCTACAGGATTAGATACTTTTAAAAAGCCCCAAAACTGCAATCGCTGCCTGATTTCAGGAATTGCTGCATGACTGTCTCCTACTTTTATGGATTTATCAGCCTTCAAAGCTTTCCAGGAGTTAACATTGGACTGCCTAGCCTTCTGCTCAAAATCGAAAGTTTCCCTCAATCCTTCACGCATGCGTTTGTATATGCTTAATTGGGGATAGAGCTCTTCCAGACTTTTTCGGATACTTCCTTTGGTCAAAGCATCACTTAAACGCTGGTCAATTTTTAATTCGGGAGCGTTTCGCTGAATATTCCAGGTTGTTTTCAAACTTTCTGGATCTACTTTTCCCAAATACAAATGAGAAGACAGGAGAATAAATGCATCTGTCAATAAAATATCAGCTGATGCCAAGACTAAAGGGTCGGGTGCAATCCCTGATTTTTGTTGATTTTCAAGCTGCTCAAATAAGGTGTTGATAGCATCTAAGTGATAATCAAAAGGATTGAGTCCATCAAATTTGGCCTGCTGTATTTCATAGCGCATTTCGTAAGCGATTTCATACAGTTTTTGACCATTGGACCAGGCGAATTCAAAGTTTCGGTCTTGATAGAAGTTTTGGATGACAACTGAACTATATAGCAATCTTCCGGAAACCCTTCTTTTGGTCTCCGTTTGCGTGGATTCAATCAATTGCCGAATCAATAAATCTTGGGATGGAGGTACATTCATCACTTGTTGACCGTGGGTCAACTGATGCGTGATCAAAAACAGGAATATAATCAATTTCCTCATAGTTGAATATTTTGATACCAAGATTTGCCGATTCCATCCGTAGGTTTGATTTCATAACCTACAGATGGAGGCTGACTATTTTATTTTTTTCGCTTCCATTGGACGGAGTATAAATCCAATCGTCGCTGTTCCAAATTCCGTACCGAACCTGCTTTTCGCTGCTTGGTCAAGAGGTCTAAGTCAATGTCCGCTACAATAGTGGTTTCAGCATTTTCTGAAGCTTGGGCAACTGTGGCATCGTGAGGGAAGGAAAAGTCAGATGGAGAGTAGATGGCAGATTGAGAAAACTGAATATCCATGTTTTCCACTCGTGGAAGGTTACCAACCGAACCTGTAATGGCTACATAACATTCATTTTCTATCGCTCGGGCTTTGGCGCAGATGTTTACCCGTAAAAAGGCATTTTTCGTATCTGTCCAGAAAGGGACGAAAAGAATATCCATTTCCTGCTCAGCCAAAATTCGACCCAGTTCAGGGAATTCTACATCGTAACAGATCAAAATTCCTATTTTCCCTGCATCTGTGTCAAATACTTTGATGCCATTTCCTCCCTGTAAACCCCAATAAGACTGCTCATCAGGTGTGATATGAAGTTTATACTGCTTGTCAGTAGTACCATCTCTTCTACAGAGATAGCTTACATTTCGGAGTTTTTTACCATCGTACTCAGGCATACTTCCGGCAATGATGTTGACGTTGTAAGACAATGCCAAGTCACTCATCCTGCTGACAATTTCATCGGTGTAATCAGCGAGATTTCG
The DNA here is from genome assembly GCF_054166905.1 of Mongoliitalea sp. Taxonomy (NCBI): domain Bacteria; kingdom Pseudomonadati; phylum Bacteroidota; class Cytophagia; order Cytophagales; family Cyclobacteriaceae; genus Mongoliitalea; species Mongoliitalea sp. Next base: position 108,460 of record NZ_JBSZCK010000016.1, on the reverse strand, counting down.
GATGGCTTCAGAAGCATCCATATCATTGAATTCTGCCAAGAGAGGAGCGTTGAAGAACTCGGGAAGCAAGCAAAAATCAGATTTATATCCTGAAACGGTATCTACGAAGAACTCCACCTGTTGCATCAAATCATCCACGGAGTTGAAGCGACGCATTTTCCATTGTACAAGACCAAGTCGCACAATGGATTTTTTGTTACCGATCAGCTTTTCATCTTTCTCATAGTAAATGTTGATCCATTCGAGCAAGGTTGCATAAGCTCTGGAGTCGGTATCTTCCGGTAAGTATTTGGTGATGACTTTACGTACGTGAAACTCATTCGCCAACTGAAAGGAGAGTACCGGGTCAAAAATCTCTTTACTTTTTACCAAATCAATGTATTTCCGAGGGGTCATCTGATCCGCATACTTGGAGTAGCCTGGAATTCTACCACCTGCAATGATAGAGCGAAGGTTGAGGTTTTCGCATAACTCTTTTCGGGCATCATACAATCGTCGTCCGATTCTCATCCCTCGGTATTCTTGATGCACGAAAACATCTGTACCATATAAGGTATCACCATCATCGTCATGAGTATCAAATTTCCCGTAACCGGTAATCTGATCGTAGGTATGGTTATCCCCAAATTTAGCATAGTCTACCACCAAACTTAGGGCTGCTGCTACTACTTTGCCGTTATCTTCTATACAAATCTGACCTTCCGGAAATGCTTTGATTTGATTCTTAAGTTCTTGCTTGGTCCAAGCGCCTCCTTGGTCCCGGTAAATACTGACCATGATTTCACGAATATCCTCATAGTCCGAAAGTTTAATATTCCGAAGCTTCAGTCGGTGTTCTAATTCATCTCTCATAACTACAAAGATACGGAATTTGAAGGAAAGAGTGAGTAGTGGATTGAGTGAACAGTTGACAGTGGGCAGTTGTGAGAAATGAAGAATGCTTGTGCTGAGCGTAGTCGAAGCAAGGAATGAATAATTAGGAATGATAGTAGGCTGACGGGTAGTCGTGAAGTTAACAGTGAGCGGTGGACAGTGAGCACTGACAAAGTGAACAGTGAACAGTGAACAGTGAATATGCCCCCTCATGAAATAGGTTGACAGGTCATTGACCGAAGATCGAAGAGTTTAGAATGTAGTTTTAGAAGCTTGTCTTGCATTTATTAGCAGGAAACTGGTTTAACCTCTTGCTTAGCAAGCACTCTCATAAAGGATTATTTATTTAAATCGCTTGCGATATAAATTACAAGTTTCTATATTTGTATCGCTCACGATATAAAATTACTTACTATGCAAAAACTGTATGAAACTTCTGCTACGGCTGTAGGGGGAAGAAATGGAAGTGTAAAGTCTTCTGACGGAGTATTGGAATTGGATGTTAGATTACCCAAAGTATTTGGAGGCCAAGGAGGGAGTTATACTAATCCTGAACAATTATTTGCTGCCGGCTATGCTGCATGTTTTGATAATGCATTGAATTACATTGCAAAATCGCAGCGTCTTGCCATTTCTTCCAAAGTGACGGCACATGTGGCCTTGATTCAGGGAACACCCACAGCATGGGACTTGGCAGTGACCTTAGATGTTGAAATCAATGGGCTAGAGGAATCAGAAGCGCAAAAGTTATTGGAGCAGGCACATGAGAGTTGCCCGTACTCAAGAGCTATTAAAGGAAATGTGGAAGTTACTATCAACCTAAAATAAGTCATGTCTACCAAATTTTATGAGTTTACTGCCAAAACCCTCCAAGGAAAAGATGTATCCATGGAGGAGTTCAAAGGCAAAACGATTTTAGTGGTCAACACAGCAAGTCAGTGCGGACTAACGCCGCAGTACGAAGGCTTGGAAAAGCTGTATGAAAAGTACAAAGACAAGGGTTTGGTCATATTGGGCTTTCCTTGCAATCAATTTGGCAATCAGGAGCCAGGAGATGAGTCCAGTATCGCATCTGGCTGTGTCCTCAATTACGGTGTTACCTTTCCCATGTTTGCCAAAATCGAGGTAAACGGCCCGAATACACACCCTATTTTCAAATACTTGAAGGAGCGCTTGGGAGGATTTCTTGGATCTCGGATCAAATGGAATTTCACCAAATTTTTGTTGGATGAGCAGGGTAGACCCTTGAAGCGATATGCCCCGATTACCAAGCCCGATCAGATTGAAAAGGATCTAGTGAAATTATTCTCAAAAAAAGCATCTTAAACACAGCTATTTACTAATCAAGATCCATCATGAATGAAGCGATTTTAAAATTAGAAAATCAGATTTGTTTTCCATTTTACGCTCTTTCCCGTGTGATTATCCGTGGATATCAGCCCCATTTGGATAAATTGGGGCTGACTTATACGCAATATTTGGTGATGTTGGTGTTGTGGGAACAGGATGATTTGACAGTGAATGAAATAGCAGAAAAACTCGTATTAAATACCAACACGGTGACCCCTTTGCTTAAGCGCATGGAGACTATGGGGTTATTAACCCGAGTAAAAGGAGAGGAGGATGAGCGGAAAGTCTATGTAAGATTATCCGAACGGGGGATTTCACTTAAGGAAGAGGCTTCCTGTATACCTCAGCAGTTATTGGAGTCATTTGAACAAGGTGAAGAAGCATTGGAAGATCTGATTCAGATGAGGGATACCATCCAACGATTATTGCAGCTGTAGATTGCTATCTTCAGTAACGGGAATTCGCCCATTCATTAACCACATCCACAAAGGAGGCACCAAGGCCATCAACATGCTTCCCGGGTAGCCCGTAGGAAGCTGCGGGCTTTCATCCATGTGCCGAAGCACCTGATATTTTCTGGACGCTAAGTAGTGATGGTCTGAATGTCTCGTCAATTCAAATAAAACAATTCTGCCCATCTCATGGTCTGAATTCCACGAGTGCTTAGGCAAAACCCGCTCATATCTTCCACTTTCCAGTTTTTTACGTCTCAGTCCGTAATGCTCAATATAATTGATGGTTTCCAATAATAGGACAGCTATCAACGCTATCCCAAGCGCATAGGGCAAGATTTGCCAGCCAAAAAACCAAGTAATCAATCCTAAGTAAGATAGTTGATATAATTGAAATCGAATCATTTCATTTTCCCAACTCCAAAAACTCACATCTTTTCTCGTCAAACGCTCCTTTTCCAGTTTCCATGCACTGATGTATTGCCCAATGATGGAACGAATGAAAAACAAATATACCCATTCGCCTTTACGGGCTGTTGCCGGATCCAGTGGAGTGGATACATGCTTATGATGTCCTCGGTTATGCTCGATGAAAAAGTGCATATACAGAACTGGAAGTAAGCCCATTTTGGCTAAGAATTGCTCTTTTTTATCCGCTCGATGACCTAGTTCATGGGAGACATTGATTCCAAGTGCACCCAAAACCACTCCCAAACTAAATGTCAAACCGACTTTTTCGTTGAGGACAAGTTCCTGTTGACTGATAGTATAAAAAAACAAGGCAATGAGCACATAGCAAATGGGAGGGCATAAGTAGAGTAAGAGGTCAAAAAAGCGATTGGATAGCCTTGTTACTTCTTCTTCAGCACTAGGGTTTTCGGTGGATGCCGGAAGGATTGCATCTAGCACAGGAAAGATACCAAAGGCAAGTATGACCGATGCCCAAGACCATACTCCTCCCCAAGCTAATGCGAGTAAAAAGGAGAGTGGCAAAAGGTAGGCACTGAGATATTTTAAGTCTTTGATCATTTGGGTTTAAGCGAATGTAAAATTAAGTACTTAAATAAACGTTTAAGATAGGCAATGTTTTTTCTTTTCTACTTCTGTTCCGGTAATTTAACGAAAAAACGACATATATGTATTTCAACCAAAGAGCTTACATATTTTTTTTAAAAGCAATTTTGCTTCTGTTTTCCCTATTGCATCTAAGCGGTTTTACCTGTATAATTATCAAGGACATCTAGTAGAAGCATACTTGGTAGGATGAAAATCTGGATCAGTGGAAGAAGTTTATAGTTTATGATTTTGATTGAATAAAACACTATAAATCAACTTTCAATAGCACAAACAAAAAAAGGCCAAGCAAATGTGCTGGCCTTTTCTATTTATGTAGGATTCATAAGCCTACATTCATTTAGTTTATTTCTTTTCGGGACCTTTCGTGCCTTTGACCACATCACCTTCTTTCAATTGTTTGGACACTACGAAATAAGGACCTACAATCAATTCCTCACCTTCTGCAATGCCCTCTAAAATCTCTATATTGTCAAAGTCAGAGATGCCTGTTTTGATCTCACGGAACGTTGCTTTACCCTCTTCCACCACAAAAATCAATTCTTTTGCTTTGGTACTACCATCAGCATTGGTCATCAACTGATCCTCGCGTGTGGTTACTGCACCAAGTGGTATGGAAAGTACGTTTTCTCTTTTCTGTGTAATGATATCCACGCTTGCAGTCATTCCTGGACGGAATGGGAATTTGTTACGCTCAGATATTAAGTCTGCATAGGATTCGTTGATGATTCGAATCTTTACTTCAAATTCAGTTACAGCATCAATGCTAGCCTTTGTATTTGCCGAGTTGGCAATGGAAGTAACCACTCCTTTGAATTTTTTACCAGTGGAAGCGTAGGAATCTACATCGATGATGGTAGTGTCTCCCATGCTAATGCGGATAATGTCATTTTCATTGACATTTACCCGAACTTCCATTCTAGAAAGGTCTGCAAGTCGTAGCATTTCCGTACCAGCCATCTGCTGTGTACCTACCACACGCTCTCCTTTTTCTACCAAAAGTTTTGACACAATTCCGTTTACAGGAGAATATACATTCGTTAATCGAAGGTTTTCTGCTGCTTCGTCAACGGTGGCTTGCGCACTTTTGATGATAAATTCAGCTGCAATCACCGATTGTTGTGCAGCATCTAGATCGTTGGCAGCGGTAAAATAAGTCGCTTGCACTTGCTCCCAATCAGCATCTGATATAACCTTATCTTTGTACAAACGCTCATTTCTTTTGAATTCCAGTTCGGCTCGTACAAACTGAGCTTCCGCACGTTTCAAGTTGGCCTTGGACTGTGCTAGGTTGGCTTTGTTTTGATTCAGATTGGCACGTGCTCTGTCTAAGGCAGAAATGAAGTTGTCAGGTCGTATTTTTACCAAAAGATCACCTACTTTCACAGAATCTCCATCCATGACATTCAGCTCGGTGATTTCCCCTGCTACATCCGGGCTGAGTTTTACCTCTGTTTCAGGTTCAATAACCCCTGAGGCACTCACTTTTTCTATGATAGTCGCTTTTTTAGCGGTACCGATTTCAACACTTACTTCTTTTGGTCCACCAATCCAGCCAGCTTGACGGCCGATGATTGCGAACACAATTACAAAAGCCAATACCCCCAAGAGGATGTATATCAATTTATTGGATTTTTGTTTCTTAGCCATTGGTATAGTTCTGTTATAGTTTTAATGGATTTCCTAAATAAAAGTCAAGCACCTTCACACGGAAGATATAGGTGTATTTGGATGTAATTAAATCAGCTTGAGCGTTGAAGAAATTGTTTTGTGCCAATTGATAGTCTGCAAAATTGATTGCACCTGCATCAAAGCGCTGCTGGGCAATTCTAAAGGCTTCTTCCAATGACTCAACTCTGGTAACAGAAGCTCTGTATGATAATCGGGATGCAAACGCATTGGTATAGGCACTTTCAATATCCTGACGAAGTTGGTTTTTGGTTTCCACTTCCTGAATTTCAGCCAATCGCTTTTGAAGACGTGCGCGCTGTACATTGGCACGGTTTCTCATATTGGAAAGGATGGGGATATTCAACTGCATGTTGGCAGAATTGGAGAAGTTGTTTTGGATCTGTGTACCAAAAGATGGGACTTCACCGAAAACCGATTGATCAATAAAGTTGGAGAATGCACTCATGCCAAATCCAAGCGTCGGCGCATATCCTCCACGAGCAATTCTTACACCAATCTCAGCACTTTCAATCCCTAATTCGGCAGCTTTGATTTCAGGCATCAAACCCAATGCGATGGCAAAAATTTCATCTACATCGTTTTGAGCCATTTCAAAAGCATCTGCCTCTAATTCTGGAGCAAACACATCCATACGGTCATCGAATGGAACCTGCATTGCCTGCGCAAGGTTCAATTTGGCAATTCGAAGGTTATTACTCGCATTGATTACCTCCAACTCATTTGTTGCATTTTGGGCTTGAATATCCAATCGATTGGCAAGCGGTAAGGAGCCTGCATCAACCAATTTATTGGTGACAGTTAATTGCTCTTTGGTGGTATTGAGTTGGTTTTGAGCGATTTTTAACTGCTCTTTTGCAAAAACAACATTGATGAATAGATTGATAACATTCAAGGTAATGTTGTTTTCAGTAGCAGCGACATTGTAAGCAGCAGCTTCAATATCCACTTTGGACTGTCGGACACTGTTGTTGATCTGCTGACCGGCAAAGAGCGTCACATTGGAGTTAGCGAAAAGGTTGATGTTACCAATCCGATTGTTTTCAAAAAGGTTGGTTACCGGGTTGATGGACCTACCCCAGCGATATCCAGAACTAGCCCCTGTACTGAATGTTGGTATCCGTTGGCCTTGATTAGCAAGGTAATTGGCCTCTTGCTGCGCCAAAGCTACCTGGCTTCTTTGCAAATTCAAGTTGTTTTCTAAGGCTATTTCGATACAAGTTTCAAGGTCCATTACGGTACCCTGACTTGTTTGGGCAAATCCAGTGACTCCTGCTGCAAAGCACAGGATTACTAAAAGGTAAAGTTTTTTCATATCAAAGGTCTATATCTGGAATGTAAATCAAGTCTTTAATCCAAGGTATGGTTTTAAGGTAATCGATGGTAGTAGACCTAATTCCTGAATCCATTTCAATTACATGGCAGGCAAGGTCATTTTTTCCCTTTCGGGACACGGACATGGTGGCAATATTTGTTTGTTCTTGCGCGATAATGTTGGAGATAAATGCTATGGCACCGGCAACATCCTGTGCCTTGATGATCAATGTATGCGATTGGGCTGTGAAATTTGCATTGAATCCGTCCACTTCTGCGATATTGATTAATCCGCCTCCCAAACTTTCTCCGATCACTTCAATGGTTTTATCACCTTTAGTAAGCACCAATTTGATGGTATTGGGATGATAAACAGATGCATTTCCAATAGACTTAAAAGTGTATTGAATTCCTCGTTCTTTGATGAGGTCAAAGGCTTCCCGAATATGAGGGTCATCCGTTTTGAAATCCATCAATCCACCTAAAATGGCTTTATCACTTCCATGCCCTTCATAGGTACGTGCAAAGGAGTTGTAAAAGGTAATCACAGCAGAATCAGGACTGCCTCCCAATACCCGGATGGCAGCACGAGCAATTCTAACTACACCTGCGGTATGCGAAGAAGAAGGTCCAATCATCACTGGACCAATCATGTCAAAAACACTACTTTTTGAACCCATATATGTACATTTGTCAAAAGATGTGCTAATCTAGCAAGTATTTAGTAACTAACACAGGAAAGCAATCACTTAAGTACTTAAATTATCTTTAAAAAACATTAAATAGTATGAGCGGTATTTGCATTTGGTTATCTTCTTTTGTTAAATGTCCATAATTGAACAATTTTATGCACGGTTTTAATACACTTTTTCTTCAAAAAGGAATACACGGAAAATGGTCGATTGAGGAGGGCCTTGTTCACAATCGAGCCTTCTTATTTGGCGATGGCTTGTTTGAAACGATGGTATTTTCTCAGGGTGAATTGAAGGATTTTTCTTTACACCAGATTCGCTTATTTCAGGGTATGGAGCTATTAGGTTTATCCAAAAATACGATAAGTACCCAAGAAGATTTGGAGCAACTGATCAACCATCAACTAACCAGTCAAGAGGTAGCTCGAATCCGTTGGAATGTTTTTAGATCTGGATTGGGGAAATATAGTCCTGAAAGTAGTGAAATGACGGAAACTTTGCAGATACAAACATTTATACCAGCACCTACAGTGAAGAAATCTGCTATGGTTTCTCAAAAGCACCGTCTTTTCCCGCATATCTGGGCAAATTGTAAAACAAGTAATGCCTTGGTGTATGTCTTGGCCAATAAAGAGCGCATAGAAGTTCAGCAGGACGAAATTATTCTATTGGATCATTTAGGAAATATCTCTGAGGCTGGTGCGGCCAATATATTTTGGAAAAAGGGGAATGTATATTATACCCCTTCCCTTCAGACTAACTGTATTGCAGGAATTGGGAGAGCCAAGATCATTGCTACTTTACAAGCGCAAAGTCAAGAAGTACGACAAGGAGAATTTCCTGTAGCCTCTTTGCTTGCTGCGGATAAGGTTTTTGTTTCTAATGTTACTGGTATAAGCTACCTGGCCGAGGTGGAAGGCAGTCATTTTGACACCCAACCTGAGAATCACTTAGAAACACTTTTCCAATTGTCATAAATAGCCTAAACTGCTACTGCTGCTTTGATGTGAGGATGTGGATCGTAATTGATCAACTCAAAATCCTCGATCTTAAATTCGAAAATATCTTTGACTGCAGGATTTATTTTCATCTGTGGCAATGGTCTGCATTCACGGCTCAGTTGCAATTGCGCTTGCTCCAAGTGATTGCTATACAAATGGGCATCACCAAACGTGTGTACAAATTCTCCTGGCTCTAAATCACAAACCTGCGCAATCATCATCGTGAATAGGGCATAGGAGGCAATGTTGAATGGAACACCTAAAAATACATCTGCACTGCGCTGATAGAGTTGACAGGATAACTTGCCTTCTGCGACATAAAATTGAAAAAGGGTATGGCATGGAGGTAAGGCCATTTGATCCACGTTAGCTACATTCCATGCGCTGACTATATGTCTTCTGCTGTCCGGCTTGGTTTTGATTTGATGGATAAGATTTTTAATCTGATCAATTTCTCCACCTTTGCCATCCGGCCAATGTCTCCATTGATATCCGTATACAGGGCCTAGGTCTCCGTTTTCATCTGCCCACTCATCCCAAATACTCACCTTATTTTCTTTAAGGTAAGCGATATTGGTATCGCCTTTCAAAAACCAAAGCAATTCGTGGATGATCGATCGAAGGTGCAGTTTCTTGGTAGTCACTAAAGGAAAACCTTCCTGTAAATCGAATCGCATCTGATAACCAAAAACACTGATCGTGCCTGTGCCTGTTCTATCCTCCTTCTTGACTCCCTTATCCAAAATATGCTGCATCAGGTCATGGTATTGTTTCATAGCGATAATTGATTTTTGAGTAGTAGATGAAAAGCTAAAATTGAAAAAGTTGTGTAACTTTTCCAACATTTTCCACGGGAATAAGTATCCTTTATAGATGAATTTTACAAAGAAGCAGTCTTTCATTGGTTTAGCAATAGCACTAATAATCACGCTGACCTTAGGGCTTTTGCAACCCCAAGTACGCTTTGACTACGATTTTGAAAGCTTTTTTCCTCAAGAGAGTGAAGACTTACAGTTTTACATCAATCACAGAGCAACTTTTGAAAATGACAATGATTATTTGCTCATAGCGATCTCCCATGCAGAAGGAATATTCAATCAAGAGTTTCTCAAACGTGTAGAAGATGTTCAACAACAATTGTTGGATTTGGACAAAGTTGAAGGAATTCAATCCTTATTGACACTCAGTCAGCCTGTTATCAGTCCATTTGGTACACGTAGAAATCGAGTATTGGATCCTGGCAATCTTGATAGGTTTGATACACAGGTAGCAGCGGTCAGAGATTCGGAAACTTGGAGAGATTTTTATTCTGAGGATGAAACATATATTTTATTACTCCTTCAAAATGAACAACGGATTGTAAAAGAGGTCGGAGATGAACTTTACGAGGAAATACGAGCCATTTTGGAGGGTACTTTCCCCGATTCGTTCCAAACTGCTGGTAAAATCAAAGCACAAGGGGCTTTTGTGCAGTTGCTTCAAGGGGAGTTTGCATTCTTTTTAGGTATTGGGTTTTTGTTGATAGTTACGATTTTGTTTGTGCTTTTCCGCTCCATTTGGGGAGTGCTTATACCCTTGGTAGTGATTGCTTTTGGAGTTCTGTGGACCTTGGCTTTTATGTTGCTGATGGGCAAGCCTTTGGATGTCATGACGGTCATGCAGCCAATCATACTCGCTGTCATTGGTGTGGCAGGCTTAGTTCACTTTATCAACTACTATCTAACGTATGTGAGGGAAGGAAAATCTCATGCGGATGCTATTCAAGCAGCGTTTTCAGGATTGGTCTTAGCAGTATTTTTGACAAGTGTGACTACTTCACTTGGATTTTTATCCCTTTATTTCACCCAAATACCCACATTAAAGTACTTTGGTTTGTACACGGGTCTGGGAGTGGGTTGGATGTTTTTGTCCATGATTTTAATCACACCTGCCTTATTATACCTATTGCCTCCTTTGCCAGCGGTGGATAGACCGCACATAGTTAGCTTTTGGAGGAAATCTATGCGTGCTGCATTTAGTTGGGTAATTGCTCACAAGAAAAGTATTCCCTGGGTATTTGGAGGACTTACCTTGCTTGCTGTTTTGGGCTTGAGCCAATTGAAGGTCAATGGCTACATTTTAGACAACTTACCGGAAGGTAATGAGTTGATGGAATCTTTTTTGTTTTTTGATCAGGAGTTTGGAGGGAGTAAACCCTTGGAGTTGGCTTTGGAGAGCGGAACAGGGGCGAATTCTCTGATAAACCTAGAAGTATTGGAAGCTATGGAGAGTTTGGAGGAGTTTATTGCCAAAACGTACGGGGCGGGGGTAATCATTTCTCCTTTGACTCTAGTCAAGACCACGAATCAAGCCATTAACAATGGGAATTCCCGTGCCTTTGCTATTCCATCCCGTGGGCAGATCAATCGAGTCAGACAATTGATACCATCTATTAGTGAAAACTCTCCTGTTCCACTCATTACAGAAGATCTTACGAAAGGAAGAATGAGTGCCCGGACAGCAGATATGGGAAGTTATGAAGCCAAGCGAATGAATTCCGAATTAGAGGCATTTGTCCAAGAAAACATATCCCCTGAAATCCTACAAGTCCGAATCACTGGAACTTCTCACTTAATTGACATCAGTCATGAAGCGGTCAGTAAGCAACTGGCAAAAGGCCTTTTATTTGCATTTATATTGGTAGCATTTATAGCTGGTTTTTTATTTCGCTCATGGAGGATAGGATTGATCGTATTGATTCCTAATTTAGTTCCCTTGCTATGGCTGACGGGTATGATGTGGATTTTTGGGATTGACTTTAAATTGACCACAGCTATCGTATTTACAGTTGCTTTTGGTATTGCCGTAGATGATAGTATTCATTTCATGACCAAATTTTACTTAGAACTGAAAAAGCGTCGAAGTATGTTGTATGCCCTCAAAAGAACATTTTTGGAGACAGGCAAGGCAATTATTTTGACGACAGTTATATTATCGGCGGGCTTTGGTGTTTTGACTTTGAGTCAATTTGGCGTGACGTTTTATTCAGGATTATTGATTGCCTCATCCTTGATTTTTGCTTTGATAGCAGACTTGATTTTACTTCCCGTATTACTCTTAGGTATTCGAAAATCATGGGTGAATTTGGAAGGGAAGGCTTACTCCTGAATACGAGGATTGATGGGCTTATTAAAACTAGCTGAGATAGGGTAATGGTCGGAATAATCCACTTCTCGGTGAGTTTTGAAATTTAAGATATCAAAAATTGGGTCAAAGAAAATATTATCAATCCGTAAAAAGAAAAGTACTCTATTGTAAGTAAATCCAAAACCTCGACCTGCTTTTTCAAAAGCATTATCCAGATTTTTGCGAAGGAAAAAGTAGGTGTAGGAGTAGGGGACATCATTAAAATCGCCTACGATAATGGTGGGATAGGGGCTATTATCCATATGTTCTCTTAAGATCTCCAATTGAGAGGCACGGATTACTTGACCATTTTTCAATTTCTTAAGTGTAGAACGATAATTTTCCTTGATTCCTTCGATATTATTGAGGTTATCCTTGTCGATATTCATGGATTCTAAGTGGGCATTGTACACACGGATGGTATCACGGTCTATTTTGATATCTGCAAACATGACCCCATTATTCCTTCGCGTATCAAATACTTTTCCATCATTAATGATGGGATATTTACTCAAGATGGCCATCCCATAAGAGCGTCGATTTCTGTTCCCTTCGTTGATTTGATAGCTGTACTCATACCCAGCTTCGGTTGCCAATTGCTTAAGATGATTTTTGGAAGGGGTAGTGAAGTCTTGGTAAAATTCCTGGAAACACTTGATGTCTGAGGGATTCTCTTGAATCCATTTGACAAGGTTTTCACTGTTTAGAGCAGGATTGGTGGAAGGGTGCTGGTAATTGAACATGTGCACATTGTAACTCAACACACTAATGCTTTCCTCGCTTTCTTGCGGGATATTGAATTGTATCGTTGTGCCCACATATTTCCAGCCGGCGATCAAAGCGATCAAAGGAAGTATGGCTAATTTTCTCTTGGCAAAAACCAAACTAATGAAAATGAATGCGTTGATACCTAAAAGTAGTGGATTGGTAAGGGTCAGTAAACCTACATAAGGGAAAAATTCTGGAGAAATATACACACTGTAAAATAGTGCCAAGGAGACTAAGAAAAATACAACAACAATAAAGCGAATCATAGTGAGCGTGGAAAATCACTCGAAAATATGCCTTTGAAGTTGTCTTTGCAAATTGGTAGGTAGAAATAAGATGGAATAGTTATCAGTAAATTTAGGGATGAGTGAATAGTTCGGGAAGTGGTTGTTACTTAGTTTAGTCAATCAATTGTTGTCTTTTAACTATAAATATCCTTTGGAGGGAGAGCTAACTTTTCCAAAGTTTGGAACTTTAGAAAAGTTGTACTCATAGCCCACAATATGCATACTTCATTCCTAATTTACTTACGAGTCACTTGCCCACTAGTACTCTACCATTCTCTTGTTTTTCAGCCAGATCAGCGTTTTTAGTCTGCCTATCAAGTTTATTCAGTTCGCGCTTGATGATTGCGTATCCAGCCAACCCGGAAATTAAGGAAGCTAAAAGGATTCCCATTTTGGCTTGTTCCTGATAAATAGCTGTTTCAAACGCCAAGGAATTGATAAATAAGGACATGGTAAAACCAATTGCTGCAAGGAAGGAAACTCCCAGTAATAAGCGGGTATTTAATCCAGCAGGCATGGTGAATAACTTCATTTGGATGCCTAACATAGACAAGCCGAAAATACCGATAATCTTACCAAGCAGTAGTCCCAAACCTACACCTAATGCCACTGGACTCGTGATCATTTCCATCCAATCACTATCAATCACTACACCTGCATTGGCTAAAGCAAACACTGGCATTACAAAGTAAATAACCAGTCCATGCATGCTGCGCTCCAAGCGCTGTAAAGGGGATATGGAGGCCTTGGATATTCGCTTGATTTCCCCGATAATGTTTTCTTCATCAGCAGAAAGCAAATACTCATCTTTCTCAGCTTTGTTGGCTGTTTTAAACTTTTTGGTAAGGTTACTAATAGAATTTAGGTAATCAGATTTGTCAATTCTTCTATCAGCTGGAATGGCAAATGCTGCTAGTACCGCTGCAATGGTCGCATGTACCCCTGATAGTAACGTTGCCAACCATACTCCTCCGATTCCTAATACAGCAAAAATAAATACTCTACGAACACCCAAGAGGTTGAGGGCAAACATCAAGCTTAAAATTCCAAGTCCAATGGTTAGATTGAATGTGGAAATTTCTGAAGTATAAAACAAAGCCACTACCAATACCGCACCGATATCGTCTATAATGGCCAATGCAGTTAGGAATACCTTCAACTGTATCGGAACTCTAGGACCCAAAAGGTATAATACCCCCAAAGCAAACGCGATGTCTGTCGCCATCGGGATTCCCCAACCGTTCAAACTTTCAGTCCCGTTTCCTGCATTGAAAGCGATGTAGATGGATGCAGGTATTAACATTCCGCCTATGGCGCCGACAATTGGCATCAGGACATTTTTAGGATTGGACAATTCACCTGCTATGATCTCTCGCTTCAACTCCAAACCCACAACGAAGAAAAAGATGGACATCAAGCCATCATTGATCCATAGTAAAAGTGATTTGTAAACACTGAATTCACCTATGCTGAAGCCTATTTTTTGACTAAGGATCCATTGCATGGAACTATGTGCAGGCGTATTTGCTAAAATTAGCGCCAATAATGCTGCAAAGAACAACAAGAAAGAGCTGAATGTACTCTTTTGAATGAATTGAATCAACGGACTCAAGGCACTGAACTTTAACTTTCCTGAATTCATAGTGTTGAAGTTTTTTAGAACAATGTTTTGAATACATCAGATATATTAATCAAAACCATTAATTATTTTAATGATTGATTAGATTTGAAATAATATACTGATGCAAAAATTTCTCTACGCAAAAAAATATTCAAAGGTTTAGCTTGGATCGACCCCAAACCAAATTTTGCTATCAACTATTAAAACTTTCAATGTCTAGTGTGTATAGAAAAAAATGAAATTAATAGACGGTTAGATTTCTTGTCTTAAATTGTCCACGTACTCTTTCTACCAGTTCTTGAGAAGGGGATTCGGTTTCTGCTAATGCATAATTGATGCCTAATTGACTCCATTTGTTTTTTCCCAACTGATGGAACCTAAGGATTTCAACACGTTCTATGGATTGAATACCGGTACATATATCAGCTACTTTTTCCACGTTTTCCCAACTGTCCGTCAGTCCTGGAACTAAAACGAAACGAACCCAAACGGGTCGGTTTAGTCTGGAAAGCCTATCAGCCAGCTCTAAGGTCGGTTCGATAGATTGCTTGGTGACGCGTCTGTAGATTTCTGGATCCCCTGACTTGATATCCAGAAGGTGTAAATCTATATCCATCAAATCCTCGTCAGAGAAATTTGCTCCCAAAAAGCCTGAGGTATCCAAACAAGTATGTAATCCCAGTTTTTTTGCAGCTTTAAAAATTTTTTTGACAAATGCATGCTGTAATCCAGGTTCTCCACCAGAAATCGTCAGTCCTCCCTTGGAGATTTTCAATGCCTCTGTGTAGGAATTGATTTTTCTCATCATTTTTTCAAAGGCATATGGCTTGCCATTACGGATATCCCAAGTATCGGGGTTGTGGCAATACTGACAACGCAGTTTACAGCCTGTCAAAAACAGAACGAATCTAATGCCAGGCCCATCCATAGTGCTTCCGATTTCATAGGAATGTACATAGCCTACAGAGCCATCATCTATGTGAGATTGTATAGTGGAGGTAGTAAGCAGTTCGGTATTTGAAGAAACTTCTGGTAATTCGGAATTTTCCTCATTACCAGAAGTTTTAAATTCATACCTACTACGTGCTAATTTATTTGAACCCATATTACTTTTTAGATAGATCCATGGAATGTTCTGTTCAAAACATCCACCTGCTGTTCCTTTGTCAATTTTACGAAGTTAACGGCATAACCGGATACACGAATGGTCAATTGTGGATATTTTTCAGGATGATCTATAGCATCTTGCAGCGTTTCTTTAGTCAGCACATTCAAATTAGCATGAAAGCCATTGGAAGCCATAAATGCATCGAGTGCACCAACCACCTTTTCTGTTTTTTCCTCCTCAGGTCCCAAAGAGTTTGGAATCATGGAGATTGTCAAAGAAATACCATCTTCACAATCGTCATAGGGTAGTTTCGCCACAGAAAGCATAGCAGGCAGTGCACCGTATTTATCGGCTCCATTGGAGGGATTTGCCCCTGGAGCAAATGGTTCCCCAGCCCTTCTTCCATCAGGTGAGTTGCCTGTTTGCTTACCATAGACCACATTGGATGTTATGGTTAGAATGGACTGTGTGTGGGTGGCATTTCTGTATGTGGGATAATTTCTTATTTTCTCCATCATTTTAGAACAAAGCATCACTGCGATATCATCTGCCCGTTCGTCATTATTGCCATATCTAGGGAATTCTCCTTCTACTTCGAAATCTACGATTAAGCCAGCTTCATTTCGGATAGTCTTAACCCTTGCATATTTGATAGCGGATAAACTGTCTGCGGTATGTGATAATCCTGCCAAACCAAAAGCCATGGTTCGGAGAATGTCTCGATCGTGGAAGGCCATCAAAATGGATTCGTAGCAATACTTATCATGCATGTAGTGGATGATATTCAATGCGTCTACATAGGTACGCGCTAACCAGTCCATCAATATGTCGAACCGCTTCATAACTTCTGCATAGTCCAAGTATTCTCCTTCTAATTCCTGAATCATTGGTCCAATTTGTGCACCACTGATTTCATCTTTCCCTCCATTAAGTGAATACAGCAAAGTTTTGAGTAGATTGACTCTGGCACCAAAAAACTGCATTTGTTTTCCGAGAGCCATAGCCGATACACAGCATGCGATGCCTGCATCATCTCCATATTTGGGGCGCATCAGGTCATCATTCATGTATTGAATGGAAGAGGTGTCTATGGATACCTTAGCGACAAAGTCTTTGAAACCTTGAGGTAGTCTGGTAGACCAAAGAACTGTCAGGTTTGGTTCAGGAGCAGGACCTAAAGTGTACAAGGTATTCAGCATCCGGAAGCTAGTCTTGGTTACAATAGTTCTTCCATCCTGTCCCATACCACCAATAGATTCCGTAACCCAAGTTGGGTCCCCTGAGAATAATTGATTATAGGAAGGCGTCCGTAAAAAGCGCACAATTCTGAATTTGATGACCAAATCGTCAATAAGCTCTTGAGCCTGAGACTCCGTTATGGTTCCTTCTTCTAAATCACGTTCTATATAAATGTCCAAAAAGGTGGAAATCCGACCTACTGACATTGCTGCTCCGTTTTGTTCTTTGACGGCGGCTAAAAATGCAAAGTAAAGCCATTGGACAGCTTCTCTTGCATTAGTAGCAGGCTGAGAAACATCAAATCCATAGCTTTCTGCCATCGTTTTCAATTCTTTCAACGAGCGGATCTGACTGGAAAGCTCCTCTCTCAGACGGAGAATATCCTCTGTCGACCACCTGGTGTCAATTTCTTGCTTTTCCTGCATCTTTTGCTGAATCAAAAAATCCAGACCATAGAGCGGTAATCTTCTATAATCGCCGATAATTCTACCCCGTCCATAGGCATCAGGAAGACCAGTGATTATTCCTGATTTTCTGCATTTACGAACTTGCTCTGTGTAGGCATCAAATACACCATCATTGTGTGTTTTGGCATATTTAGTGAATATCTCTGCAATTTTTTGATCAGGTTCATATCCATAAGCTTTTAGGCTATCTTCTACAGTGCGCCAACCACCTTTGGGCATGATGGCACGTTTGAGAGGTTCATCTGTTTGAAGGCCTACGATTATTTCTAACTCTTTATCAATAAAACCTGGTGCATGTGCAGATACTGTAGAGGGGATCTGTGAAACGCCCAAAACCCCTTTTTCTACTTCTTCTTGGAGTAATGGCTTCAAGGCCTCCCATAGTTTTTTTGTTCGATCTGTTGCTCCTGTCAAAAACGAATCATCGCCTGAATAGGGCTGATAGTTTTTCTGGATAAAGTCTCTGACATTGATGGTTTTTTCCCACGTACCTGTACGGAAATTTCTCCATGCGATTTCAAACTTTTCTTCCTGGGTTAGCATATATTTTTAATTTAATACTTTTCGATTTGCTCTGCAAAATTAGTGTACGTTGAGGTAGGAGACTAGTTACCAATCATGATTAAAATCATATTTATGTATGAATTTTTCTATGATTTGTTAATCTTTTCTGATAGTAATTTTGTCTTTGTTAACTTTTGCTGATGATCTATAAAATTCGGTTCAAAAGTCACCATGTTTATTTAATCTAATCTTTTGATCTTTTCGTAAGAAACTTGATGTTGCCTTTGTAAGAGTAGTATCCTATGAAAAATTATTTTACTATCGTCGCTTCCTTCGTAATTATGTTGTGCTTAGGAAGTTTATATGCTTGGAGTGTTATTGCCAATGAACTTGTAAAAGACTACGGGTTTAGCATTGGCCAAGCTCAACTCATCTTTGGAGTTTTAATTGCAGTCTTCCCCTTAACAATGGTATTTGTTGGTCAATTGGATCAAAAACTGCCCCACAAATATTTCGGAGTGATATCAGGGATCCTTTTCCTTTTCGGGTATATGTTAGCAGGACTGTCTCAAGGGAATTTTTTTCTGATTTTAATAGGCATTGGCTTACTAGGAGGCATGGCAACTGGGTTTGGCTATTGGGTGGCATTAAATGCATCTGTTCGCTGGTTTCCTGAGAAAAAAGGATTGGTAACAGGTATTGCTACTGCTGGCTTTGGCTTGGGAGCAATGGTGATGTCTTTGGTGATAGAATATTTACTAAATCAAGACTTTTTGATTTTTGACATTTTAAAGCTTTTTGCGCTGAGTTATGGAAGTATAGTGATAGGGATGTCCTTCTTGATTTATCAAAATCCGATTAAGGTAGATGCCAAAAGTGATCAATTAAAGGTGTCTATGGTTATAAGAACTAGCTTATTCCAAAAACTATTCTTTGGTTTATCTCTGGGAACATTTGCGGGTTTGTTGATTATTGGCAGTTTAAAATTAATCGGTAGCGAACTTGGCGTGTCCTTGCAGGTATTGATCTTGAGTGTTTCCTTATTTGCTGTAGCTAATTTTTCAGGAAGATTAATCTGGGGATTTGTAAGTGACTATATAGGAGCTAGTTTGAGTATATTTTTAGCACTTTTGGTCCAAGGGGTGTCCATTTTCTTATTGAGTTTCATAGATCACAACGATTTCTCTTTTTTGGTAGTGGTCGTCCTGATTGGTTTTGGTTTCGGAGGTAATTTTGTGCTTTTCGCCAAGGAAACAGCACATGTATATGGAATACAAAATTTAGGGTTGATTTATCCTTTTGTTTTTCTGGGAAAAACAGTTGCAGGCATCACAGGACCCTTGGCGGGTGGATTTCTTTATGAGTTGTCTTCATCATTTTACTATCCTATTCTATTGGCAAGTGTGATCAGTATTATGGGGAGTCTCTTGTTTTTGCATCATTTTTTGACATCCCGCAAACTTTCAGGTTAACTGTTTTGAATTTAGAAATTGAATGCTAGACAATAGAAGAAGTTAAAAATTAGGCAGGAAGCTTTACCGATATGAAAAAAATCATAGCTATTTGATCTGATTTTCTAAACTTCATGAGGCATTTGTGGGTTATATCTGGAGTAAATAATAGCATCATGGAAAAAGCACCTGCTAAAAAATCTGCGAAAGCAGACCCAAAAACTACAATCATCAAAGGTTATGTGTCTTATGTGTTAGAGCACGGGCATGAACCTGCTTCTGTATTTAAGTTTGCCAAAGAACTAAAAATGTCCGAGGAAGAATTTTATAATTACTTCACTTCTTTCGAGGCTATAAAATCCTCTGTTTGGGGATATATTTTCGATCAAACTATCCAAAACATAGAATCTCAAGAAGTTTATCGTAGCTACAGCGCACGAGAAAAATTGCTTAGTTTCTTCTTTACTTGGATTGAGGAATTAAAGAAAAACAGATCGTATTTATTGGCGATCTATCATGGGAAAAAGGACTTGAAGAATATGCTTCCTTCGGAAATCAAGTCCTTCAAATCCAAGTTTAAAGATTTTGCCAATGAGATTATCTTAGAGGGCAAAGAAACAGAAGAGATCGCCAATCGTCCTTTAATTACGGAGCGGTACGACGAAGCCTTATGGCTACAGGTATGGTTTGTGTTTCAGTTCTGGTTGAAAGATACATCGCCTGCATTTGAAAAAACCGATGCAGCTATAGAAAAATCAGTGAACCTAGCCTTCGACCTGATGGGTAAAAGTGCAGTGGATACTTTCATTGACTTTGCCAAGTTTTTATATCAAAACAAATAATCTACAGGTTTATGGAGAGGAAGTTGAAAGAGCAGCAGAGTATACCTGTATCGAAGGTGCAGCGCGCAGCAAAATTTATTACCACTGGAGCCAAAGTAGGAGGAAACTACGTGAAGCATTATGCTAAAAAGGTAGTGAATCCATCGCTTTCCAGAGAGGAATTACATAATAACAATGCTGAGGATATTTACAACTCATTGAGTGAGCTTAAGGGCTCTGCGCTGAAAGTCGCTCAAATGATGTCTATGGATAAGAATTTACTCCCACGGGCTTATCAGGACAAGTTTACCATGGCTCAATACAGTGCGCCTCCCTTGTCTTACCCCTTGGTTGTAAAAACATTTCAGAAATATTTCGGCAAAACCCCTGAGCAGCTGTACGATACATTTACCAAGTCTGCAGTCAATGCAGCTTCCATAGGTCAAGTACATCAGGCTACCAAGGATGGTAAAAAGTTTGCTGTAAAAATACAATATCCAGGAGTAGCAGACTCTGTAAGTTCAGATTTGAAATTGGTAAGGCCATTTGCGCTTCGATTACTGAATATGAATGAGCGTGAACTTGATCATTACATGGAAGAAGTAGAAAGTAAGCTGATTGAAGAGACGGATTATGTACTGGAGGTTCAGCGTTCCTTAGAAATTTCTGCGGCCTGTAGTCATATAGAAGGGTTAACTTTTCCCGGATACTATGAGGAAATGAGTTCTGATCGTATCATCACCATGGATTGGATTGAGGGAATGCATATCAAAGAATGGTTGGAGACCAATCCTTCTCAAGAAGCGAAGAATAGAGTAGGTCAGTCGTTATGGGACTTCTACCATCATCAGGTGCATAACATTCAGCAAGTACATGCAGATCCGCATCCGGGTAATTTTATTATTACCACTGATAATCGATTAGGGATCATTGACTTCGGTTGTGTGAAGATTTTACCAGAAGATTTCTATCGAGGTTATTTTGCTTTGATCAAAAGAGAACTCTTAATCAATGAGGAGGAATTAAATCAGATTTTCTACAATCTTGAATTTATTTCAGACAAGGATACTGAGGAAGAAAAAGTATATTTCAAAGGAGTTTTCAAGGAAATGATTTCCTTGCTTGGTAAGCCATTTCATGTGGACACCTTTGATTTTGCTGATGATTCATATTTCGAGCAGATTTTCCAATTGGGAGATAGAATATCCAACGATAAAATGTTCAAAAAATCCCGTCAAGCCAGAGGATCTCGACATGGATTGTATATCAATCGTACTTATTTTGGTTTATACAATCTGTTGAATCAGCTTCAGGCTAACATTACAACTACAAAGCCGGATTGGTTGAAATGAGCTGAAAGGATGATGAGGAGTTTGTAAAATCGGCTGATATATATGGCTGTTCGATTCTTATGATATGTTTGTTCAAAAAATTGGTTCAGGCCTTGTATGAGGCCTGAACCAATTTTTTTTCTGATTTTAAAAATTTCATGTTGGGTCGAGTAGTAGTTGAATTTCTAAAGTTTTTATGCTTAATCAACTAAATAAAACCCTTTTTCATCTTTGCCTTCAATTGACCAATTACTAATAACACAATTTACTTTCATAGTGAAGCTATGGGGCTGATTGTGTACATTTGCCAAAAAAGAAATAAACCCAAGAATGGAAGATACAATTAAGAAAATTCAGCTCAATGACCTCCATGTAGCATTGGGGGGCAAGATGGTTCCTTTTGCCGGATACAATATGCCTGTGCGTTATTCATCGGATATGGAGGAACATAAAACCGTGCGTGAAGGGGTAGGTGTTTTTGATGTTTCCCACATGGGAGAATTTATGGTTACCGGACCTCATGCGCTGGAATTGATCCAAAAAGTCACCTCCAATGATGCATCCAAACTTGTCAACGGTCAAGCACAATATTCTTGCTTCCCTAATGATAAAGGGGGGATTGTAGATGATTTGATTGTGTACAAATTTGAAGATGAAAAATACATGTTGGTGGTGAATGCTTCCAATATTGACAAAGATTGGGCATGGATCAATCAGCACAACACCATGGGAGCCAATTTGGAGAATATCTCCGACCAACTTTCCCTTTTCGCTGTACAAGGTCCAAAAGCTATTGAGGCTGTTCAATCGTTAACTCCGGTAAATTTATCTGATGTGAAGTTTTATCATTTCACAGTGGGTGAGTTTGCAGGTGTGCAAGATGTAATCATTTCAGGAACGGGATATACAGGTGCCGGTGGCTTTGAAATTTATGTTAAAAACGAGGATGCTGAGCACGTTTGGAAGGCGATTTTTGAAGCGGGAGCGGCATTTGATATCAAACCTATCGGTTTGGGCGCAAGGGATACCTTGAGAATGGAAATGGGCTACTGCCTATATGGTAATGACATCAACGATGAAACTTCTCCATTAGAAGCAGGTCTAGGTTGGATTACTAAGTTTACCAAAGATTTTATCAACTCAGATAACCTCAAAAAGCAAAAAGAAGCCGGTGTTGAGAAGAAATTGGTCGGCTTTATCTTAAATGAGCGTGGGATTCCTAGAGCACATTATCCAATTGTGAATGAGGCAGGAGAGGTAATTGGAGAAGTGACTTCCGGAACTCAATCTCCATCGATGGGAGTTGGAATAGGCCTGGGTTACGTACAGGTAGCTTATGCAAGTCCCGGAACCAGCATTGCTATCGCTATCCGAAATAAACATATTCCTGCTACCGTGGAAAAACTTCCACTGTACAAAAAATAATTAGTCAGTGAATGGAACGGAAAAGCCCTCGTTTTCCGTTCCTATTTTTTCAAATCCCATTCGATTGGGTTTATTCATCCACTTAATCCCTCCAATATATACATGGCAACTATTGAAACTTGCTTGAGTCCCGAGCTTTTGTCTCTCCATGAATTAGCGGCAAAGAATGTAGTAATTGTAGACATCTTTCGTGCAACTTCAACCATGGTAGCCGCCCTCGCCAATGGTGTCACGGGTATTCTTCCAGTGATGGACTTAGAAAGTTGCAGGATTAAAGCTTTGGAAGGCTATGTGATAGCCGGGGAGCGAAATGGGCAGACAGCGGCAGGATTTGAGTTGGGTAATTCTCCTTTGGCTTACACTCAGGGTCAATATGCTGGGAAAAAAATTGCCATGACCACCACCAATGGAACGGTTGCCATTGAAAAGACAGCCAACTTTGCTAATCAAATCATCCTTGGTGCGTTCATAAACTTGGAGGCCACCGCTAGTTATTTGTTAGAGCAAAAGGAAGATGTATTAATCGTTTGCGCTGGATGGAAAGGAAAGTTCAATTTAGAAGACTCCCTCTATGCCGGTGCGCTAGCACAGGCTTTGATTCCTTATATGTACACTGGCTGCGATGCAACAATCGCCATGCGAAGTCTCTATGAATCCAATCAACACCGACTCAAATTGTTCCTCAGTCAAGCAGCTCACTCCAAACGCCTCCAAAACCACGGAATCGAGGAGGATATAGACTTTTGTCTGACCCTTAATCAGTACCCTGTTGTGGGAATTCTAAGAGGGGATGAGTTGGTGCTTGGGAGTGAACAGTGAACAGTGGTTTGGAATGAGGAATGAAGAATGAGAAATTAGGAATGCTTGTGCTGAGCGTAGTCGAAGCAAAGAATGAAAAATGATGTGCAACTATCGTCTGTGGGTTTTAACCCACGACCTCATTTGAATTTTTGAAACAAAATTTTTTCGAACTTCTAAAGAATACACCCATCAATTGCCGTGGCTTTTAAGCCCCGGCATTGGAGGAGTGATGAGGAGTGAGCAGTGAACAGTGCATAGTGAGCAGTGGGAGGGAATTTTGAATGCCTGTGCTGAGAGTAGTCGAAGCAAAGAGTGAGAAATGGTATGCGACTGTCGTCTGAGGGTTTTAACCCACGACTTCACTTGAATTTTTGAGACAAAATTTGTTTGAATTTTTAAGGAATCCACCAAATCAATTGCCGTGGCTTTTAAGCCCCGGCATTGGAGGAGAAATGAGCATTGATTAGTGGTCCACAGCTAACTGTCCACAGCTCGATTTTGATTGAAATACGATTCTTATTTTTACTACCTGAAACCTTACTTAGTACATAGTACTTGGTATCCCGATACTCGGGACAGGCTATGGTACAATTACAGTAATTAGTTTTTAAAAGTAACTAAACATGGTCCCAATGAATGGTGCCTTAGCTGGTAGGAGGGGAAAACTTTTCCAAAGTTTCAAACTTTGGAAAAGTTAAATCCTGAACTAAAATTATGATTGATTGGCGCGCTTAACACCTATTCCCCCTTCCTCCCTTATCCTTTCTAAGCTTTTATTTAATTAGTACCAGTTCCGTCTGAGGTTCAATAAGGTAACGTGCGCCATCTTTGGTGACAACGGCCATTTCTTCTACAGACATGGTTTTGGTGTAGCCATCAGGCAAATCCCATGCATGGAAACCATCAAACGCGAAAATCATCCCTTCTTTTAAAGGTTTCACAGAAGCTGGTCTCGTGCTTGGGTCAGGCAATAAACCTCCTCCAAGGTTGGGGCCAATATCGTGCGCTACATAGCCAACGGGGTGACCCGTGCTCCACATGACAGGAAGTGAGCCTCTTGCTGCCATCCAATCCCGTTGTGCTTTATCTACTTGATAACCCAATACTCCAGGCTTCATCGCATCAAATGCAGCTTTACCTCCTCCAATGGATGATTCAAAGTAAAATTGAACTGAATCGGGTGCCTGAGTTTCTCCTTCACGCAACACATAGGCAAAACGTTGGATATCCGAAACCCAAGTATCCCATACACGAATACCAAAATCGGTTTGGATGACATCTCCCGGCATGATGACTTTATCTGTGGCGTGAGAGTGCCCACGGTCGTAACCGGAATTCACACTTGGATTTTGATCTGGAGACCAGCCATCTTTTACTCCATAAATTTCCATTTTCTTTTTCAGGAAACGGGCTACGTCAGCATCTGTGGTTGTTCCTGGGATTACTTGTTCATAAGCTTCTAACTGCCATTGTGCAGTCAATTCAGCAGCTTTGGTCATGATCTCAATTTCAGCAGGAAGTTTTACTGCCAACCATTCATAAATCAGTTCTTCAGAGGAGACTAACTTGGAAGCCAGAGGTCCCAGTGCTCTTTCCAATGTTTGTCTTTGGGTATAGCTTAGGCCATCTGCCAATAATTCGTTGAAAGAACTGTTGACGGCAATGCGATTAAAGTTTTTGCCTTGCATGTAAGTAGCTCCCATGCTAATAGCAGAGCTTCCTCTATCTACGGGGATAACTTCATCATGAATGGCCAATTCGGCTAAAGCAGTAGCTTCTCCAACCGGAGAGAAGGCTTTTGAGACTACTCTTTCACCATCCAGGTAAAATAAAAACAAGGCAGTTCCGCCCGCATTTTCTCCGCCAATGTGTTTGGCGATGGGGTCATTATTATTTTCTCTACAGATGATAACCCAAGCATCCACTTCTGCGGCTTTCATGGCCTGAGGAAGTAATTCAGTAATCCGTTGCTTTCGGATTTCAGGCCATGGACTTGGTCCTGCAAAGGGGTTATCAATAATTGCCTCCTCTTGTATGGTTTCCGTTTGGCAGGCTATAAAACCCAAGGAAAGCATCAGGATACAGGCAAAATAGACAGTTTTTCTTGTGAATGAATTCATGATAAGTGATTAAAAGTTAAATGAATCAACGTTGAAAAATACGAACTTAACGCTCACGACAAAAGGATTTTTATTTATCTTCGGGGATAAAATTCATGAAACTATGAAAAAAATCAATCTATTCTTAACAGCAATCTTTGCTTCTTCCATGCTTTTATTCTCCTGTGGTGCTGAAAAAGCAGCAGAAACAGAAGAATCAGGTGATGATTCACAAACAGAGGTCAAAGCTACCGAGCAAAGAGCCAGCCCACTCCGAACCATAGAAGGCACAATTGGAAATGCACAAGCACTTGTTCAGTACGGTGCACCTTCTGTCAAAGGTCGTGTAATTTGGGGAGATTTAGTGCCATATAATGAAGTTTGGAGAACAGGTGCCAACGAATCCACCTATATCGATATCGATCAGGATATCACGGTGGAGGGAGAAACCTTAGCAGCTGGGAGATATTCAATTTTTACCATTCCTAAAGCCTCTGGAAAATGGACTGTTATATTCAATTCCGAGTGGGATTTGGAACATGGACATTTTCAGTACAAAGATGTAAATGATGTCTTGCGCGTGGAGTCCACTCCGGAATGGATGGAAGAAAGCCAAGAGCAGTTAAGCATTGCTATCGAAGCCCCTGGATTAGTGGTCAAGTGGGAGCGTTTAAGATTACCAATAGTAATGCAGTAAAAATAAACAGACAATCAAGGTATCTAAGACCTGTTAGGCTGAAGCTTGACAGGTTTTTTTTTAATAGTTGAAGCTAACTCCTGCTGTTGAAAGAATTCTTGTGCAAGTGCTTCTTGAAAAGGTCCAAATTTTTTTAAGGTTTTTTGCAATTGTATTGCTGTTTAGAACTATATTTGTTTGCATTCGCCCTAACCCTAAATCCTGTTTAATCTATCTATGCGCTATTTAGGCTTTCTATTAACAATCATCATCACAGCTTCCCTAGGAGTTGTATTGTCCATTTCAATCAAGAGTATTCCCCCTTTGGGTATTTTGTTAGACCCTCATCATGGTTTTTGGCAACATGCCTACAGTGAGGATGATTTGGCCAAGAAAGAAATCAACTTAAATAATCTGACAGGTGCAGTTGAAGTTGTCTACGATGAACATTTAGTCCCGCATATTTTTGCAGAAAATGATGAGGACTTGTATAGAGTTCAGGGATATGTAACTGCCCAGCACCGCTTATGGCAAATGGAATTCCAAACCATGGCAGCTTCTGGCCGCATTTCTGAAATTGTAGGGGATATTGCCTTGGATTTAGATCGAATGGCCCGCCGAAAAGGTTTGCCATACGCTGCCGAAGTGGCGATGCAGTATTTAGAAAAAAATGAGCCGGAGACCATCCGCTTAGTGGAGGCCTACGCAGATGGAGTCAATCAGTACATCGAGCAACTTTCCCTTGCCCGTTTGCCCCTTGAATATAAGATATTGAATTACCGTCCAGAGCCGTGGTCTGCTTATAAGTCCATGTTGTTATTGAAATACATGGCTGATATGCTGGTTGGTGATCGTGATTTGGAGTTTACCAACCTGCGAAATATGTTGGGCATGACCGTATTGGGAAAATTTTATCCGGATTTTCCCCGTGACAATGATCCGATTATCGAGGCAACTAAAGTTTGGGATTTTACCCCAATTCCTGTTGAAAAACCCGCCACAATTCAGTTTCTCAATGAGTCGGTTAATTTTGAAAATTTAGTACAGCCGGAAGAAGGTACAGGAAGCAACAATTGGGCTGTGCATGGCTCTAAAACTGCTTCTGGAGCTCCTATTTTGGCCAATGATCCACACTTAAGTATGAATCTGCCTTCCATTTGGTACTCCTTGCAGTTATCTACTCCAACTCATACCGTAAAGGGAGCCAGTTTACCTGGGGCTTTGGGGATTATTTCTGGTTTCAACGAACATATTGCGTGGGGTGTGACCAATGCTACTCGTGATACTAGAGACTGGTACAAGATCACGTTTAAAGATGAAAATCGCGCAGAGTACTTGTACAACGACCGCTATATGCAAAGTACCTTCCGAATAGAGACTTTCAAGATCAAAGGCAAGGAAGATTATATAGATACCATTGTATATACGCATCATGGGCCCATTGTATTTGACAGAAGCTTTCGAGGTGAGCGTGATGATGTGAATTATGCCTTGCGATGGACTGCCCATATGGAGTCCAATGAGCAGCGCACATTTCTTGAATTGAATCGGGCCAAGAACCATGCAGACTATATCTCAGCTCTGAATCATTATACCTCTCCGGCGCAAAACTTCGTATTTGCATCTAAATCCGGAGATATCGCCATGAAAGTTCAGGGGAGATTCCCTTTGAAATGGAAAGATCAGGGAAAATTTTTAATGGATGGAAATGATCCAGCCTACGAGTGGCAAGGATTTATTCCCAACGAACATAATCCAGCTACCTTGAATCCGAAGAGAGGATTTGTTTCTTCTGCCAATCAGCACCCAGTTGACCCTTCTTATCCCTATTTTGTTTTTGATGGGAGTTATGAGCATTATCGGAATAGGCGTTTGAATACTCGGTTGGAAGAGATGAATTCCATTACCATTGAAGATATGCAAAAGCTTCAATTTGATAACTTCCACCTGCATGCTGCGGAGGCATTGCCTGTCATGTTGAATTTACTGGGTTTTGATGAATTAGGAAATGCTGATTCTGCTGAATCTAAATATTTTGCACAATTGGCGGAGTGGAATTATTTTACTCATCCCAATCAACCCGAACCAACCTTGTTTCAGGTATGGTGGGATAAATTGTATGAGTTGATTTGGGATAAGTGGAAAGTAGAAGGGAAGCCCATTCTTTTGCCTAATAAGTATCAAACTACCTTATTATTGGCTGAAGAACCGGGAAGTGAGTTTTTTGATAAACCTAATACTTCCCAAAAAGAACAAGCTCAGGATTTGGTGAAAGAATCTTTCGAAGCCATGGTAGAATTTATGAAAACTTGGGAAGAAGAAAACGAGGATTATACTTGGGCTACTTACAAGAATACAACGATACAGCACTTGGTGCCTAATTTCAAAACTTTCAGCCGAACAAATGTTTATACCGGTGGCGGTGCGGGGATTTTAAATGCAACAGGTTCCCGACATGGTGCCAGTTGGCGTATGGTCGTGGAAATGGGCGATGAAATCAAGGCCTTTGGAATCTATCCCGGCGGTCAATCAGGTAATCCGGGAAGTAGGTTCTACGATCATTTCCTTAAGACTTGGGCGAATGGGGCGTATGTGAACTTCGATCTTCGTAGCCGCAACCAACAGGCAGGTGTATTATTCACTACTAAATTTACTAATTAAGATGATAAAGTTTTTCACTCAATTGATCGTTGCGTTCTTGATTGTTTATTTTTTAGGAGGGTTCTTTTCCTTTTGGATAGCGATGATATCGGTAGGTATTGCTGCCATGCTACTTGTTGACAATCATGTAGTTTCTTTCTTTGCCACGGCTTTGGGCTTTGGTTTGGCTTGGTTAATAAAAGCCTTTGTGATTACAGTATCCACTGCTACCCATCTTCCACAGCAGATGGCAGAATTGATGGGGATTGGGAATGAAAACCTATTGTTTGTGGCCACTTTTCTGATAGGGTTTTTGCTAGGAGGATTTTCAGGCCTTACCGGCACTACTTTGAAGAGTGTGTTTCGAAACAAGCGGGAAGGATATTATGGGGTTTAAGAAGGGAGTCTTTCGATAAGGTTAGACATGTGCACCAACTGAGTTCAAGAAACAAGAAACAAGAGACAAGAAACAAGAGATAAGAAACAAGAGATAAGATAGATTGCTAGTAGAAAAGATAATTATTGTTCTTTTGAAATAAGGTGGAAATAAAGTTGAAATAAGGTAGAAATAATTTCCAACCCACAATTTAAAGTTGGAAGGAGAATCCCCTTTAACCTTTCCCCCAACACCTTTCCCTTCATCTGCCACTAATGCACTAATAAACACGAATAATTTATTTTAGGCCATTTTGTGTTAATTGCGAGCCCTGCGAGGCTTAATTCCAGTAGGTATTTGTGTAATTCGCGTAATTCGTGGTAAATATAGAAGCGAGAAGCGAGATGCGAGAATTGAGAAATTAGTGACAAAGACAGATCGCTGGTAGAAAAGATACTTGTCGTTCTATTGAAATAAGATAGAAATAAAGTTGAAATAAGGTAGAAATAATTTTAGTCACTCCTTTGAAGTTGAAGGGAAGACTTCCCTTTAACCTTTCCCCCAACACCTTTTACCTCCATCTGCCACTAATGCACAAATAAACACGAATAATTTATTTTGGGCCACTTTGTGTTAATTGCGAGCCCTGCGAGGCTTAGTTCCAGTAGGTATTTGTGTAATTCGCTAAATTCGTGGTTAATATAGAAGCGAGACTTGCCTGCTGCAAGCAGGAATCGAGAATTGAGAAATTAGTGACAAAGACAGATCACTGGTAGAAAAGATAATTGTCGTTCTTTTGAAATATGGTAGAAATAAAGTTGAAATAATGTAGGAATAATTTTAGTCACTCC
The DNA here is from genome assembly GCF_054166905.1 of Mongoliitalea sp. NCBI lineage: Bacteria > Pseudomonadati > Bacteroidota > Cytophagia > Cytophagales > Cyclobacteriaceae > Mongoliitalea > Mongoliitalea sp. The sequence continues at coordinate 78,385 of NZ_JBSZCK010000016.1, read as the reverse complement.
TTTGAAGTTGAAGGGAAGACTTCCCTTTAACCTTTCCCCCAACACCTTTTACCTCCATCTGCCACTAATGCACCAATAAACACTAATAACTTACTATGGCCCTTTCGTGTTAATTGCGAGCTCCGCGAGGCTTAATTCCGGTAGGTATTTGTGTAATTCGCTAAATTCGTGGTAAATATAGAAGCGAGAAGCGAGATGCGAGAATTGAGAAATTAGTGACAAAGACAGATCGCTGGTAGAAAAGATACTTGTCGTTCTATTGAAATAAGGTAGAAATAAAGTTGAAATAATGTAGAAATAATTTTAGTCACTCCTTTGAAGTTGAAGGGAAGACTTCCCTTTAACCTTTCCCCCAACACCTTTTCCCTTCATCTGCCACTAATGCACTAATAAACACGAATAATTTATTTTAGGCCACTTTGTGTTAATTGCGAGCCCTGCGAGGCTTAATTCCAGTTGGCATTTGTGGAATTTGTGTAATTCGTGGTTGAATAAAGAATCCCCTTTAACCTTTCCCCTAGTACTTTTTCCCTTAAACTTCATCCCTAAAAAGAAAAAATATTTTATTTTTCCCCATCAATTTTAAAAACGACTTTCTTACAGAAATATGTATTTCAAACAATTGATCGATCTGTTTATGCTGAAAATCTGCAATTTTTTCTTTGTTCATTGAATAAACGGTAGTCACAATGGATGAAAAAAAGTTGAAAAAACTTTTTGTAAACACAAAAGGGTGAGTACTTTTGTTGCACGGTTTTTACAGCACGCATGTTAGATTCTTTAATTACATCCAAGACGCGATTAAAACTTTTGGTCAAGTTTTTTAGTAATCCCCGCAATGTTGCGCATTTAAGGGGGTTGGCGGAAGAATTTGGAGAATCTACCAATGCTATACGAAAAGAATTAAATCATCTATCGGAAGCAGGCTTACTGTTGAAGGTAAATGATAAAAATAAAATCGACTATCAAGCAAATTACAATCATCCTTATTTCGAGAGTTTAAAGGACTTGACAAGAAAGTATCTTGGCTTTGATAAGCTGGTAGATACCGTACTTGATCGTATGGGAGAAGTAGAAGAAATCACCTTGTTAGGTGATTACTCGAGAGGCTTGGATTCTGGTAATTTGGAGGTAGTGATCAAAGGTTCGAATGTTTCTGAAGAATACTTGGACCGTTTGACTGTTCGTTTAAAAGAACTGATAGGGAAAGAAGTGAATTTCCATGTCAATGAATCTATCTGCGAAGAACAGGATTCATTGGTGATTTATAAAAAATAAGGCTATTTCTTAAAAAATAGTCTGTGTCAATTTTAGCCCGCTAAGCACAAGGAAATGTGACTGAGAGGGCGAAGCTGTAACCACAAATTTAAAAACCGCGAATTGCGCGAATTTCACAAAAAAATTGCTTTCTATTTTTAAAGTGTGATCTAAATGATTTTTAAGAAGGAAACCTATGATATTGTTGGGGCGGCTATGATTGTTCATAAAGAGTTGGGAGGTGGATTTGTGGAGAGTGTGTATCAAGAAGCTTTTGGGAAAGAATAATTCTAGACCCAAAAAGTGATAGCTAACACTTCGTGTAATTGCGAGCCCCGCGAGCCAAATTTCAAAATAAAGTTAGTGTAATTCGCGTAATTCGTGGTTTGTTCTAAAATTTCTATTTGTGGTTATTGCGAGCTCCGCGAGTTAAAATTTATTTAAATATTTGTGAAATTAGAGTAATTCGTGGTTAAAATCCATGGTTTGATTTAGTAGTTACAATTTCATTTTCCTCATGAAAAAAATCCTTTTTGTTATAATTCTTTCTACAATTCATTTTGCAGTGTTAGCGCAATCCTTGTCCGATATTCAGAATGTGAAGGTCGATAATTTGTCAGATGCACAGCTAGAGCAATTGATCAAGCGGGCGGAGGCACAAGGGATGAATGAACAGCAAGTTTACAGTTTGGCTGCTGAGCGTGGAATGCCAGCAGCAGAGATTGCAAAGTTGAGGCAACGAGTTTCTTCTCTTAGGAGTGGTGGAGGTAGTTCGCAGCAAGGAGGGCAAGAAAGAGGTTCACAATTGCGTGAGGTTAGTGGAATGCGAAATCAAAATGAGATTTTTGACTCCTTGAGAAAATCTGATCCCTACTATGATTTGACACCCACTCAAAAAAAGATTTTTGGTTATACGTTATTTCATAATAAGAACTTAAATTTCAATCCAAGTTTGAATATTCCAACTCCGCAGGGTTACACCTTGGGAGCTGGCGATCAATTGTTGATTGATGTGTATGGAGCTTCCCAACAAGCTTATGATGTAGTAGTTAATCCTGATGGGCGAATTTTTATTCCAAATGTAGGACCGATTCAAGTCGGCGGATCAACAGTTTCAGCAGCTACAGCTCGAATTAAAACTTCTCTAGCGAAAATATATGCAGGATTACAAGGTGGAAGTCCCAGCACTTTTTTAGACGTAAGGCTTGGGAATATTCGGACCGTTTCAATTGCGATGGTTGGTGAGTTAAATAGGCCTGGAACCTATACCTTACCTTCATTTGCTTCACCATTTAATGCTTTATTTGCAGCAGGTGGACCAAATGAAAATGGATCATTTAGGCATATTCAAATTTATAGAGACAATAAACTTTTACAAGAAATTGATGTCTACGAATTCTTGGTGAAAGGTGAATTTACCTCATCAGTTAATTTACGGGATAACGATGTAATTATTGTTCCTCCAGTTAGATCTAGAGTCGAAATTGAAGGTCCAGTTAGAAGGGAAGGTTTGTTTGAAGTAAAGTCTGGAGAGACATTTGATGATGTAATAGTGTTTGCAGGGGGCTTTACTAGCAACGCGTATAGAGAGCGTGTGACGGTTTCTAGAAAAACCGGTAGTGAAATGCGTGTAGAAGATATTGATTCCTCAAAATTTGGGACTTTTTATCCACAAGACGGAGATGTGTTCAGATTAGGAGAAATTCTAGACAGGTTTGAAAACAGGGTTCAAATTACAGGAGCTTTATTAAGACCTGGAACTTTTGCTTTGCAAGAAGGGATGGGAATCAATGAACTGATCAGAAAGGCAGAAGGTTTGAGAGAAGATGCTTTTTTGAATAGAGCTACTTTGTATCGCACCCGTCCAGATTTTTCTTTGGAGATTGTTGCTTTGGATATTGGGGCAATCGTCAGGGGAGAAGAAGCGGATGTGCAGCTACGAAGAGAAGATGTTTTGAATATTCCGAGCATTTATGATCTACGGGAGGAGTACTATGTGAAGATTTCAGGTGAAGTCAACAGGCCGGGGGCTTTTGCTTTTGGTGAAAATATGAGTGTTTCCGATCTTGTCCTAAAGGCAGGTGGTTTTAAAGAGTCGGCAACGGCTTCTCAGTTGGAGATCGCACGCAGGGTAAAAAATGACATTTCGGGAAAATTAGCAGAGATTATTCGGATTGATATTGATAAAGATTTAAAAATCAGTGGAGAAGGAAAAGATCTGATTTTAACTCCCTTTGATCATGTAATTGTCCGTAGAAGTCCTGGCTTTCAGCGGGAAAAATTGGTAAGGGTAGAAGGAGAGGTTTACTATCCCGGTGAGTATGCGCTGTCAAATGCCAATGAACGTATTTCTGATGTTCTTCAGAGAGCTGGGGGATTGAATCAATTTGCTTATGCGAAAGGTGCGACCTTGATCCGAAGAAATGAGTTTTATGATGCTCCAAGTGAAAATGAAATGAAAGTTCAGAGCTTATCTCAGGTTAAAAACAATGCCTTAAGAAACCAACAAGATAATACTGAGTCGGAAAAAATTTTATTATCAAGGATAGATCGGAAAATCAGCGAAAGAGGAGGAGATCAAGCGGATAAGCGTGGTGGTTTAATGGCAGATGATTTTCGTCAAGAAACCTTGGAAGGGCTCGCGGAAATGGATGAAAATATTGGAAGGATCGAAGTGAAAACCAAAGAAATGGTGGGGATTAATTTGATTGCCATTTTAAATAATCCTGGTGGACCCAATGATTTGATTTTACAGGAAGGGGATGTAATATCTATTCCTAAGGAATTACAAACAGTTCGTATGAGGGGAGAAGTATTATTTCCCACAACTGCACGTTACCGAGAAGATGCTGGTTTCAAACAATATATTTCCAGAGCAGGAGGGTTTACAGAAAAATCTAGAAGAGGGCGATCATATGTGGTGTATGCCAATGGGGATGTACAGCGGACGAGAAAGTTTTTTTTCATTAACAACTACCCAGCTATTGAACCGGGTGCGGAGATTATAGTTCCTAGAAAGCCTGAACGTGAATCTATGTCAGCACAGGCTTGGCTAGGTATTGGAACTTCCCTTGCCACATTAGCGCTTTTACTCAATAATTTAACCCAGTAAAAACCTTTTCCCTTTTCCCTTTCCCCTTTTCCCTGAGTTAAATGACAGAAAATCAACCATCAATTAATCAATCAAGCGTGCAAGAAGACGAAATTGATTTATTGGCATTAGCGAAAACCATTTGGATCAAGCGCAAATTGATCATTACTATCACAAGTGTTTTTATAGTACTTGGATTGCTTATTGCCATTCTTTCTCCAAAAGAGTTTACAGCGAATTCAGTCTTTGTTCCCCAAGTGTCTGAACCTAATAGAGCTGGCGGATCTTTGGGGGGATTAGCTTCCTTAGCTGGTATTAATTTAGGAGGTATGGGAGGAGGTTCGGAAATTCCTCCAAGTTTATACCCAAAAATTGTTTCATCTGTCAATTTTAGGATGGCCATCCTAAACGCACCACTTACAGTAGAGGGGTTAAATCAGCCGGTCACCTATAGAGAATTTTACGATTCTATTTATAATCCAGGATTATTAGGCAATGTAAAGAAATATACACTCAGTTTACCTGGAGTTATTCTGAGTAGTTTGAGAGGAGATTCAGAGCCTGTTCTCAAAGATGAAAATGATCAACTAATTCGTGTTTCCCAAGAAGAGTTTGAACATTTCAAGCGACTGGAAAGTCAGATTTCCGTAAGTCCCAATGAAAAAGAGGGCTTTGTTTCCTTGTCTTTCGTGATGCCTGAACCTGTGATGGCGGCTCAACTAGCTCGTTTTGCACAAGATTTATTGCAGCAACAGGTGATTGCATACAAAATCTCGAATGCGCAAGAGCAATTAAAATTTACCCAAGAGCGCTTTGATGAGAAGAAAAAAGAATTTGAAGATATTCAGGCAAAATTAGCCAACTTCAGAGATCGGAATCAAAATATTGCATCTGCTGCAGTGTTGAATCAACAACAGCGTTTGGAGGCAGAATATAATTTTGCTTTTAATATTTATACTGAATTGGCCAAACAACTAGAACAAGCCAGGATTCAGGTGGCAAAAGATACCCCTGTTTTTTCTGTAATACAGCCAGTAACGGTGCCCGTGGAGAAGTCGGCACCAAAGAGGCCTTTGATACTTGTAATTTTTACAATTTTAGGTTTTATCATTTCGATTGGGTATGTATTTGGGTTGGAATTTTTTAAGGGAGTAAAAGAACAATGGAGTTCATATTAATAGTTTAACTTATTAATTTAAAATACACTTTAATTAAAAGTATGCTTAAACCTTTTCAAGAATCAAAAATAGCCATCATAGGCCTAGGTTATGTTGGCCTCCCTTTGGCAGTAGCTTTTGCTGAAAAATATAAGACAATAGGATACGATATTGACCCCAAAAGGGTAGATGAATTGCAGAAGGGGTATGACCGAACTTTGGAAGTCGAAGATAAAGATCTTCAAAAAGTTTTGGTTAAAACTCCTATAGAATTAGATGAAAAAGAAAAAGGCCTTCAAATCACGGATGCAATATTACCGATTTCTTCATGTAATATTTATGTTGTAACGGTACCTACACCTACTGACAAACATAATAGACCTATCCTAACACCTATGTTGAAAGCTTCTGAGGCTATTGGAAGAATCTTGAAAAAGGGGGATGTGGTTATTTATGAATCCACCGTATATCCAGGTGTAACAGAAGAAGAATGTGTTCCTGTTATAGAGCAGGTTTCTGGATTGAAATTCAATGTGGACTTTTTTGCTGGATATTCACCTGAAAGAATCAACCCAGGCGATAAAGAACATACAATAACCAAAATTCTTAAAGTTACTTCTGGTTCTACACCTGAGGTGGCAGATTATGTGGATGATTTGTATAAATCAGTGATCACAGCAGGTACACATAAGGCTTCTTCGATAAAAGTAGCTGAGGCTGCCAAAGTAATTGAAAACTCACAAAGAGATATTAATATTGCTTTTGTTAACGAACTTTCTAAGATTTTCAATTTATTGTCTATAGATACCCAAGAAGTCCTAGCAGCTGCAAGGACCAAATGGAATTTCCTTCCTTTCAAACCAGGATTGGTAGGTGGTCATTGCATCGGAGTTGATCCTTTTTATCTCGCCCAGAAGGCCCAAGAAGTAGGTTATCACCCTGAGATTATTTTGGCGGGTAGAAGATTGAATGATTCTATGGGTAAGCATGTCGCTACGGAGACCATTAAACTTATGATGCGTAAAGACCTTAAAGTAATTGACGCTAAAGTATTGATTTTAGGTTTTACCTTCAAAGAAGACTGCCCAGATGTTAGAAATACACGTGTGATTGATATATATCATGAACTCAAATCTTTCGATATGGATGTAGATATCTATGATCCATGGGCAGATCCTGCTGAAGTGATGCATGAATATGGAATTAACATAATCAATGGCGATACTAAAGAGAAAATTAGTCAGTATTCTGCAGTTATCCTTGCCGTTGCCCATCAGGAATTTAAAAACTGGCATTTGAAAAAATCTAATGATCAGGTAATATTTGATGTAAAATCTATTTTGCCAAAAGAATCTGTAGACGCTAGGTTATAATTAATATGGAAAATATTCAAATGGTCGATTTAAAGACCCAGTATCTTAACATCAAGCAAGAGATTGATTCTGCGATTCAAGATGTTCTAGACCAAACTACATTTATTAATGGTCCTCAAGTAAAAAAATTTGCTTCAGAATTAAGAGCGTATACACGAGCAGGGTATGTAATTCCTTGTGCAAATGGGACGGACGCCCTCCAAATTGCTATGATGGCTTTAAATTTTAAACCAGGTGATGAAGTGATTGTTCCTGCTTTTACTTATGTCGCTACTGTTGAAGTAATTGCATTACTGGGGCTAATACCGATTTTTATAGATGTAACCGAAGATACGTTCGAGTTAGATGTCAATCAATTAGAATCCAAAATCTCCGATAAGACTGTTGGAATTGTGACCGTTCATCTTTATGGGCAATGTTCCAATATGGAAGAAATTTTAAGGGTAGCAAATCTCTATGACTTGAAAGTAATTGAAGATACTGCACAGGCTATAGGTGCTATATATACTTTTTCAGATGGAAGAAAAATGCAGGCAGGTACGATGGGGGATATAGGTACAACATCCTTTTTCCCATCAAAAAACTTAGGTTGCTATGGGGATGGAGGGGCTATTTTTACAAATGACCAAGATTTAGCTAATAAAGTTCAAATGATTGCCAATCATGGTCAAAAAAGGAAGTACTATCATGATTCGATTGGAGTGAATTCAAGGTTAGATACTTTGCAGGCAGGTATTTTAAGTGTAAAACTTAAATATCTGGATAAATATTCAGAAGCAAGAAATAGAATAGCAGATAAGTATGATTCAGCCTTTGCGGATCATCCCAAAATAAACATTCCCGCTAGGGTAGAAAATTCCACACATGTCTTTCATCAATACACCGTTAAACTTCATGAAAGCGTAGATAGGGATGATTTTATATCTTATTTGGGGAATAAAGGGATTCCTTCTATGGTTTATTATCCAATGCCTTTACATTTACAAAAAGCATATCTAGAGTATGGTGGAAAGGAGGGACAGTTTCCAGTATCAGAAAGGCTATGCAAACAGGTAATTTCATTTCCTATTCATACGGAAATGAAATCAGAGATGCAGGATTATATTATTCAGCAAATTTTAAGTTATTTTAAATGAAAGGTTTTTTTGCACACGAAACAGCGGTCATTGATGAAGGTTGTGAAATAGGAGAGGGAACCAAAATTTGGCATTTCTCTCATATCATGCCCAATTGTAAAATTGGGAAGAATTGTAACTTAGGACAAAATGTAGTGGTATCTCCAGAGGTTGTTTTAGGGAATAACGTCAAAGTCCAAAATAATGTATCTATTTACACAGGGGTTACTTGTGATGATGATGTTTTTTTAGGTCCTTCCATGGTCTTCACTAACGTTATCAATCCAAGATCAGCAGTAAACAGAAGAGCAGAATATTTGAAGACGCATGTAGGAAAAGGAGCTTCAATCGGCGCTAATGCTACAATTGTATGTGGGCATGATATTGGAAAATTCGCTTTTATTGGAGCTGGTGCAGTAGTAACGAAAAATATTCCTGATTATGCATTGGTTGTAGGAAATCCTTCCAAACAAATAGGATGGATGAGCGAATATGGTCACAAACTAAGTTTCAATGAAGATGGAATTGCTATTTGTCAGGAAAGTGGTGAAAAATATTTGTTAAAAAATAATCAGGTAACAAAAATACAATAAGATGAAAAATTTTGCATTGATTGGAGCAGGTGGATATATAGCACCAAGACATATGAAGGCTATTAAAGATACAGGTAACACCCTTTTAGCTGCTTATGATAAGTTTGATTCGGTTGGCGTAATGGACAGTCATTTTCCTGACGCTGATTTTTTTGTTGAATTTGAGAGGTTTGACAGGCATATAGAAAAATTAAAAAGGCTTCAACATAAAATTGATTATGTTAGTATTTGCTCTCCAAACTATTTACATGATGCCCATATCAGATTTGGTTTGAGAGTTGGTGCTGATGTGATTTGTGAAAAGCCCTTGGTTTTGAATCCATGGAATATTGATGCATTGAAGGAAGTGGAAAATGAACATGGGAAAAAGGTTTTTAATATACTTCAGTTAAGGCTTCATCCTTCTATTATCGCCTTGAAAAAGAAAATTGAAGAAGGGCCTAAAGGTAAAGTTTATGATATTGACTTGGCATATATTACGAGCAGGGGACATTGGTATTATACATCCTGGAAAGGTGATGTATCTAAGTCCGGCGGAATAGCAACAAATATTGGAGTGCATTTTTATGATATGCTGACCTGGATTTTTGGTGACGTAAAAAAGAATATTGTCCATATCAATACTCATGACAGGGCTGCAGGATATTTCGAGTTGGAAAAAGCCAGAGTAAGGTGGTTTTTAAGTATAAATGCAGATACATTGCCTGATTATGTTAAAGCCAAGGGTGGAAGAACTTATCGCTCTTTGACTATGGAGGGACAAGAAATCGAATTTAGTGATGGTTTCACAGAACTTCATACGCACAGTTACCAACATATTTTAGATGGTCATGGATTTGGATTAGACGAAGCTAGAAACTCAATTGAAATCGTTCATGATATAAGACATATGGAAACGGTTGGATTAAAAGGGGATTTCCATCCATTGGCTGCAGGTGAACTAGCGAAACATCCATTTAGTATTTGATAGGTTGTATATAGCTTTATCAAAAGGTTTATATCCTATATTTTTTGCTGATGTTTCGTAAAATGATTCCTAAAAATCAGTTTGTGAAAAATGTAATCACACTGATGACAGGAACGAGTATTGCTCAAGCTATTCCTATTGCACTGAGTCCAATACTCACAAGGATTTATTCTCCTCAAGAATTTGGGCTTTATGCTTTATATGTAGGACTTGCTACAATTCTAGGAGTTGTGGCAACTGGTAGATATGAATTAGCTATTATGTTACCTGAAGATGATGAGGATGCACTTCAAATCGTTGGGTTATCTTCTTTGATTTCTTTGATAGTTAGCGTTGTAGTATTATTGATCGTGCTATTTTTTGGAGAATTAATAGCATTAATGCTTGGAAATGGAGAGCTTTATAGTTGGCTATTTTTTCTTCCTATCACTATTTTTTTAACAGGTTTTTACCAATCCTTGAATTATTGGTTCAACAGAAAAAAGGATTTCAAGCAACTCGCTAAAAATAGGGTGCTTCAAAACACTTCAACTGGATTTACTCAAGTTCCTCTTGGATATATTAATATCAATGGCTTTGGATTATTGTTTGGAACAATTTTTGGCCAATTTGTGACTACTTTTTTATTAGCGAAAAACTTTTTGAAAATTGTTCCAGATTTTTTTAGTTATTTAAGCAAACATAATTTTCAAAAGATAGCTGGTAGATATATAAACTTTCCAAAATATGATGTTTCAACAGCATTATTGAACAGTGCCTCCATGTATGCTCCAAATATTCTATTCACCACATTCTTTGGGGCTACATTTTCTGGATTTTTTTACTTGACTCAAAGGGTACTACAGGCACCTATCACATTGATATCATCTTCTGTTTTGGATGTGTTTAAGGAAGAAGCTTCTAAATCATTTAGAGAATTGGGGAATGCAAAGTTTATTTTTATGAGAACATTTAAATGGCTTTTCTTTATTTCTATTTTTCCAACAGCTGTTATTTATATTTTTATTGAAGATTTATTTTTATTTTTTTTCGGAAGTGATTGGGAGACCGCTGGTCTTTATGCAAAAATTTTAACTCCAGCATTAGCAATTAGGTTCATTGCTAATCCCTTGAGCTTTATGATTTATATAGCAGAGAAACAAATTATTAATTTAATTACCATGGTTATTTTGTCTATATCTATTTTTGGTGTTTTTTTGATGGGTTTTACCCATTTTGAAGTTGTTAAAGCTATTTCTTTTATTTACATCATATATTACACTGTACATCTTCTTATCTCTGCAAGACTTGCAAAAGTTTACTAATTCGATATTATGAAAATACTAACCATTGTTGGCGCACGGCCTCAATTTATTAAAGCTGCGGCAGTTAGCTTTGCTTTTAAAAAGTTTGAAGAAATAAATGAATTAATTCTTCATACTGGCCAGCACTACGATAAGGATATGTCCGATATCTTCTTTGATGAAATGGGAATCCCAAAACCTCAATACAACTTAAATCTTGGAGGCTTATCACATGGGGCAATGACTGGAAGAATGCTTGAAGGTATTGAGGATGTTTGTTTAAAAGAGAATCCAGACGTTGTTTTGGTATATGGTGACACTAATTCCACAATAGCAGGAGCCCTTGCTGCAAAGAAACTTCATATCAAGATTGCACATGTAGAAGCTGGCTTGAGAAGCTTTAATATGAGGATGCCTGAGGAAGTCAATCGTATTCTTACTGATAAGATTAGCGATTATTTGTTTTGTCCTACTGATACGGCCGTTCATAATCTTAAAAAAGAGGGAATGGAAAATGGAAAAGGAATTAAGATTTTAAACGTAGGTGATGTAATGTTTGATGCGGTAAGTATTTTTTCTTCAAAAGCTAAAGCTCCAGATATCCAGTTAAACAATGAATTTATTTTATGTACGCTTCATAGAGCTGAGAATACTGACGATCCTTCAAGATTGAGGAATATTTTTGAGGCTTTAAATGAAATTTCTTCTGAAAAGCAAATTGTTTTACCCCTTCACCCCAGAACAAAATTGATAGCCAAGAATCTGAATATTGATGTTTCTGATAATATATCTGTAACAGATCCAGTAAGTTATTTTGAGATGCTTTATTTGTTGAAAAATTCATCTCTAGTAATGACTGATTCTGGAGGGCTTCAAAAAGAAGCATATTTTATGAAAAAGCCATGTATAACTCTTAGAGACGAGACCGAATGGGTTGAACTTGTTAAAGCTAATGTCAATTTTCTTTCAGGAGCAAGAAAAGCTTTGATTTTAAGTCAATATTCAAAAGTTAAAAAACTCAATTACACATTTGACACAAAGTATTATGGGAATGGAGATTCGGGTGAAATTATATCTAAATGTCTAATCAACCAGTTATGAGAATTGCGTATTTAATTTTTCATGATATCACAAAAAATGATGGTGTCACAAAAAAAATAAAAGGTCAAGTAGACGAATGGATAAATTGCGATGTAGAAGTAAAGATTTTTTGTTTTTTGCCAAAGTTTGGTACATCAATTTTGGAATCTAATCAATATGAATATGGGAATTTTTTTAAAATGAGGTTTATTATTAATTATCAATTCCAAAAAGATGTTGATGATTATAATCCGGACTTAATTTATTTTCGATATGATTCTTGGAATATCAATTTGATTAAAGCAATTAAATATAGAAAGTCAATAACAGAAATTAATAGCCTTGACCTAGAGGAATATAATTTATTGTTAAAAAAAGAAAAAACAATTAAATCATTGTTAAGATACCTTGGTTATCTAGGAGGTAGAAATATCTTGTTAAAAAAAGTATCAGGATTTGTTACTGTAACAAATGAAATCGCCAGACATGAAACTTTTTCAAAGTTTAAAAAGAAAATGGAAGTTGTCCCAAATGGCATTAACCTTGATTCATTTCGAAAAATAAAGATTACAAAAATACCTAGAGATAGGGTTTCTCTTTTTTTTATTGGTACTCCAAATCAACCATGGCACGGAGTAGATTTTATAGAAAGCTGGTCTAAATGTTTACCGCAGTATGACTTTCATATTGTTGGGATTGAAGGCAAGACAAGATCCAATATTTTTTATCATGGATATCTTGAAAAAGAAAAATACATAGAAATTTTAAGTAATTGTCAAATATGTATTGGATCTTTAGCTTTGTTTAGGAATAAAATGGATGAAGCTTGTCCACTTAAGGTTAGGGAATATCTTGCATATGGTTTTCCAGTAATTCTAGGTTATGATGATACATCTTTCTTGAATAAGGAAGTTGAATTTATTTTACAACTAAAGAAAAGTCAACTTATGGATATTCGAAAAGTTAAAGATTTTATTGAATCACGACAGAATACTGTAGTAACTCATCAACAGCTAAGAAATATTTCTACTAAAACTATTGAAAAAAAAAGGATTTCTTTTTTTAAGTCATTTATATAAAGTATGTTAAGTTTCTTTTTTTTATTTGCTTCATTTATAGTAATGCGATTGAGCGCATATTTTTTTTTGAAATCATCAGGAAGTTTAAGTATTTATAAAATAAATTATGTGTCTTTTATATTTTGGGTAGATTTAATTCTCTATTCATATATTGGTTCAATCATCATTTTAGTATTTAATGAAATTCAGTTTAATACAGTTATAGATTCCGTTACTGGAGGCTTTGGTACAAGATTAATAGTTTGGTTATCCATTTCCTATACAATGATTGCATTTCCACTAGGAATGATGATATCAAATTTTATTTTTAAGTTTAATTCAAAGGAAATTGAAGCTTATAATAGTAAGGAGATAAAAACCTACATTTCAACAAAAGATAGTTTTATAAGATTACCTCTTTATTTTCTCACTCTAATTTCATTTTTTGTTGTTGTTCATGTGTTTTTTAGCATAGGATTTATTCCAATTTTGAAAACTTTTCAATTGAAAAATGAAATTGAAGTTCTTCAACTTAGAGCAAGTATTGATTCAAATTTTCCAGGTAATGTATATTTAAAAAATATAGTTGGTTTAAACCTTCTTCCAATTTTAAGCTATATAGCGTTTGGTTATTACCTTAAAACTAAGGGCTTTCGCGATTTGATTTGGTATATATTTTTATTAATCATAACCTGTTTGATGTTGACTTATAATGTTGCAAAATCCCCTTTAGTTCTTTATGGCATTGGTTATGTATTCTTTATAGTTTACATTAAAGGTAGCATTCCTGTTCGAAGTATGATTAAATTAGGATCAATATTATTATTAGCTTTAACTACGTTCTTTTTGGTTGCAGGGAAAAAGAATTCTATTAGTGATTTATTCTTTTCATATAATGATGGAATTACGGGTAGAGTTTTAATTTCACAAGTATCTTCTTTGTATAAGCATTTTGAACTATTTCCAGATGTTTACCCTCATATTGGATTAGGAAGTATTTCAAATCAACTTTCTCTTGGTGAGCAATCTAAAAGATCTGCAAGACTGGTACTTGAAACCGTAAATCCAAGTTGGGTTGAAAATGATATGGGAGGGGTCTTCAACACTTTATTTATAGGTGAGTCATTCGCTAATTTTGGAGTTTTTGGCATAATCTTTATGCCTCTCTATATAGGTTTTGTAATTAAATCTTTCCATACATTGCTTATTAGACTGCCAAAAACCCCTCATTTCTTATCTCTTTTGGTTTTTTTTTCCTATAAAAGTAATTTAACAGGAGGAGTAAATGAATATTTATATAACCCGTTAGTTATTTCTGTCTTATTAGTTTTTTTAATATTATCTTTGTTTTCAAAATTTTTAAAAAAGATAACCCCTGATAGTTTGAAGTTTAAACCTATATGATTGAAATATTGTTACCCACCTACAATGGTGAAAAGTATATTGACCAACAAATTGTTTCCTTAAATGCTCAGTCATATCAAAATTGGAGAATTTTAACAAGGGATGATGGATCTAAAGATAAAACTAAGGAGATAATTCTTAAGTGGAAAGCTATTTTAGGTCATAAGCTTATTATTTATAATGAGTTTAATGACGTTAGTTTAGGTGTAAATAAAAATTTCTCATTTTTAATGGATAAGTCGACAGCTTCCTACGTCATGCTTTGTGATCAAGATGATTATTGGTTACCAAATAAAATTGAAAAATCATTAATAGAAATTAAAAAAATGGAGGGACAAAAGGAAGTAAATGTTCCACTAATGGCTTGCTGTGATTCTTTGATAGTCGATGAAAACTTAAATTTGATGCACAAATCATTTTGGCACCTGAGAAAAGATGATCCAAGTATTTTAAGCTCTTTTGAAAAGTTAGTTGCGCAAAGTGTTGTAACAGGTAACACAATAATTTTAAATAGAAGTGCTTTAGAAGTTTGTACTCCTATAAATACAAATTTTTTTCTTTTCGATCAATGGATATCAATTAAAGTTGCGTATTACGGGCAAATTAAATTTATCCCAGAAGCTTTAATAAAATACAGGCAACACTCTCAAAATGTATTAGGGTCCTACAAAGTAACCTTTGGTTATTTAATTTCAAAAATTAAATACTTTCCATTTTATGTAACTTCTTGGTTTAAATTAAAAAAAGATTTGAATTTAAATTTTTCTTTATCAAAAGTTATATGGTTTAAGATAAATTATAATATTAAAAGATTGATTAGGTGAAAAAAAAAATAGCCATTGTTGGTACTGTTGGTGTACCATCGAAATATGGAGGATTTGAAACGTTGGTTGAAAATCTATTGGATTATTTGGAGTGGGATTTTGAGGTTACCGTTTTTTGTCAGTCTTCAGCTTATTCAGAAAAGCTTCAAAAATATAAAAACGCAAATTTACAATACATCAATTTTTCTGCAAATGGTCCATCAAGCATCCTTTATGATGTAGTTTCTGTATTAAAATCTTTCAGGAGCAATGATCTTCTATTGATTTTGGGAGTTTCAGGTACAATAATTCTACCTTTTATAAAACCTTTATATAATGGGAGAATCATTGTGAACATTGATGGACTGGAATGGAAAAGAGATAAATGGAATTGGTTAGCTAAAAAGTTTTTGAAATTCTCAGAAAAATTAGCAGTGAATTTTTCGGATGTTGTAGTAGCCGATAATTTACATATTCAAAACTATGTCAAAGTAGCGTATGGAAAGGAATCAACCTTGATTGCATATGGAGGAGATCATGTAAAAAAGTCAGCAGTATTTTCTATAGGGGAAAAGTATAACCTAAAAAAAGAGCAATATTTTTTTACAGTTTGTAGGATTGAACCCGAAAACAATCTCGATCTCATTGTACAAGCCTATGAGCAGGCAAACCTGCATTTTCCTTATGTGATTATTGGGAACTTTCAATCGAGTAATTATGGCAAAGAGTTTAGGGAAAAGTATGCACATATAAAAGGTTTAATGCTTATTGACCCTATTTATAATCAAGAAATTCTTGACCAATTTAGATCGAATTGTTTTTATTACTTACATGGACATAGTGCGGGAGGTACAAACCCATCATTGGTTGAGGCTATGTATTTATCATTACCCATCATTGCTTTTGGAGTTAATTACAATAGGGCTACTACTGCTAATACCGCTCTTTATTTTGATTCAAAAAGTGAGCTTTTGGAGATCTTTGCAAATATTAAAAATATAGATAGAGAACGTTTGAAAAAGGAAACGTTTGAACAAGCACACGCTAACTATTCATGGGGAATAATTTGTGCATCATATGTTCAAGTTTTTTCAGACTCATCATTAATTCAATAATAATTTTAGTCCTTATTATTCAATGAAATTTACAAGAGAGAAAATACCAGATGTTATTGTGTGCCATCCTACTGTTTTTGGAGATGAGAGAGGCTATTTTTCAGAAACTTTCAGACAAGATTTGTTTCAAGATTTTTTAGGTTTTAGGGTTAGTTTTTGCCAAGACAATGAATCAAAATCATCCTATGGTGTTTTGAGAGGGCTACATTATCAGCTCCCTCCATTTGCACAAAGCAAATTGGTAAGGGTTATTGAAGGGAAAGTTTTGGATGTAGCTGTTGATATTAGAAGAGGTTCTCCAACTTTTGGTAAGCATGTTGTTGTAGAGCTTTCAGAAGAAAATAAAAAGCAATTATTTATACCCAGAGGTTTTGCTCATGGGTTTTTGGTTTTAAGTGAGTTTGCTATATTTTCCTACAAAGTTGATAATTATTATAGCCCAGAGCATGATAGAGGGCTTGCCTTTGATGATCAAAATTTAGGTATAGACTGGAGAATTCCGGTGGAATCGTTAAAGCTGTCCATAAAAGATAGTAAGCAACCGAGTCTATCTGATATTGAGTGTTTTGACTTCAAAGCTGATTTGTATGTATAACATTATGGTTACAGGGGCCAAAGGACAATTGGGCTCTGAGTTAAGGGAAATTTCAGAAAAATATCCTCATAAGTTTCATTTTCTAGATATAGAGGAACTAGATATTACAAAGAAAGAAGATGTTGAATCATTTGTTTCATCGAATCAAATCAATGTAATTATTAATTGTGCTGCCTATACCGCCGTTGATAAAGCAGAAGTAGAGCCCGAATTGGCAGATCAAATCAATAATATTGCAGTAGGTTATTTGGCGGAAATAGCAAACAAGTACCAAGTTAAACTTATCCATATTTCCACAGATTATGTTTTTGATGGGGAGAATTATATACCTTACCAGCCATTAGATGTTTGTTTGCCCAAAAGTGAATATGGAAAATCAAAAAGGTTAGGGGAAGAAAAACTTCTAGAATTAAGTTTAAAAGATGCCGTGATTATTCGAACAGCTTGGGTTTATAGCACTTTTGGTAGCAACTTTGTTAAAACGATTTTAAGGCTTGCTAAAGAAAGGGAATCTTTAAATGTTGTAGACGATCAGATAGGCTCGCCTACCAACGCGCGGGATTTGGCACTTTTTATTTTAGAAAATCTTGATAAAATTAAGTGGAGTGGGACAAAAATTTTTCATTTTACTAACGAAGGTGTCTGTTCTTGGTATGATTTGGCAAAAATGATTTGTTCAATAAAAGAATTGGACTGTAAAATAAATTCTATTCCTTCCACTCAATATCCTACACCTGCAAAAAGGCCATTATATTCGGTACTTTCAAAAGAAGATACTAGGTCCTATTTCCAAGTGGAAGTCCCACATTGGATTGATACATTGAAGTATTGTTTAAGAAATTTAGAATAAGAAAATTGATAAATGAACAATCGTTACACATGGATATCAAGACAGGTTCTTTGAGACACCCTTAAGCAATTGAAATTCAAATTATTTAAATATGAAATATATTTTAGTTACTGGCTGTGCAGGATTTATAGGTTCTAATTTTGTTCCCTACTTATTAGAAAAATATGAAGATTATCATTTGGTCAATTTGGATTTATTGACTTACGCTGGAAATTTAGGAAATCTTCAAGAAGTTGAAAATCATGAACGCTATACTTTTGTTCATGGAGACATAAATGACAGAGATCTTGTTCAGCAGCTATTTGAAAAATTTGATTTTTGTGGGGTTATACATTTTGCTGCTGAATCTCATGTAGATAATTCCATAAAAAATCCAGGCGTATTTATCCAAACCAATATCAATGGAACTTTTGTTTTGTTAGATATTTCTTTTAAACACTGGATGGAAAAACCTTTCTTGTATAAAAAAGGCTATGAAGGATGTAGGTTTCATCATATTTCTACTGATGAAGTTTATGGAACTCTTGGAGAAACAGGTCTTTTTTCTGAAGAAACACCATATGCACCAAATTCCCCATACAGTGCGAGTAAAGCATCTTCAGATATGATTGTTCGTAGTTATCATCATACTTACGGGTTGAATACGGTGATTACCAACTGTTCTAATAATTATGGCCCGAAACAACACGATGAAAAATTGATTCCTACAATAATAAGAAAAGCCTTATCTGGGGACTATATTCCCATTTATGGTGATGGGAATAACATCAGAGATTGGTTGTATGTACTGGATCATTGTAAGGGAATTGATCTTGTTTTCCACAAAGGGATGACTGGTGAGGTCTACAACATAGGTGGTAGGAATGAAAGGGATAATAATTATATTGCTAACAAGATATGTGAAATTTTAGATGAACTTAATCCAAAAGAAAAAGGAAGTTACAAAGATCAAATTACTTATGTTGAGGATAGGGCAGGACATGACAAAAGGTATGCTATAGATGCATCAAAAATAGAGCTGAAATTGGGATGGGAGGCCAAGGAAAATTTTGAGTCAGGAATTCAAAAGACTATTGCATGGTATCTTGAAAAAAAACTTATTAAATGAAATTAATATTCTTTATTTTTTTAGTTTTAATTATTGGGATTTCTACATCTTATTCTCAAAATCTTCCTTCAGGTTATCCTGTTTTAGAAGAAAAACTGCGAAGAGATCAGCTTTTGCAATTAGGAGGAAATAATACTGGCTTTCTACTTAGACCAATAAATTATAATTTCGATAGTTTATCTTATTCTCTCCAAAGAAATTCGAGATTTACTTTTCTCCCTGTTTTAACTACTACATTCTTCAATAGTAAAAGACCTTATGGTCCTGCTCCTTATGGAATGATTCCTAATGTTGGATTAGCAAATTACCTAACTGGGGGAGTTGCTTTCAAAAATAAATTTTTATCAATTCAGTTACAGCCTGAACTAATTTTAGCTCAAAATAATCCATTTAATGGTTCTCCCAATAACTGGAATGATAACCTTTTGTCTTTACGTTTTTGGGATTGGAATTTTGGAGATTTTCCAGAAAGATTTGGAAGTGATACATATTCTAAATTTTGGTGGGGACAATCAAAATTGGCATTTCGATTTGGTGCTTTTGAATTTGGTGCCTCTACTCAGAATATTTGGTGGGGTCCTGGTCAATGGAACTCGTTACTTTTTTCAAATAACGCAAGGGGTTTTCCTCATCTAACGCTAAATACTCATAAACCAGCAAAGACTTTTCTTGGTAACTTTGAAACGCAGCTGTTAATTGGTCGATTAGAGAGTAGTAACTTACTTCCCTCTCAAAATAACGATTGGAATCAACGTTTTTTTAGACCTCTTTCATCGGATTGGAGGTACTTAAATGCTTTGCTTGTTTCTTACTCACCTAAATGGTTACCTAATTTGAATATTGGCTTTGGAAGGACCTTTCAGGTTTACAATGAGAGTAGGGGGAATAATTTTGATGACTGGCTACCTGTATTTGAAGCTTTCCAAAAAGAGCGATTTTTTATTGATGGTAATTCTGTCGAGTTTGATGCAAATGACCGGGATCAGCAAGTATCTATTTTTACTAGGTATGTAGTTCCTAAAGCTAATGCAGAAGTATATTTTGAATTTGGCAGGCGTGATCATGCTTTAAATTGGAGGGAATTTATTTTGAACCCAGAACATGCACGGGCATATTTGTTTGGGTTTAAAAAGCTAGTGTCGTTGAGCGATGAAAAACATTTACAGTTGAGAGGAGAAATTACACATCAACAAGAATCTGTAAATAGATATGTAAGATATCCTGGATTAAGGGGCTATCATTCTTGGCACATGCACGATACCCAACGTGGATTTACTAACTTCGGTCAACCATTGGGGGTTAGTTTAGGCCCTGGTTCTAATGTCCAAACTATCGAAGTGGCTTTGGTTGAAAACTTTAATAAATTCGGTGTTCTCTTTGAAAGATTAGAGAATAATCAGGGTTTCTTCAACCGAGCCTTCGGTCAACAAAACGAACACCGCCCTTGGATTGATCTTAGTGTTGGACTCTTATTTGATAAACAATGGGATAATCTCCTGTTAAGCTCTCGACTTCAATTTATAAATGGCAGGAACTACCAATGGCAACTCCACCCAGATAGCACACCTGAATTCCCAAGAGGTCAAAATCTGTTCTCTGTACACAGTCAGGTAAGTTTGATCTATCTTTTTCAAAAAAGTAAATAATTTCCTTTATTTTAACGTTTTATTATTTTCACTCACAAATCATTACACGTAGTTAAAGTTTTATGAAAGTTTCTAAAATCTGTTGTATTGGGGCTGGTTATGTTGGAGGCCCAACCATGGCGGTAATCGCCCAAAAGTGTCCGGATATCAAAGTAACCGTTGTTGATATCAACCAAGCAAGAATCGATGCTTGGAATGGAGAAGATTTGGATTTATTACCAGTATATGAACCGGGTTTGGATAAAGTGGTAGCTGAAGCTCGTGGCAGAAATTTATTTTTCTCTACAGATGTCAATAAAGCCATTGAAGAAGCCGATATGGTTTTTATATCTGTGAATACACCAACCAAAACCTATGGAGAAGGAAAAGGACAAGCTGCTGATTTAAAATGGGTGGAGTTATGCGCCCGTCAGATTGCGGCTGCGTCTACTTCTGATAAAATTGTCGTAGAAAAATCTACCTTACCGGTACGTACGGCGCAAGCAGTGAAAGATATCTTGGATAACACAGGCAATGGCTTAAAATTCCAAATTCTCTCCAACCCAGAGTTTTTAGCGGAAGGCACAGCTGTGGAAGACTTGCTTCACGCTGACAGGGTATTGATTGGAGGTGATTCTACTCCAGAAGGTCAGGAAGCGATTCAAGCCTTGGTAGATGTATATGCTAATTGGATTCCTAAAGACCGGATTTTGACTACCAACGTATGGTCATCAGAACTCTCGAAGCTAACGGCCAATGCTTTCTTAGCTCAGCGAGTGTCTTCCATCAATGCCATCTCTGAATTGTGCGAAGTGACTGGTGCAGATGTTAATGAGGTGTCCAGAGCAATCGGAGCTGATTCTAGAATTGGACCTAAGTTTTTGAAAGCATCTGTTGGTTTTGGAGGTTCTTGCTTCCAAAAGGATATCTTGAATATGGTCTATATCTCCCGTAGCTACGGTCTACATGCGGTAGCGGATTACTGGGAGCAGGTAATTATCATGAATGATCACCAAAAAGCCAGATTTGCCAAAAATATTATCAAGGCTTTGTACAATACAGTTTCTGGTAAGAAAATCGCTTTTTACGGTTGGGCGTTTAAAAAAGACACCAATGATACCCGTGAGTCTGCAGCGATCTATGTGGCAGATCATTTGGTGAATGAGCAGGCACATATCTGCGTCTACGATCCAAAAGTAAGTTTTGAAAAAATCTATGCCGATTTGGATTACCTGAATACACGTTCATCGGAAGAAAACAGGAAATATGTTACCGTGGTAACAGATCCCTACGAGGCAGTAGAAGGTGCCCACGCAGCGGCAGTCCTAACAGAATGGGATGAGTTCAAAGCCTATGATTGGGAAAAGATTTACAATCTGATGCTACAGCCTGCTCAAGTATTCGATGGAAGAAACATCCTCCCACACGCAGATTTGAAGAAAATCGGTTTCCGTGTCCAAGCCATTGGAAAAGCTGTTTAATACCACTAAAAATAGAAAGGACCACGAATTACTCGAATTCCACCAATTAAATGATCAGAAGTTGTTTCAAGCTTTGAGATTTAGCGAAATTCCGAGCTTTGCGAGGCTTAATTCAAGTAAGTATTTGTGAAATTTGTGCAATTCGTGGTTAAATTCATAAAAAAATGAAAGGCATCATACTCGCAGGTGGTTCTGGTACACGCCTGTACCCAATTACCAAAGGAACATCCAAACAATTATTGGCTATCTATGATAAGCCGATGATTTATTATCCGCTATCAGTTTTGATGCTAGCGGGTATACGGGAAATTCTAATTATAAGTACTCCACATGATCTCCCTAATTTCAAACAGTTGTTTGGAGATGGTTCGGAGATAGGCTTATCTCTTTCTTATGCCGAGCAACCGAGTCCAGATGGTTTGGCTCAGGCCTTTATCATTGGGAAGGAATTTATAGGAAACGATAACGTGTGCTTGGTGTTAGGGGATAACATTTTCTATGGTCACGGTTTCACCAAGCTGCTGAAAAATGCAGTTGTTGCAGCTGAAGAACAAGGACTTGCCACGGTATTTGGCTATTATGTAAATGACCCACAGCGATACGGTGTAGTTGCTTTTGACGCATCAGGAAAAGCAACAAGCATTGAAGAGAAACCCACCCATCCCCAAAGCAATTATGCGGTGGTTGGTTTGTATTTCTATCCAAATTCCGTAGTGGAAGTTGCTCAGAATATCCAACCAAGCGAACGAGGTGAGTTAGAAATCACCACTGTCAATCAGCATTACTTGGAGCAGCAGCAATTGCAGGTGGAACTGATGGGTAGGGGGTATGCCTGGTTAGATACCGGAACCCACGAATCCATGATTGAAGCTTCGAATTTCATCTATACCATTGAAAAACGTCAAGGTTTAAAGGTGGCTTGTTTGGAGGAAATCGCCTTTGAACTAGGGTATATCAGCAAAGAACAACTCTTGAGTCTTGCAGAAAAGCTTAAGAAGAATGAGTATGGGCAGTATTTGATTAAGAGGGCTTTGAAATAGGGTACCACGAATTACGAACCGCGAATTACGAACCACGAATTGCGCGAATTACACAAATCATTTTTGTTTACTTAGTGTATTAGTGGTAGAAGGAGAGAAAAGGTACTAGGGGAAAGGTTAAAGAGGGAATAGTCCTAACAACATTAGGAAATTATTTCTACCTTTTTTCGACTTTATTTCAAAATCACGATAATTATCTTTTATACCCGTGATTTGTCTTATTTCTAAACTCTAATTTCTCGATTCCTGCTTGCAGCAGGCAAGTCTCGCCTCCTGCTTGCAGCAGGCAAGTCTCGCTTCTATATCAACCACGAATTACGCGAATTACACAAATACCTTAAGGAATTAAGCCTCGCATGGCTCGCAATTGACACAAAAGTTCCATATACAAATCATTCGTGTTTATTGGTGCATTAGTGGCAGATGAAGGTAAAAGGTTAATAGAGAAAGGTGAAAGGTTGGTTACTTCTGGAACTTTCTATTGACTGTCAGATAATTATTTCTACGTATTTCAAGTTTATTTCTACCTTATTTCAAAAGAACTCTAAATTGTAGTTCATACAAAAAATCAAGTCTTGATTCTTGTCTCTTGTCTCTTGTTTCTTTTCACTTGTTTCTTGTTTCTCGCTTCTATAAACATCAACACTTTAATCTATGTCTAACAACAACATTTTAACACCGCTAGAAGACTCAAAAATAGCCATCATAGGCTTAGGATATGTGGGACTGCCATTGGCAGTAGCTTTTGCTGAAAAATTTAAAACTATTGGATTTGATATCAACGATACACGTGTAGCTCAGTTACAAAATGGCAGGGATACTACCTTGGAGGTAGAAGATGATGATTTACAGAAAGTATTGATTAAAAATCTCGCCGAACTTGACCAAAAAGGAAAAGGATTGTTGGTTACCAACGAATCATCTCCCATTGCAGCATGCAATATCTTTGTGGTGACAGTGCCTACACCAACCGACAAGCACAATAGACCGGTGCTAACACCCATGATAAAAGCATCGGAGACTGTTGCCAAAGTCATGAAAAGGGGCGATGTCATTATTTATGAATCTACCGTATATCCTGGAGTAACGGAAGAAGAGATGGTTCCTGTTTTAGAACGTATTTCGGGCTTGCGCTACAATGAAGATTTCTTCTGTGGGTACTCTCCAGAGCGAATCAATCCAGGGGATAAAGAACATACAGTTACAAAAATTTTAAAAGTAACATCTGGTTCAACTGAGGAGGTTGCAGAGTATGTGGATAGCTTGTATCGAGCGGTAATTACAGCCGGTACCCACAAGGCATCCTCCATCAAAGTAGCAGAGGCTGCCAAAGTAATTGAAAACTCTCAGCGGGATATCAACATCGCTTTTGTAAACGAACTATCTAAAATTTTCAATTTACTAGGAATCGATACCTCTGAGGTGTTAGCGGCTGCTGGGACCAAGTGGAACTTTCTTCCTTTTAAGCCAGGATTGGTAGGAGGCCATTGTATAGGAGTAGATCCATTCTATTTGGCACAGAAAGCGCAAGAAGTGGGTTATCATCCAGAAATTATCCTAGCCGGGAGAAGACTGAATGACAGCATGGGTAAACATGTGGCCACGGAAGTGATCAAACATATGATGCGCAAGAATCTAAGGGTAATTGAGTCCAAAGTATTGATCCTTGGCTTTACCTTTAAGGAAAACTGTCCGGATGTGCGGAATACCAGGGTAATTGATATTTACCAAGAATTGATGTCCTTCGATATGAATGTAGATGTGTATGACCCTTGGGCAGATGCTGCTGAGGTGAAACATGAATACGGAATTGATATCATCAGTGGTGGCACTCCCCCCAATCTATCAGATTATGCAGCCGTTATTTTAACGGTAGCCCATAATGAGTTTAAAAACCTTCCATTGGAGAAATCGGATGAATTGGTGGTATTTGATGTCAAAAGCTTACTTCCAAAAGAAAAAGTGGATGGAAGGCTGTAAACTAATTAGCTTTAGTCATTCAACTTTCAGCTCTTTGAAAGCCTAAAAAGAAAATAGTTTTTAAGTCCTCTTTAAAACCTGTCAAGAATTCAATCTTGACAGGTTTTTTTATTTTCAGGAATTCTTAAGTTTGCTAGAATCCCTTTGCTACATGTCTATGAAAGTTCCATTTGTTAATCTAGAAGCCATTCATATGCCACTTTCGATGGCAATTAAGGCAGCCTTTGATCGGGTTCTCCTGGCTTCTTGGTATATTTCAGGAAAGGAGTTAGCCGCATTTGAACACGCTTATGCGGCATATCAGGGTTCTGACTATGCGATTGGGACTAGCAATGGACTCGATGCCTTGACATTGGCCTTGAAAGTCTTGGGTGTGGGACAAGGAGATGAAGTGATTGTACCGTCACATACCTACATTGCTACTGTATTAGCGATTACGAGGGTAGGAGCAACGCCCGTTTTTGTTGATTCAGACCCATTAACATATCTGCTTCCTTCGGATGCTATAGAAGCGTTTATTTCTGATCGGACCAAAGTGATACTTCCTGTTCATTTGTATGGACAGGTTTGTGACATGGAAAGCATTTTGGAGGTAGCCAAGAGGTATGGGGTAATGGTGGTGGAAGATTTTGCTCAGGCCCATGGAGCTAGTTTTAATGGACAAAAGGCAGGAACTTTCGGAGTGATCAATGCCAGCAGTTTCTACCCTACAAAAAATCTGGGGGCATTGGGTGATGCAGGTATTTGTACAACAGATTGTTCCCATTTAGCAAAAAAGATCCGAGCATTACAAAATTATGGAAGTACTGAAAAGTTTCACCATGAGGTTCAAGGCTACAATATGCGCTTGGATGAATTGCAAGCGGCATTTTTAAGTATCAAGCTTCAGTTCCTTGATCAATGGAATGCGGAACGTCGAAACCTCGCAGAATTGTATAAAAATGAGTTGGAAGGAGTAGGGGACTTGGTTCTGCCTTCTACTCACCCCTTGGCAATGCATGTGTATCATTTGTTTGTGATCCAGACTGCTTTTAGAGATGAACTGCAAGCTTTCTTAGCAACTATGCAGATAGAAACTATGGTACATTATCCTACTCCGGTTCATTTACAACCGGCATACAAGGATTTAGGATATGCAACAGGGAGTTTGCCAGTTGCTGAAAAGCTTTCGCAAATTATCCTGAGTTTACCCATTTGGCCGGGGATGAAGCAAGAACAAGTGATGTATGTGTGTGAGGGGATTAAGTTGTTTTTTGAACAAAAGAACTAAGAATAAACATAAGCCACGAATTACACCAATTCAACAAAAATTAGGGGAATGGTTAAAGGTAAAAGGAGGTAAGCTTCTTTTGAAACCCTAGCTTGCATGATGATTTTTATGGAGAAGAAAAATCCTTTCTAGGCGAAGTGAAAATGATTGTTTTTATAGCTGTAACTGTTCATCGATTCCAACTTTATTTTTATTGCCCAAGACTCCGAAAGGAGTCCACTTCCGAAGGTCATTAGCCCCGATTCTTAACTCGGGGAAAAGATGGCAACGTGTCTCTCAATCATTCAAAAAGAGAAAATATTTTTCATTTTTTTGATATTTAAAAAATTCCTTTTGATTTCTTGAGAAAACTTAGTTTATAATACTTTATTAAAACCGAATTTCATTACGAAAAAAATGCTTTTCGTAATAGTTCTTTATCACTATTCCAAGATGAAAATTGTCAAAATCACTAAAAACTAATAGTGAATTTTGAGAATCCATAATAATTATTTTCTTTACTAAGAATTTGGAATGCGTAAAGATGGGTAGTATATTTGCAAAATAATGTAAATTTTTATGAAGGCTTTTCAAATATTAACAACTGCTTTTGTAATTGGTTTTTTCTTTCTGCCAGTTCTCATCAAAATTTTGAAAAAAACCAATGTTGTGGATGCACCCGGAGGGCGGAAAATCCATAAAGGTTTTATCCCATCTATGGGAGGTATTGGATTTGTAGTAGCAACGCTTATTTCAGTTGCAATTTGGTTCAATTTTGAAGACGTTGTTCAGACACGCTACTTTCTTGCTGCATTTGGATTAATGTTTTTTGTTGGACTTCGGGATGACATGGTAGAGCTTACTGCTTGGCAAAAGTTGGGTGGACAAATGGTTGCAGCCTACATGGTCGTTGTTGTTTCAGATATCCGTCTTACGGGGTTATATGGCTTTCTAGGGATTTGGGATTTACCGGTCCTATTGAGCTATGCGTTTTCAATATTTATCATCCTTGCCTTGACGAATTCGTTTAATTTAATTGATGGATTAGATGGATTGGCTGGGTCATTAGCCGTTATTTCGTTTACGTTCTTAGGTTATTGGTTTATGACCGCTGACTTAATGCCTTACGCCTTATTCAGTTTTGCATGTGTAGGAGGGGTCTTATCTTTCTTGGTCTTTAATTGGCATCCTGCAAAAATTTTCATGGGTGATACTGGTTCACTTAGTTTGGGCTTTGCTTTATCTACTTTAACTATCCTCTTTATCGATTCCAATGCAACCATGACTCATTCCGATGGGCTTTTGTTTATGGCTCCATTAGCGACAGGTATGGCGATATTAATTATCCCAATTTATGATACCTTAAGAGTTTTTGTTCGAAGAATCAGAAGAGGGAAATCTCCAATGGAGGCTGATAAAAGCCACATACATCATTTTTTAATGCGTATGGGAATGCGGCATGATCAGGTAGCACTAACATTAGCAGGGGTTAAAGTAGTATTCTTGGCTGTAGCCATTTTAGGGGCTGGATTAACAGATCATATCATGGTACCTGTGGTCGTTTTGATGGCACTTGCGTTAGGATTGGGTTTAGATAAGGTAACCTTGAAGCAGGTTAAAAAATCAGTTCGTAAAGCACCTCCAGTATTGGATGCCCGTCGTGCCAGAGCTGCTAGAAAGAAGCAGTTAAAGCCTGAAATTCCTCAGCAGGTGATTGAAAAAGCTGGGTTAATGAAGAATTGAATTTCGTTTACAAAAAATAAAAAGCCTCGCTTACATTTGTAAGCGAGGCTTTTTTGTATTTCGAAAGTAGATTAATCATTAAACTGAGTCATGGTCATTGCAATGCCGGCTGTGCAAAAACTCAAACACATTTCTATAGCCTTGTCCATGGATATTGGGAGTTCATCGATTTCCTGTGTAGTCCATCTCCCGAGCACATAATCAACTTGCCTTCCCTTGGGGAAATCATCCCCTATGCCAAAACGAAGTCTTGGGTAATCCTGACCACCGCAGAGCGCTTCTATGTTTTTGAGCCCATTATGACCCGCAGCAGAACCTTTGGCTCGCATGCGTAATTTTCCAAATGGAATGGCCACATCATCTACAATTACTAAAATGTTTTCTTTCGGAATATTCAATTCCTTCATCCAATAATTGACAGCCTTACCACTTAAGTTCATATAAGTGGTGGGTTTGATCATATAAATACTTCTACCCTTGTATTTGAAGTCTGCAGTAAAGGCCAAACGGTTACTTTTCCAAGAAACTCCTTGTTTATCAGCCATTCGATCTACTGTCAAAAAACCCACATTATGCCGGGTCAATTCATACTCTGGACCAATATTTCCAAGACCTACGATGAGATATTTCATGTGTTAGATAGTTAAATGCAAGCCCTTCGACATGGTTCGACAAGCTCACCAACCAAGCTCAGGGACCAAGAGATGAGAAGCGAGAGATTAGATGCGAGAAGTGAGAGATTAGAGATAAGAACCAAGAAATAAGAATCAAAATGATAAGACAATGCTTGCTTAAACTGCACTCAGCACAGGCATTGTTTGCTTCGACTACGCTCAGCACAAGCACTGTTCACTTTGCACTGCTCACTGCAAACTGCTCACTATTCATTCCTCACTCCTAATTCTACATTCCCAATTGTTTGCTTCGAATACGCTCAGCACAAGCACTGTTCACTATTAACTGTTCACTTTGCACTGCTCACTGTTCATTGCTCACTGCAAACTGCTCGTGGATAACCTTCCCTGCAATCTGGCCCCTCACTAAAAAGCTATCTCAATAGCTTTTCTTTACGTTCGGTCCTCTAATTCTACATTCCTAATTAAAAAAACCCTACCCTTGTTGCCAAAGATAGGGTTTGTATTAGTTGAGTAGATAGTAGCTTATTCTGCTTTCTTACCTCTCAATGCTCTTGGGATACCGATGGTAACGATGGAGACATTTGGAGATGTTAAGATTTCAAATCCTTCAGCAGTTAATTCACTTACTTTGAAAGATTTTCCTAGGTCTAATTTGGAGATATCAACTTTGATTTTATCAGGTAGGTTTGAAGCCAACCCTTTAACTGCCAATTTTCTTGTTTTAATCTCTAATTTACCCCCTTTTTGGATACCTGGAGATGTTCCTACGATATCAACCGGGATTTCAAATTTGATTGCTCTATCTTCACTGAAAGCCAAGAAATCAGCATGCAATAATGTCTCACTAACTGGGTGAAACTGTGCATCCTTCAATACAGCTTTCATTTTGGTGCCTTCGATATTCAAGTCAACCATGTGCACATCTGGCGTGTAAACCAAGTCTCTGAAAAGAATCGCAGGCGTGTAGAAATGGATCTGACCTTCGATTGCTGGTCCGTAAACTACACAAGGCACGTTGCCTTCTTCGCGGATCTCTTTCAAAGATGCGCTATCGAGATTTGCTCTTTTAAACCCTATAATCTCTAATGATTTCATAATGTGTTTGTTAAAATGTGAATCTGTCCTGAATTATTCATGCATTAATCAAAACAGACCGCAAAAGTAAGTATTTTGTTTGGGAAGAAAAAGTGTTTGTAACAACTATCTGTTATTTACCAAAAATAATTAAGCAAAAGGAACCACGAATTACACAAATTACACGAAGAAATTGTTTTGAGTCTAAAAAAATACGCATACTTGGCAGAATTAAGGTTCGCATGGCTCACAATTAACGCAAAGGATCTCTGTTTAAATTATTTGTGTTTACTTCTTGTATTAGTGGCAAAAAATGGGGAAAGGATAAAGGGGGGATATTCCTACCAACATTAAAATGTGGACTGGAAATTATTCCTACATTATTTCAACTTTATTTCTACCTTATTTCAATAGAATGACAATTACCTTTTTTACAAGCGGTCTGTCTTGTTTCTTTCTCGTCTCTCGATTCCTGCTTGCAGCAGGCAAGTCTCGCCTCTCGTTTCTAAATTAACCACGAATTACACAAATCACACAAATACCTACCAGAATTAAACCTCGCATGGCTCGCAATTGACGCGAAACGTCTTTACATGAATTGTTATAAAGGGAAAAAACAAAAAGAGGGTGCTACTACAAGTCACCCTCTCTTATTTGCTGTAAATTTATGAATTAAGCTGTGATCGCTACAGTTTTTTCCTCCGCAGCCCAGTCATTCATACCTCCCGCATAATTCAAAACATTATCAAATCCTTCCGCTTGCAGGATGGAATACGCAATCGCTGCTCTGCCACCTGCTTGGCAATGAATGATGACTGTTTTGTCCTTAGAGATTTTATCGAGGTTATTATACAGCTTACCTAACACTAAGTTGTCAGCTCCTTCGATGTGTCCTTTTTTGAATTCAGCAGCACCTCTTACATCCACCACCTGGATATCCTCAGTAGCTAACTTTTCTTTCACAGTTTCTTTGGTAATTGGTGTGTAAGAACTCAAATTTCCAGCCTCAAACTCCATTAATTGTGCAGGCGTGATGAAGCCAACCAAGTTATCCAAACCTATGCGCATCAATTTACGCATGATGTCTTCCACTTGGGCTTCTTCTGCAATGACAATGAAGTTTTCCTCGTAATTCATATACCAACCCATGTAGGTTGAGAAGGAGTTATTATTGGTGATGCTCAAAGTACCTATCAAGTTTGAGGCAGCATAATCCACCCAAGGTCTGGTATCGATGATTTTCAATCCATCTGCTTTGACTTGTGCAAACTCTTCTTTGCTCAGATTTTTAATTTTTGGAACCTCAGTAAGTAATTTTCTGTCCACCTTATTTAGTTTCTTCATCATTGCGAAGTACTTTGGTGGCTCTGGCTGATCAGCCAAAAGTTCCTGCGTAAATGCCTGCTTATCATTCAATAATTGCAAAGCCCAGTTTCTGATTTTCTCGTAACCAACTGTCGTCATCGGAACAGCACCTAAGGCTTTACCACAAGCTGAACCAGCACCGTGTCCTGGCCAAACTTGGATATAATCGCTCAATTTGGCGAATTCATGCAGTGAATCATACATCTGCGCAGCACCAATATCCTGCGTGCCTTTGATGCCCGCAGCTTGCTCCAACAAGTCTGGTCTACCCACATCACCTACGAATACAAAGTCACCTGTGAATAGCATGACAGGCTCAGAAGAAGCTGGTTTGTCAGTCAATAAGAAGCTTACAGATTCAGGAGTATGTCCTGGGGTATGAATTACCTCAAAAGTTAGGTTATTCATTTTAATTACATCCCCACCTTTGATTTTGTTGTGAGGAAATTCATATTTCCAATTTTCATCTCCCTCATCAGAAAGATACATCTCAGCACCTGTTAAGGCAGCTAATTCTCTAGAACCTGATAAGAAATCTGCATGGATGTGTGTTTCTAAAATATGGGTGATTTTAAGATTGTTGGCTTTTGCAATTTCCAGGTAGGTATCCACATCTCTTTTAGGGTCGATTACCGCAGCAATGCCGGCAGCTTGACATCCAACTACATAACTGGCCTGCGCCAAACTTTTGTCATAAACGAGTTCGAAGAACATAGGTAATTATTTTATGATGTTATTGATTTTATTTCCATCGTTGTTCAAAAACAACATGACAAAAATCAGGCTTTTAGCGTTCATTTTTTGTGAGAAAAGTTACTTTTGAAAAAAGGCTGCTCGCAGAAGACGCAGAATACGCGGAAAATTTAATTAGAAAGGTTCGCTTATGGGTACTGGTTCTCGCAGAATATACAAAAAGCACAGAAATGCATAGAAATGATTATTCTTAAGAAAGGGAATTTGTATAAAGAATGCTTAGAAAAAATCTTTGCTAATTTGAGTAATCTATGAATAGCCAAAAATCATATTAAATGACGAACGCTAAATTTCGAATATCTATCGAATCTAATCTCTCGCTTCTACAATTGTCACGTCCTGATTTTTCTTGACACTTTTTTCATTCTTCATTCTTCATTCTTCATTCTTCATTCTTCATCCTTCCTCCTTTTATTCCACTTCATTCCTCAAACCCCGGTTTAATATTTTCCCAAAAGCGGTCCAAGGCCATGATTCTTGGTTTGAGAAAGGAGATAATGTCTGGCCAATGGTCTTTGTTGAGGACGTTTAACCCAGCTTGGTAGCATTGGATATAGGAATAAGTATGCCCAAAGTCATCGCTTGCATGCAGTTCCCAATCCCAGACCTCTAGAGTTTCTGCTTCCAAGAGTTTTCGAAACTGTTCGAATTGCTGAAAAAACAGTGTTTGTAGTTCTTCATCTTTGTGGGTGATTTCTATACCTATGGAAACAAACTCGCGTTCTGCCTTCATACGAAAATAAATGTCTTTGACTCCCGTCTTATAATTCTGCCAATTCATCCGGCTGTGGCCAAAGGCGGAGGGAACAGGCTTCATATAAAGCCCAAATGTTGTCCAGAATTCCTTACGTATGTTCGCTAATTCAGCTTTAGAATACATACTTGTTTAATAACTTTTTGGAATATCTGTAGGAGTTACGATGATAAAATCTGCACTCTGCATGGTGCGCTCATCTATGATGGATAAATCCGCTTGTTCTATGGTATTAATGGTAAGGATTGGAAGGTTGGGAAATTGCTGGCGAACATACCAAACAATGCCTTCATAGAAATTGCTGTGATAAGACCCGTTTACATGCAAAATTTGATGTCCCTTTTCTAAAAACTCTTGCATGGAATAAGCCATTGTGGCATCCTTGATAGCCTGGGCATCGATCATATAATCCAAGTTCATAGAGCTGCCATGCATCATCTCCTTCATGGCAGCATAAGCAGGCAATGTACGGTCAACCGTGACAGGAAGAGGAGCAATGAATCGTTTCGCCTCTTCACTGAGTTTTTGCAGCCCTTCTAAACCTTCTCTGCTAACAAAGGAAGCATATTTTCTGGGGATGTTAGATGCGATAAAAGGAATGTCATTAGATTTTGCAAAGAGCATTAAAGGTTTATAATCCGTTGCATAATTATTCCAAAGCTTTGATTCCGTTTCAAAGGTTTTGTCAGTCATCCATCCCGCAAGCCACTCGTCTATAGTCAGTTGATCATCCCGTTCAAAAAACTCTCCTGCAAGCATCAATTTCTCATTTTCAGGCTGTAAGGCCTTCAGTAATTGCAATTGAAGCCAGTGAGCCATGGTGTTATTATGAAGTTCTCCAAAAAAGATCAACTGAGTGGCTTTTGAATACTCAATAATCGTCTCAAAGTTGACTTGTTCACCTTTGTTATTAAAAACAGTAAAAGGAGTCGTCTGCGCCTGCGTATTTAAAGTTAAAGCTATGTAGGTCAAGAAAAGTATTGAAAATTTATGCATAGTCTTCTGGATATTGCACTGTTACGGAGGAATAGTTAACCAACCCTCCAACAGCGGGTTGTTGTTTTTTTATGGTAATGGCAATGCTCCTTATTTGTGGATATATTTTTAAAGCATCCTCAATAATCACATGCGCCAGATGTTCTAAGAGCTTGACTGGGGTTTGCATACGTTTGGCAGTGATTTCATAGAGTTTTCCGTAATCTACCGTGCCCTCCAAATCATCCTCCATCATTGCCTTTTTAAACTCATAACTTAAGGTAATATCCACCAAAAAGAGATTACCGAGTTTGTTTTCTTCTGTATATACTCCATGGTAAGCATAAAATGAAGCACCTTCTAAGCGTACGATTCCCATCAGTCAAATTGATCAAAGAATGATCCTCCTTTTTTCTTTTTATCGTCTGTAGGATCTACAGGAACTTCCGCAATTGGCTCTTTTTTCTCTTCTGCTTCAAAATTCTCTTCGACCTCCTCTGTAATGGAGTTTTCGATTTCTTCCGTAACTGAATCTTCAGCGGCAGTTATTTCTTCCGTATTTTCATCAATCGTCTCTAACGCTTCTGTTTTTTCTTCTGAGTGCTCAACACTCACTTCCAAGGTTACTTCTTCAGAAATTTCTTCTTGAACAAAAACAATATCTTCTGCTTTGGCCAATTCTTCATCAGGTAAAATAATGGCAGTTTTTGGCTTCGCAAAGTTTTGGACCATATCCTCGTAAACAGATAGATTCACTTTTTTGAAAGTCTCGTTGGAAACCGTGATGTTGTCTTGAATATCGTCCGTGAGTTTGTGAAGGTTTCTTAAGGTAAGTTCTCGCTGCGCAATCAAATGCTCGTAGTTGCGTATCAATCCTGTCACGTCAGCCTTGACTCCTTCCAAAATATGTTTAGCTTTCTGCTCGGCTTCCTCTAGGATTGCATTTGCTTTGCGTTGAGCATCGATGAGCATACCTTCTGAGTTTTCTTTGGCAGCGCCCATGATTTCATCGGCAGCAGTTGTGGCTTCCTCAATTATGCTGGCACCTGTATCTTCTGCGGTTTTCAAGGTTCGGAAAAGAGATTCTTCCACCTGCTTGAGTTTATTTGCTTCTGCTTGGGCTTTGGCAAGATCTCCTTCCAGCTTGGATTTTTCTTCTAGAAGGCTTTCGTAATCTTTTGCTACGATTGCTAAAAAGTTGCTTACTTCGTCTTTGTCATACCCTCTGAAGATTTTTTCGAAGGTTTTATCTTTGATTTCGGCTGAGGTTATTTTCATAGTGTTTTTAAAGTTCTACTTGCCAGATTGAAATGGTACGGTCATCACTGATAGAGACAATAGATTGGTTGTAAGTACTCCAAAGTACTTTGTTGATAGATGTGCCATGTCCTGCATAGCGGGCTTTGTCAATTACTTTCAGTAATCGATGTGTTTCGGCATCCCATACTTTGATGGATTTATCCATACTACAGGTTACATAATACTTTCCATCTTCCCGGAAGGAAATGTAATTGATGGCGAACATATGGGCAACGATGGATTCTTGAAGATAATATTTTTCTGTATCCCAAATATTCATGTAGGCATCCCTACCACCGGATACCAACATGGGTTTATTCGGTGCATACGCCAATCCAAACACGGAATTATTATGCGCATCCAAGCTGTGCAAGGGGCTATGGTCAGCCAAGTTGATGATTTTGATGGTATGATCACTCAGTCCAGCAGCTAATTGTCTCCTGCTTGGATCGATAGCTAGCACGCGAACACTTTTTTTACTGATTTTAATATGCTTTTTGACAGCTCGCTGCTCTATGTCAATAATATGGATGATTCCATCTCCAGTTCCTACATAGAGCTCATTTCCAATAGCTTTGATGTCAAAGATTGATTGATCTGTCATTTTGAGAGACCATAATTCTTTACTGTTTTCAAGGTCTATTACGTGGATTCCTTCAAAATTATGGCCTATAAACAACAGGTTACGCTCTTTATCAATCTCCAAAGCATAGACAGAATGTCCGACTTTTGCCATCAATTTTCCATCTTTTGGATTATCTAGATCCCATTCCACCACCATGCCGTCACCAGAACCCGTATAAAAGAAACGAGGATCAGGTCCCTCCGTCAGTGCGTAAATACAATCATTGTGCCCGGTAAGGCTATGGAGTTTATTAACTTGAATTTTTAACATAAATTGCAACGATATGTAAACAACCCCGCAAGGGCCTATGCAAACAAAAATAGAAAAAATAAGTCCTTTATCAGCCTATGCTGTAAAGAATATTGAAGATATATCTGATAACGGAATGGATTTTTTGAGTTTCCGGGAAAAACTTTCCATGGCTAACATATCCCGAGACTCCAAAAGAATCGAATGGAAAAGTGCCCGAATGGCTGTAAAAGAGGCATTGGATGGGATTGCCATGCCTTATCCGGGATTTTTTAAAGATGAATTTGGAAAATCTCACCCAATGGATGGCTATGGCTATGTATCCCTGACGCATACCAAAAATCTTGCTGCTGCTATTTTTCACCGAGATATGCCTGTAGGGATTGACTTGGATTATATCCGACCTAAAATTGTTCGTTTAGCACCCAAATTCCTTTGTGAACAAGAGATGGATTTTTTGGGAAAAGATGAACTTTTACACACGATTGCTTGGTCAGCCAAAGAGTCTATTTTCAAATGTCAGGGAAAGAGAGGGGTGAGTTTGAAAGATAATATTGTCTTAGAACCCTTTGAAGTAAACTCTGAAGTCATCAAGGGAAGGATAGTGGATAGCGAATTTTCAGACCATCATTATACTGTCAAAGTGATCCAAGAAGGGGAGTTTGTACTGACTTACACAGTTTGGTAGTATATTTGTTAATATGCAAAGAAAGACCCAAACAATGAAGCGATACCTTGTAATTATGAGCTTGCTCCTGCTAGTGCTTACCACGGCTAATGCCCAGCGCGTGGATGATTTTACACTGATCAATGCAGTGGACGGTCAAGAATATTCCCTTGAACAGTTTAATAAGCAAGCTGCGTTAGTTTTGGTCTTTACAGGGTTGAATTGCCCTTTTAGCCGCTTGTATGAAGATCGTCTAATCTCTTTACACCATACTTTTTCAAGTCAAAATATTTCATTTGCCTTGATCAATCCATTGGTGGGATTTGATGAGGAAGAGACAGAAGAAAAAATCAAACAGCGAGTGGAGGCCAAAGGAATGAAGTTCCCATTTCTTATGGACGTCAGTCAAGAAGTCAGTCGCTCTTTTGAAATCACCAAGTTGCCTGAAGTAGTGGTGATTACCTTCAGTCCAACAGGGACATCTATTGCCTACAGGGGAGCTATTGATAATAATCCTCAAGTAGCTGCTAATGCCAATTTGAAGTATTTGGAAAATGCACTAACAGCCATCACCAACCGTAGAAATCCAAGTCCTGCATCCAGTAGACCCGTTGGTTGTAATGTTCGATACGTGGGTTTCTAGGTGCTTAATCTTGCAAAATTTCGGTAAGCTCCTTTATTTCCTGCATTTTTTCACTCTCGCCAAACTTTTCAAAAGTCAAATACAGGTTTCTCAAAAATCGTTTGATGATTGCCATATTGCTGCATGGCTCGTAGAATGTCTCTTCAGGAGCTATATTCAAGTGTTCCAAGTAATTGGTAATATCTTTTTTTGTAAAAACCACCCCTTTATTAAATGCATTTATGTAAAAGCGCACCTCCTCTGTTTTGTAGGTGAGAATAAACAAGTTGGGCAGGTTTACTCCATAGATGGGAACTCCTAGCTTTTGAGCAACTAATAGGTAAATGCAGCAAAGAGAAATAGGATTACCTTTCTTTGTTTCCAAAACTGCCGAAAGCATGCTGTTGGCAGGGGAGTGGAAATTTTTGGTGTTTGCTGAGAATTTAAAATGATTGAATAAGATGGAATTCATGATTTTTACCTGTTCGTAGGGCTGTAAATCATTTTTGAAAGCGGTCCAAACCTCGAAGTAAATCTGATTCATTTCCGTTTGAAGCTTTTTAAACTCCAAATCTGGGTATTGATAGGTATTGATCAGCCACAGGCCGGTGAGTAGATCCTGATCGGCGCTGTTTTTCCAATCAAGTAATCGAGCTTTTAATTGAGAAAATTGTAAGGTATGCACTAATTCCTCAATTTCTCTTTGCAAATCTGGATTGAAGCAATCTTCCCATTTCTTTTCCAAAAATGGGATCACCTCCTGCCCAATGGACACGAGGCGATTTTTTACATGGGATTTTACTTCCCAATCTGTATCATCCAATAAAGAAACAAGGGCATGTAGTTCGCTATCGGTAAGTTTGTCCATGAATTCTTGATTAGTCAGATAAGATACGCAAAAACGCTTATATACTTTTAACTAAAAGACCTAAAATTAAGTTTGAATCACGCCTACATTGAAGCGTTCGGTGATAGGAGCATGATTAGCTGCTTCTATTCCCATACTGATGACTTTTCGGGTCTCTAGAGGATCAATCACCCCATCTACCCATAATCTGGATGCTGCATAATAAGGACTCAGTTCCTCATTATATTTAGCTGTGATTTCTTGGAGTAATTGCTGTTCAGCTTCTGGAGTGATTTCCTGGCCTGATTTTTTTAAGGATGCTACCTTGATTTGAAGCAATGTTTTGGCGGCAGATGCTCCGCTCATGACGGCCATTTGAGCTGTTGGCCAACTGTAAATCAATCGTGGGTCATAGGCTTTTCCACACATAGCATAGTTACCGGCACCATAGGAGTTTCCAATGATGATAGTAAACTTAGGGACCACAGAATTAGCCATGGCATTGACCATTTTAGCTCCATCTTTGATGATGCCTCCGTGTTCAGCTTTACTACCGACCATAAAACCCGAAACATCCTGCACAAAAACCAAAGGAATGCGACGCTGATTGCAGTTCATGATAAAGCGGGCTGCTTTGTCAGCAGAATCTGAATAAATCACCCCACCCATCTGCATCTCGCCTTTTTTGTTTTTTACAATCTTTCGCTGATTGGCGATGATGCCTACTGCCCAACCATCAATTCTAGCAGTAGCACAGATTAAGGTCTTTCCATAATCCTTTTTATATTCCTCTAGTTCCGAGTTATCAACGATTCGCTTTAATACATCGAGCATATCGTATGGTTTAACTCTATCAGCAGGGAAAACACCATAGAGTTCTTGTTCGTCTAAGGCTGGTTTTTGAGGTTCAATCCGATCAAATCCAGCTTTTTCAAAGTGACCGATTTTGTTGAAAATATTTTTGATTGCATCTAGGCATTCTTGGTCGTTGTCATATTTATTATCCGTCACCCCAGATATCTCACAGTGGGTGGTTGCACCACCTAAAGTTTCATTATCCACTACTTCACCGATTGCTGCCCGTACCAAGTAAGAGCCTGCCAAGAAAATAGATCCTGTTTTATCCACTATCATGGCTTCATCTGACATGATCGGTAAATAAGCCCCACCTGCCACACAGCTTCCCATAATGGCAGCCACTTGAATGATGCCCATTGCAGACATTTTAGCATTGTTTCGGAACTGCCGTCCAAAATGCTCTTTATCAGGGAAAATTTCATTTTGCATGGGTAAAAATACTCCTGCACTATCTACCAAGTAGATGATAGGCAGTCTGTTTTCCATAGCGATTTCCTGGGCACGGAGATTTTTTTTGGCAGTCATTGGAAACCAGGCCCCTGCCTTCACTGTGGCATCGTTGGCAACCACCATACACAATCTGCCTTGGACATAGCCAATAACAGACACCACTCCCGCAGAAGGACAACCACCTTCTTCTTCATACATGCCATCTGCTGCAAATGCACCGACTTCTAGGTGCTCGGTTCCCTCATCCAACAAATAAGTGATTCTTTCTCGTGCTGTAAGTTTTCCTTTTTCGTGCTCTTTGGCTATCCGGGATTTGCCACCGCCGAGTTTGACTACTTCTGTCTTATGCTGTAGCTTAAAAAGTAACTGCTTAATTTGATCTTCATTTTGGTTAAATGCGATATCCATAAAGTCATTTGGGTTTAGTTTCTGACCGCTAATAAACTGATAAACCTACAAATCGACAAATGGATTTTGAATATCGGTAGGGGTAATAAAAAAGAGGCTCATTTGAGCCCCTTTTCATTATTACAATAGAATCGTTTTACTTCTACCTGCAGCATCTCTCAATGATATCGCTAAACCTGATGGATCTACATTTCTTAAATGGTAAATTCTACTGAATCCCTCTGGATGATCTACAAATTCGCTGTGCACATTTCTTCCAAATGCATCTGTGATTCTGATAGATACTCCTGGCTCTTCTAAGCCAATTACTTTTAATCTTACTGAGTTATCGTCCAGTATTCTTCCAAAGGCAACTAATGGATTTGGTGCAGGAAGTGGAGCCCTATTAACTATGGTATGGATTAATTTTTCCTCTGGATTATCTGCTCTTCTTATTTTTACCTGATATTCACCTTCTGGCAACTGGGACAGATTGAAAGGTAATTTCAAATCTTTATCTGCTTTCACACGCTTTTGATACAAGTATCGTCCGTTTTCATCAAGAATACTGATTCTTACCTTACCAGCTCCTTCTCTCAAGGCTACTTTCACACGCTGATCCTTGGCAGTTACATTGGTTAATGCACGCAACTCATCTTCTGACGCATGCACCATTCCGGTGCTCAAGATTGCGCAAATGGCTGTGGCGAGTAATGCATTCATAATTTTGGTTATTTAAGTTGGTTTGTTGGTATCTAGTACGGACACAGTCATTTTAGGTTTGAAATTGAATAATTTTTATACTTGATTAAACTATGAAAGTTTTTTATGTACAAAATGATTTTAATTTATGGATTGAGTTAAGCTATTGTAAGAGGCTTCTGAATCCTCTTTATCGAAGTGTTGTTTTTTCTTAAATCGAAATAAAATTTTGATTTTATCCCATTGCCCGTTTCTTGTGATATTGATTGTTTTGTTTGTGTTAGTAAGGAAAATTTTCTTTTAAAATTCTCTTTTTTTCGTTTAGTAGTTTTTTTGTTAGCTCGAGGACCGCCTCTCGGCAAGCTCGAGGACCAGGTGATGCAAAGTCAAAAAAGATGGAAGGGGGAGAGCGGCGCAGCCGCTCTCCCCCTTCCATCCCAAATCCGAAGAACCTTCCGGTCACCGAGCCTGCCGAAGTGTCGGGTTTTCACTACTTACTATTTTTAGGAAAGAGATCAAATTAAGGTAAAGAGGAGTCTTGACCTCTGAGTGAGGGTTTATGTTTAAATAAATGGCCTCTCGGCAAGCTCGAGGACCCAGTTATGCAAAATAAAAAATAGGGGTAGGTAAAGGGAAGAGCGGCAACGCCGCTCTTCCCTTTACCTACCCCTCCTCTTATCCCGAGGAGCTTACCGGTCACCGAGCTTGCCGAAGTGCTGAATTCTCGAGATGCTACCTTTAAAAACCCTTCCTATCCTATCTGTTAAAATTATTAATCCCCCTGTTTATCGAGCTGTATTTTTCTAACGTCCAATAAAAAAGATTCAGTCGGTGTGTTTCGTAAGGAGAGAAGTATCTACGGCAAATATTCTTTTGTATTTTTAAAGGACAGGTATTCTATTGTTGGATTTGTATCGTCTGGCAACTTTTCTTGTGATAATTTTAAAAAAATATTCGAAAATAAATTTGTTTTTAAAAATCAGTCGCCTACATTTGAAACATGTTAATCGCAGCACTTACATATTTTACTTTCTTTTACTTTTATTTTCGTCTAGAAGGTCGAATCGGAGCTGCTTATTGCTTGGTAAAAAACTAAAAAAATATAACCACAGAAAAAGCCCGATTCGAAAGAGTCGGGCTTTTTGCATTAAACACCAATTCATCATGAGTGACCACTTACAAATCAAAGACTGGGGATTAGGCTTAAGCGGCCATACCATCATCGCAGGGCCATGTAGTGCCGAGACACCCGAACAAATTGAAAAAGTTTGTTTGGAAATGAAAAACCAAAATATGGTACCCGATATTTTCCGGGCAGGTATCTGGAAGCCTCGTACAAGACCAGGCATGTTCGAAGGAATAGGAGAAGAAGGATTGACCTGGATGGAAATTGTGCGTAGTATCCTTAATATTCCCATCACCACTGAGGTAGGAAATGCTGCCCATGTTGAAATGGCCTTGAAACATAAGGTGGATGTCTTGTGGGTAGGAGCAAGAACTACCGTCAATCCATTTGCAGTACAGGAAATTGCAGATGCAGTAAGAGGAGTAGATATTCCTGTAATGGTTAAAAATCCTATGAATCCTGATTTGCAGTTATGGTTAGGAGCCTTGGAGCGTTTTCATAAAGTGGGAATCAATAAGTTGGCGGGTATTCACAGAGGTTTTTCTGATTCTTATGATAAACGCTTCCGTAATAAACCAAACTGGTCTATGCCTATCCACTTGAAGCGTGAATGGCCTGGAATGCAAGTAATCAACGACCCATCCCATATTGTGGGTAATAGAGAAGGGATTTTGGAGACAGCGCAGCGGGCAATCAATTTTGGTTTGGATGGTTTGATGATCGAAACGCATCACGATCCGGATAATGCGTGGTCTGATGCCAAGCAGCAAGTGACTCCAGCCAGATTGAAGGAAATTCTATCGCAAATAGACTTTATTGATAATACGGTTGAAATCAATCCAGATGATCATTTGAATGATTTAAGAAATGCGGTTGACCATTTGGATGATCAGTTGCTGGATATTTTACAGGAGCGTTTCTCTATGATCGATCAAATAGGTGCCTACAAGCGGGAAAGACACTTAACGGTATTCCAGTCGGACCGATGGAAATTTGTAATGGAATCCAGGACCAAGAAAGGGGTAGCCAAAAATCTCAGTGAAAAATTCATGAAGGAACTCCTGTACTGTATTCACGAGGAATCAGTCAAAAGACAAGAAAAGCAAATCAGAGAGGCTGAACCTGTGAAAAAAGCGTAAATTCGTCCATCAAAAACAGAAATCTTGTGAATCATCAGGATCGGTCAATCGAGCAAGTTTATCCGCTGAGCTGATCCTGAGGGTTCTTATTTGTTCCAACTAATTTATAAACCTTGAAATCCGTTCATTTTTCTCAAAATCCTGCGGCTGATTTACAGTACTTGATTCAATCGATGGGCTATTCTAGCCTTGGAGTAATTACTGATAGCCATACTGTGCTTCATTGCTATCCTTTGGTCAAAGAATCCTTGCCAGCACATGCGCTCATCAGTTTCCAAGCAGGTGAAACCCATAAAAATCTAGCTACCTGTATCAAGATCTGGGAGTGGATGACAGATGAAGGTTTTGATAGAAAATCGCTTATCATAAATCTTGGAGGAGGAGTTGTTGGGGATATGGGAGGATTTTGTGCTGCTACTTATAAGAGAGGGATCCGCTTTATCAATGTGCCAACTACTTTGCTTTCCCAAGTGGATGCTAGTGTAGGAGGGAAGCTAGGAATAGATTTCCAAGGCTACAAAAACCATATAGGCGTATTTTCTGAGCCTGAAACAGTGGTGGTGTCGGATATTTTTTTGAAAACCCTTCCCCAAGAAGAGCTTAGATCGGGATATGCTGAAGTCTTGAAACATGGCTTGATTGCCAATAGCAATTATTTTCAATCCTTGAAAATAGATGAATGGGAAGCCCAAGAATGGAGAACAATCATTGAGAAATCGGTCTCAATAAAACGTGATGTGGTTGAAAAGGATCCCAAAGAGACAGGTCTTCGCAAAATACTTAACTACGGGCATACCATTGGACATGCCTTAGAGTCTTTTTATTTAGATGGACCTAATCACTTATTACATGGTGAAGCTATTGCAGCAGGGATGATTGCAGAAGCTTTTTTGTCTCATAAAAAAGCGGGGTTGTCCTTGGAAGAACTGCAAATCATCGTTGATCGATTGAAAACAGTATTCGGATTGATTGCCATTGAAGGACAAGAAATCGACGAAATCGTCGCTTTATGTAAACAAGATAAGAAAAATATTGGTAGCAGTGTTCGTTTTTCTCTTTTGAGAAAGATAGGTGTATGCGATTATGATATTGCTGTCAGCACCGAAGAGATCGAAGATGCCATCGCCAGTTACAGAAGTTTAGTGTAAACCTACTATGAATTCAAAGCAAAGCACGCATTCATCCGTTTTGTTACCACAGTTAGAGGAGTTTTCCTTTACGGAAATACCTTTACCATCCTCCAAAAGTGAAAGCAATCGGGCGTTGATTATAGATGCCCTAACTGAGGGTGAAAATCAGTTATGGAATTTGGCTGAAGCACGTGATACCCAGACAATGATACGTTTATTAAAAGAAAATCCTCCTGTGTGGGATGTATTGGATGCGGGTACAACGATGCGTTTTTTAACAGCTTTTGCAGCTGCTACTAATCAATACAAAGTTCTCACTGGAACTGCCCGAATGTGTCAACGGCCTATTGGAATATTGGTGGATGCTTTACGGACGATAGGTGCTGAAATTCATTACATGAATGAAGAAGGATTTCCTCCATTGGCTGTTCATGGGATGCAAACCCAACTTTCCCGAAAGGTTTCTATCCGTGGAGACGTGAGTAGTCAATACATATCTGCCCTATTGATGATAGCGCCTACACTACCTCAAGGTTTGGAATTGACCTTGGAGGGAAAAGTAGGCTCTAGAACGTACATAGAAATGACGCTTCAGTTGATGGAGC
Organism: Mongoliitalea sp.; assembly: GCF_054166905.1. Classification (NCBI taxonomy): domain Bacteria; kingdom Pseudomonadati; phylum Bacteroidota; class Cytophagia; order Cytophagales; family Cyclobacteriaceae; genus Mongoliitalea; species Mongoliitalea sp. The sequence goes on along the minus strand of NZ_JBSZCK010000016.1, from coordinate 34,153 downwards.
AATTTGGTATACAGTATAATTGGGAAGAAAATGTTATTTCAGTAGCTCCACAGCCGTATATGCCTACAGCTTTTGCGGTGGAATCGGATTGGTCAGGGGCAAGTTACTGGTTTAGTTTGTTAGCCTGTGCGGATAGTGGTGCTCTCTTTTTGAAAGGCTTAAAAGCTAAAAGTCTTCAGGGGGATTCTGCCATTGTTGAAATTATGGATTGCCTCGGTGTGAAATGTGAATTTACAGCTACAGGTGTGATGCTGACTAAACAGCCGGTTAAAGGTTTCCCGTCTTACGACTTTACCCATTGTCCCGATCTTGCGCAAACAGTTGCTGTAACATGCGCCATCATTGGTCAAAAATCAGTTTTTACCGGATTGGAAAGCCTGCGAATCAAAGAGACTGATCGGATTTTTGCTTTGCAACAGGAACTTGCCAAGTTCAATGCCTCCCTAGTGGAGGAGTCTGAGGGTGCTTTCACAGTCATCCCTTCCATTGAAATGCCCATAGAAGTGCAAATTGCCACCTATGATGATCACCGGATGGGGATGGCATTTATGCCATTGATGACTAAAACTCGTGTGACTATTGAAGACCCTGAGGTGGTCAATAAGTCTTACCCGAGTTTCTGGAAGCATGTGTCTTTAATCAATTCCATTTTCTAAATTGAATGAAAGCGCTATTGACCATTTTCCTCTTAGTTCTTTCCAACTCCTTTATGACCTTGGCTTGGTACGGGCATCTGAAATTTAAAGAATTGAAGTGGTTTGAAAATTTAGGGATAGTTTCCATCATTCTGATCAGTTGGGGGATTGCATTTTTCGAATACATCTTCCAAGTACCAGCCAATCGAATTGGATTTAGTGAAAATGGAGGGCCTTTTACGTTGGTTCAATTAAAAGTCTTGCAAGAAGTCATCACTCTTGTGGTGTTTATGATTTTCACTTTCTTGTTCTTCAAAAACGAAAGTATTAGAGTTAATCATTTGATTGGGTTTGGCTTTTTGATTTTAGCAGTATATTTTATCTTCAAAAAGTAATGAAAATAGCGATTCAAGGAATTCAAGGGTCATTTCATCACCAGGTAGCCTTACAGGTTTTTGGTGAAGAAGTGTCGATTATGGAATTTCAGACATTTGAACAAGTAGCAAAGGCATTGGCCAATGATCAGGTGGCGTTCAGTGTGATGGCTATTGAAAATTCTATCGCAGGAGCTATTTTACCCAATTATGAGCTCTTGGATCGCTACGATCTTTTCATCAAACAGGAGTATTATTTACCAATATCCCATCAGTTGATGGTTTACCCAGGTCAACGAATAGAGGACTTAGCCACCGTTCGCTCTCATCCCATGGCCTTGTTACAATGCAAGCAGTTTTTTCAACAGTATCCGGAAATTCAACTCATCGATGATATCGATACCGCTACAGTTGCTAAACGGATAGCATCAGAAAAACTACGAGGAGTAGGGGCGATTGCGAGTAAAATTGCCGCGGATATTTATGGGTTGGAGATACTAGCGGCTGACATTCAAACAGTCAAAAATAATTTTACCAGATTCATTATTTTGGAAAAGGCTACGCCTCAGTGGAGTCCCGATGTAACTAAAGCTTCTCTCAAAATTACCATATCCAATCAAAAAGGTAGCTTGGCAAGGCTATTGACTCAATTTGCAGCAGCAGGATTGGATTTGTCCAAAATACAATCTGTTCCCGTCATTGATCAGCCGTGGAATTATTCATTTTTCATTGATACAGTATTTGAGGAAGCAGGAGCTTTGAAGCAGGTATTGGAGCGAGTCCAATCGGAGATGGAGGCTTGCTTGTTGGTGGGTTTATATAAAAATCAGCGTGTATGAAAGGGTTTGCGGAGCGATTAGAACAAACGGAAGAATATTACTTTTCAAAAAAGCTGAAAGAAGTGCAAGGTTTGATTGCTGATGGAAAACCTATCATCCACATGGGTATCGGTAGCCCCGATGGTATGCCTGATAGCAAGATCATTCATGCACTCAGTCAAAGTGTCGAAAATCCTGCCAATCATGGCTATCAAGCCTATCAAGGCATTCCATCCTTGCGTAAAGCAATAGCTGATTTTTACCAAAAACAATATAAAGTTTTGGTTGATCATCAGAGCGAAGTGCTACCTTTAATGGGCTCCAAAGAGGGGATTATGCATGCCAGTTTAGCTTTTTTGAATCCGGGAGATCAGGTGTTAGTTCCCAATCCAGGATACCCCACCTATGCATCAGTAGCGCGCTTATTGCAAGCGGAACCTATCTTTTATCCGCTTATTGAATCCAATCAGTATTGGCCTGATTTTGAAGCCATGGAAGCTTTGGATTTAAGTAAGGTAAAACTCATGTTTGCCAATTATCCGCATATGCCTACAGGTGCCAAAGCAGACTTACAGTTATTTGAAAAAATGGTGGCCTTCTGCCAAAAGCATCAACTAGTTTTGATTCATGACAATCCCTATAGCCATGTGTTGGAAGAGCAACCCAAAAGTATATTTCAGCTGCAAGGAGCAAAAGACGTTGCTCTTGAACTTAATTCTTTAAGCAAGTCCAGCAACATGGCGGGATGGAGAGTGGGTATGTTGGTGGGAAGGCCCGATTGGGTTCAGGCAATCGCCACGGTCAAATCCAATATGGATTCAGGTATGTTAAAAGGAATCCAAGAAGGTGCTGTGGAGGCGCTTGGGTTGGGAAATGACTGGTATCAAGCATTAAATGCACAGTACGGAGCTCGGAAAAAGCTAATTTTTCAGTTACTCGATAAATTAGGCTGGGGATATAGTAGAGATACCGCAGGGCTTTTTGTTTGGGCTCACTTGCCACATGGGGTTTCGTCAACCGAAGCCTGTGATCAGCTCCTGTACGAAAAAAGTATTTTCACTACTCCAGGAACAGTCTTTGGCTCGGAAGGGGAAGGCTATGTGCGCTTTTCCCTATGTGTTACCGAAGAAAAAATTCAAGAAGCAATCAATCGATTATAGATAACCATTACAAGCATGAAAAAAGTACACATCATAGGTTTGGGATTATTGGGCGGTTCTTTCGCCTTAGGCTTACGAAAGTCTAAACCCGAAATTTCCATCACCGGATTTGATATCGATGCTCAAAATCAAAAAGATGCTCTCACGTTAGGCATCATTGATAGAGTTCAGGAAAAATCAGATGCAGATACTGATCTAGTCATTTTAGCCACTCCAGCAAATACGCTTGCTCAACTATTAATTCAAACCTTGGATGAAGTTGGTCCAGAAACGCTCGTGGTTGATTTTGGCTCTACCAAAGAAGCTTTGTGCAATGCTGTGGCCAATCATCCTAAACGAGCGCAGTTTTTAGCAGGACACCCAATAGCAGGTACAGAATACAGTGGGCCTAAAGCTGCTTTTGATAGCTTGTTGGACAGAAAAGTCTTCATCATTTGTGAAATGGAAAAGACTGATCTTCATTTGAAAGCCAAAGCGTATGATGCCTTGGAGGCCTTGAATATGAAAATCCGCTTCATGGATCCGGAGGAGCATGATAGGCAATTGGCTTTTGTCTCACATCTTTCCCATATATCTTCCTTTATGTTGGGCAAAACGGTGTTGGACAAAATGGAAGATGATCGCAATATCTTTGATATGGCAGGTTCAGGTTTTGCTTCTACTGTCCGATTGGCCAAAAGTTCCCCTGCTATGTGGGCTCCCATCGTTTTAGAAAATAAAGGAAATGTGCTGGAAGCCTTAGGAAAATACATCGACTGTTTACAAGGATTCAAACAAAAAATTGAATCAGAGGATTTCGATGGGTTGTATCGGGAGATGCAGGAAATCAATCAGATACGAGATGTGTTGGACTTGGGAGGAAAGAGTTGATTTCTTAAGACATGTTAAAAATTCTTGGTAATTTGCTGCGTGGATCACTTTTTGAATTTGATCTACCAGTTAAACCAACAAGACTATGAGAAAGCTTCTTTTGACCATCGCCGGGATGTTCCTATTATTGGGTGCAATGGCACAGCAAATTCCTTTAATTGAGGTTGAGGGAAAAAGTGAAATAAGTATTCAGCCGGATGAAGCACTGATGCATTTGAATTTTTCCCAAAAAGGAAAAACATCTGCGGCTGCTACTAATGAGCTGAATAAGCGTATGCGTGAGTTGGAACAGGCCTTAAAGAAAACAGGGGTGTCAACGTATGAATTGTTTGTAGAGAATTATTCGGTCAATTTGGATCGTATTTACAAAGATGGCACCTATCAAGATATTGGGTTTATCGCTTCGCAAACAGCTCGTGTTCGGGTATCAGATACCCAAAAAGATCTAGCCAAGGTAATTGAAGCCTTGCACACAACCGTTGAGTCAGGGTTTAATTTACAATTTCAGGTCTCTGAAAAGACAATGAAAGCATCTCAAGAGAAGTTGCTTCAACTAGCCTTAGAGGATGCCAAATCCAAAGCGGAGGTTATAGCTAAGACGATGGGGATTGAGGAAATAAAAGTCTTTAAAATTCAATATACTTCACAAGATCGAGGATTTACACCCGTGATGAGATCTATGAAAACCATGGCAATGGATGTGTCGATGGAATACGAAGAACCCGTGCTGCAGACAGAGGCTAAGAAAATCAGTGATTCTGTTTTGGTGTCCTTTGCTTTTATGAAGTAATATGCAAGTGGTATGAATGCGAAAGTAAGTTTTGCATTCACGCCTTTTACATGCAATCTTCGCCTTTTGTAATTTTTTGAGTAGCATTTGCTAATGGGATCGTTATTTTCAATTCAAATTACCCAGCAGATGAACACACGTACAATTTATTTCCTCTTCTTTTTGCTCCTTTCTTGGAATACTCGAGCCCAACAGGCATCAACTCTTGATATTCACCAACTAACTGAAAACCATTTTCTTTCAGGAATAGGGATTTTGAATGAGCTTTTATCTATCCCCAATGATTCTCATTATCCCGAGCAATTATGGCCTAATTTGGAATGGTGTGAGCAAAATTTTCAAGCCCGTCAATGGGATGTGGAACGATTAGAAACAGATGGTTTTCCCTTATTATTAGCTTCCAAAATCAATCCAACAGCAACTAAGACCGTGTTGTTCTATTTTCATGTGGATGGACAAGCAGTATTTCCCGAGCAATGGGATCAACCTTCTCCTTTTACGCCAACACTTAAGAAAAAGGATTCCAAGGGGAAGTGGGAAACTATTTCCATGAGTGCCTTGGAGACTGATTATGATCCCGAATGGAGGATTTTTGCACGTTCTGCTTCCGATGATAAGGGACCTTTGGCGATGTTTTTGACGGCGTGGGATGCAATAATAGAAGCTGGTTTTCTCCCTGATTATTCGATTAAGGTAGTGTTGGATTTTGAAGAAGAAATTGGATCTCCACACTTAGCCTCGGCAGTAGTCAAAAATGCGGTAAAATTACAGGCAGACATGATGCTGATCATGGACGGCCCCCGCCATGTAAGCAATGAACCCACGCTCAGTTTTGGAGCTCGGGGGATATCGGAAATTACCTTGACCATGTATGGTCCCCGTGCAGATCAGCACAGTGGTCATTATGGCAATTATGCCCCGAATCCTGCTTTTCGATTGGCCCAATTGCTCAGTAGTATGAAAGATGAACAGGGTAGGGTGATTATTCCTGGTTTTTATGATGGAATTGTTTTGACGGATGCGGAAAAAGATATTTTACGCCAAGTACCTGATATAGATGAGGAGATTATGCGAAAAATCGGGATTGCTGAATTCGATAAAGTAGGAGAGACTTATCAGGAATCCATCCAATACCCAAGTTTGAATATCCGTGGGTTCTCTTCTGGTTCTGTGGGTATGGAAGCAAGAACTATCGTACCTGCGGAGGCAATTGCAGAGATTGATGTGCGATTGGTTCCTGAATCAGATCCGGAGCGCTTATTTTCCTTGATTCGTGGACATATTGAAAATCAAGGATACCATATATTAGATCGTGAGCCTACCGAAGAAGAACGAATTACCCACCCGAAGTTGATTAAATGGGAAGGGAGTATTTCTTACAAGGCTTTTCGCACTCCTTTTGATTCTGAGCCAGGGATTTGGTTAAATCAAGCGATGGTGAAGGCCTTTGGAAAAGAGCCTATTCGCAAACGTATCAGCGGAGGATCGCTTCCGATTGCTCCGTTCATTGATGCATTAGCTAATATTCCTGCGGTAACGGTGGTGACAGTCAACGCAGATAATAATCAGCATGGACCCAATGAGAATATTCGTTTGGGTAATTATAAGGAAGGTATATTAACAGCATTGGCGATTTTATCGAGTTCTTTATCCAACTAACGGATGTTGCAAGACAGATTAATGACTAAAAAAATCATTTGAGGGAAGAGTACATGTGTCTCAACCTGTATGGTTTTGAGGGATAAAGCTATTTACGCCAAATTTTCAGCGGTTAATTGAGAGGTGAATGATATTTTGTTAGAAATCATTTTTATTGGAGTAAAAAATTATTTTTTTGTAGTTAAGAGCAATAGAGTATTGGTCTATTTCATTTTTAACACAAAAAATAAACCGTCTGTAAAGAATCAGACTCCAAATTAAATTTGTATTTTTAATTTCAGTTTGAAATTATTTGTTGATTCCCAAACAAAATTCTATGAAAAAAATTTACAAATCCAGCATGGTCATACTGCTGCTGTTGTTTACAACAGGTTGGAGTATGGCGCAGTATTCCGTTTCGGGTACTGTACGAGACGATCGGTCAGGGGAGCCTTTGATAGGGGCCACCATTTTAGTCCGAAATACCACCCAAGGAGCAGTAACTGACTTGGATGGTAGGTTTACAATTGGCATTAGCGGAAATGCGAATGCTGTTTTGGTCGTATCCTCTCTAGGGTATGTGAGCCAATCTATTCCTGTAACTTCATCTACCGGTTCTATCACCGTTTCTTTAAAACAAGATGCGACAAACTTGGAAGAAGTAATTGTTACAGGTTTGGCTTCTTCTGTCAAGCGAAGTAACTTGGCTAATGCAGTTTCTTCTGTATCTTCCAAGGAATTGACTGGTACCACAACCATTCAAACGACTGATGGAGCTTTGTATGGTAAAATTGCCGGCGCAACCATTCGTTCCAATTCAGGCGCACCGGGTGGAGGGGTTTCTATTCAGTTGAGAGGTATTTCTACATTGACTGGAGCTTCACAGCCATTGATTATCGTCGATGGTGTATACATTAACAACTCTTTCCAACGTACAGGTCGGGCGTCTGTATCAGGAGCTGGCGGTTCCAACCAAGATGATGGAGCCAATCGTCTGGCAGATTTGAACCCTAACGATATCGAGTCTATCGAAGTGTTGAAGGGTCCTTCTGCTGCTGCCATCTATGGTACACGTGCCAATGCAGGGGTTATCATCATTACCACCAAGCGTGGGTCTGAAGGTAAGACCAAAGTGTCCTTCTCCCAAGATATTGGCTCGGCAAGTCCATTGAGACTATTGGGTGTAGATGATTGGTCTGAGGATAAGATAAACTTCTTTTTTCCGGAAGCTAGAAGACCAATAGAATTGGAGCGTTTCAGAAATGCAGTGGCTACAAATACATTTGTAGATTATGAGGATTATTTTTATAACAATCCCGCAAGGTTACTGAATTCCCGTTTGACAATAACCGGAGGAAAAGAAAATACCAAATTCTTCGTGTCTGCAAATATTGCAGATGAAGAGGGAACGGTAAGAAATACTGGATTTCAACGGTATTCCATCCGTGCTAATATAGACCATAAAATTTCAGATGTTTTCAGGCTTAGTGTTTCATCTAATTATATCCGAAGTAATTCTGATAGAGGGTTCACAGGTAATCAAAATAACACAGGAGCATCTATAGGCTACAATATTGCCTATGTGCCTAATTATTGGGACCTAAGAAGGAATGCAGATGGAACTTACCCTCTGAATCCCTACTTTGCCGAAAACCCTGTAGCCGTTACAGATCATGGAATCAATAATTCAATGGTCAACAGGTTTTTACAAGCGTTTAAATTGGATGCAAATGTATTCAAAACAGCTAACAGTTTCATGACGTTTGAGTTAAGTGGCGGTTTAGATTTCCTACAAAATACTACCTTGGTGTATTTACCAGAATTTTTACAGTTTCAAAGAGCCCAAGCTGTCCCTGGCGATGTCTTATGGGGTAAGCAGGAAAGCTTTAATACCAATTTTCAGGCTAGTTTAGTTTATAACTGGAATTTGGGTAGAGTGAATATGAATTCTCAAACAGGTTTGGTGCGCTTGAATCTTGAAAATAACAATTTGTTCAACAGAGGAAGGGGATTAGCTCCAGGTCAAAAAAATATTCAGCAGGCAACTGTTCAACAAGTGGAAAATCAGTTTTTCTCAACCATCCAAGAAGCGGGTATTTTCTTACAGCAGGAAGCAAACTTTGAAGATAAAATCATCGGTACAGTTGGTATTCGTTGGGATAAATCTACGTTGAACGGAGATCCTAATAAGTTCTTCGCATTCCCAAGAGCATCCGTTGCAGTTAACTTAACTAACTTTGATTTTTGGACCAATAAGTCAACAGTTTCTGCCTTGAAGCCAAGAATTGCTTATGGTGAGACAGCAGGCCCTGTAGCTTTTGGAACTACCTTTACTCCTCTAGGAGGATCAAATATTGGTGGATTGCTTGGATCTGTGGTATCTGCCCAAATTGGGAATAGACAGATTATCCCGGAGACAGCAACCGAATTAGAGATGGGTATAGATGCAGGGTTTTTTAATAATCGTATTGGTTTAGAAGCCACCTACTACATCAAGCGTTCACAAAACAATATTCAGAATCTTTCCTTATCTCCTTCTACCGGTGTGACAACTACTCCGAGCAATGAAGCAGAGTTAGAAAATAAAGGACTTGAATTGGCTTTGTTTGGTTCCATTATACAAAAGCCTAATTTTAGCTGGAATACACGTGTGATGTACTGGCACAACCGATTAAAAATGACAAGATTGGGTATTCCTACCTACATTTCTGGTGGATTTGGAGCAGCTTTGGGTACATTCTTATACGCAGAAGGATTTTCTCCAACAACTATTGTAGGAACTCCAGCAGATCCAAATAATCCAGGAGGATTTACCATTTGGGGAGATGCTCAGCCACGTTACAACATGTCGATGGTTAACAACTTTACCTTTGCTAGAAACTTTGAGTTCTCGTTCTTGATGGAATACAGACACAGAGGAGATAATGTGAATCTCAGTACATTCCTTACAGATGCAGGTGGTACAACCAAAGGTTGGTTTGATGATGATAATGGAGACGGAATTCCAAACGGCAGACAGCGGCCACCGGCACCATTCAATAATGCAGGTCGTTGGGTACAGGATGCTACATTCTTAAAAATCAGAGAAATTGGTTTGTATTATAATGTACCAAAAGCATCTCTTAATCAATTCTTTGGAAAGAGTGTAGAAAACATCAGATTGGGTACATCTGTGAATAATGCATTCCTATTTACCAATTACTTTGGTTACGACCCTGAAACATCCACCTTCGGTGCTCAGGCGGTTGGAAATAATGTGGACATCACTCCATATCCAACTCCAAGAAGAATATTCTTCCATGTGACTGTAGACTTCTAAAACCTAACGCTAAGAACAATGAAAAAATTAAATAAATATTTAGGATTAGCAGCGGTAGTAGCAAGTACATTATTTGCTTGTAATCCCTTGCAATTGGATGAAATTATTGATCCAAACAATCCTTCCGTAGAATCTGTCAGTAACAATGCTTCCAATGAGCAGATCCAATTCTTATTGACTGGCTTGGAAGCAAGACATAGAGGCTATGTGACAAACGTATCACAAGCTTGGAATACATTCGGTAGAGAGATTTGGTATCTGAATGGATCGGATCCACGTTTCCAAACAGATTGGTTGGGTCAAGCTGGAAGAGTCCCTGACCGTGCGTACTTTGGTTTTGGAGCTACCGGTGGAGGTTCATGGGCAGCGCCATTTCAGGCAATCAAGCAAGCCGATGTATTGATTAATGCCGCTAATAATGCTGCAACGCTCAATGAAACATCCAAGAGAGCAGTAGCAGGATTTGCGAAAACGATTAAAGGGTATCAGTTTATGATTCCAGCCAATTTTGTATATCAAAATGGAATCCGAATTGATATCTCTGATCCTCTGAATCCAGGACCATTTGTGAGTTATGATGAGGCGTTGAATCATATCAGAGGAATTTTAGATGAAGCTGATCAAGATTTGGTTGCTGCGGGTGGGGGGAATTTCCCATTGGTATTGACATCTGGATTTAACGGTTTCAATACAAACGCAGGTATCAGACAAATCAATAGAGCTATCACTGCCCGATTAAATGCCTACAGAAAAGACTGGAATGGGGTATTAACTGCACTGGAAGCTTCCTTTATGAATTTGAATGGGAACTTAAATGCTGGTCCAGCACATCCATATGGAGCTCCGCCAGATATATTCAATCCGTTGTTTTACGTACCTAACGTTATTGTAAACACGATGATAGTTGTTCACCCTTCGGTGATTAGAGATGCTACACCAGGTGATTTGAGAGTTACTAATAAATTCTTTGAACGTACTAATCCACCAATTACGGTTTCTACCGACTTTGGTACTTTGGAAGGTCGTTTTCAGGATAGAAGATGGCCTTTAAACACCTCTTCCATACCATTTATTCGGAATGAAGAGTTGATTCTGTTAAAAGCTGAGGCGCATGCCAATTTAGGTCAGACAGCACAAGCTGTAGAGGCTATTAATATCATCCGCAATGCGGCTGGTATAGGAGCTTATACTGGCGCTACGACTCAAGCAGCTTTAATCGATGAGATTTTGTATCAAAGAAGATATTCTTTGTGGGCTGAGCCGTGGGGACACCGTTGGATCGATGCCAGGAGATATGATAAGCTGGGTGAAATTGATACCTCCTTCGATGGTGGTACCGTATTTACCCAATTCCCTCATCCTCAGGCGGAGTTGAACTGGGATGCTTACGTCAATCGTTAAGATGGCTTAAGTTGAGTCAATTAAAAAAGGAGCGAAAAATCGCTCCTTTTTTATTTCTTTTTTTAATGATTTGGACGAAAACCTGGCAGGTTTTAGCTAGATTAGTTGTATTTTATTTGCATCTACTTTCTCGCAAACCTGCCAGGTTTTTTACTTGTACCCAATTATATTTCAACTTTATTTCCACCTTATTTCAACTTTATTTCACCCTCTTAAATGCTTATTAAAAAACTCCACTGTCCTTCCCCAAGCTAATTCCGCCGCTTCTTTATCATAGCGGGGTGTAGAGTGGTTGTGGAAACCATGGTTTACTTCTGGATAGAAATGAACCTCATACGCTTTGTTATGTTTTTTTAATTCAACTTCGTAAGCATCCCAGCCTTCGTTGACACGGGTATCTAGCTCAGCATAATGCAATTGTATCGGGGCTTGGATTTGAGGAACTTCTTCCAAAATGGCCTGACCTCCATAAAAAGGTACAGCAGCTTTTAAGTCAGGAACTCTGCAAGCCATCATATTGGAGATCCAGCCTCCAAAGCAGAAGCCAACTACACCTACATTTCCCGTGCAATTTTCTTGGCTTTTTAAGAATTCATACCCAGCAATGAAATCTTCTAACATTTCGAAACGATCCCGTTTGGCTTGCATGGTTCGGCCTTCATCATCTGTTCCTGGATATCCTCCAAAAGGAGAGAGCATATCGGGCGCAAATGCGATAAATCCATCTAAGGCAGCTTGCTTGGCAGTATCTTCAATGTAAGGATTTAAACCTCTGTTTTCATGGACTACTAGTACCCCCGGAGCTTTTCCTTGTAAATTGGTAGGAATGCATAATAAGCCTTTTATTTTTCCACCACCCTTAGGAGAGTCATATTCTACGTAATAGGAATTAACTCGCTCATCATTTTCTCCAAATCTCAAGGTGCCGGCATAGTTGGGCATAAGATAGGAGAGGATGGCTGATACAGTCAATCCGCCGACTGCATACTTGCCAAGTTTATCTACAAATTGTCTTCGATTGATCTGACCGTGAACGTAGTAGTCGTACATGTCAAAGATTTCCTGTGATAGATTTTCTTTGTTTATTTCTTTCATAGTGTTAATCCGTTAGTATTTAAAAAGCTGTAATTGAACGAATCTAAAGATTCGCCGCTGCTTCTACTAAGGAAATTAACTCAGCGGAGGATGGAATGGTTTATCGGTCAAAGAGTTTAGACCCGGCAGGTATAGACCCGGCAGGTTTTCAAAACCTGCCGGGTCTTTGTTTTAGCTAACATTTACAGGTTAGCTAACTTTTCCTAAGAAAAACTTTGGAAAAGTTTTTCTTAGGAAAAGTCTTGTTGTATAAAGGCGCTTCTTTTAACTTAATAGGTCAATGTGCTAGAAAACTAGAACTTATGGAGCTAGGTCAATCTTATCATGTTTATAATCATGCGATTGGATCCGAGAATATTTTTCGGGAGCAGGAAAATTATCGCTACTTTTTGCACCAGTATAAAAAGTATCTTGGAGGATATGTGGATACGTATGCTTATTGTTTGATGCCGAATCATTTTCATTTCCTGATTCGAGTACGGGAAGACCTGGCAGGTTTTGAAAACCTGCCAGGTCTTTCTCCTGCCAAACTCGGTCATGCTTCTAAAAATCCTGTAATTAAAGCTTTCAGTGATTTTTTTAACTCGTATTCAAAGGCTTTCAATAGGAGATTTGAAAGAAGAGGGAGTCTTTTTTTAGAGCCTTTCAAACGCATCCCCATCTTAACAGAATCTCAATGGCAAGAAACGTTTTTATACATCCACTTAAATCCTGTCAAACACAATTTTGTTAAAAAACATGAAGACTGGAAATGGTCTAGTTGGGAAGCTTATGGGAACTTAGGCATGCTTTCTTCGCTGGATAGGAACTACTATTTGAATTTTTTTGATAATTGGAGTCATGTATCGGAAATGATGGAAGCGAAAAAAGAATGGCTGATGAGTGCGGATATGGAGGGGTAGTCTGTTAAATTGTGATTAGTGGAAGACCTGGCAGGTTTTCAAAACCTGCCAGGTCTCGTTCCAGCTAATTTTTCCAAAGTTCTAAAACTTTGGAAAAGTTTTTTTACTCCTATTTTATCCTAATTCGTAATCGAAATATTACCGGAAGAGATCGAGCCTCTTACTTCGGCGTCTGAGCCATTGTTGATGATCATATTCTTTCCGCCTCTTGATCCACCGATGGTGATATTTCCAGAGCTGGCGCGCATATTGAAGTTAAAATCTTGAAGATTGGAATAGGTTTGAATAGTAAAGTTTCCTGATGTTCCCGAGATACGGGTATCTGGGCTCAATCCTACTTTGGATGCTCTCAAATTCCCGGAAGTCAAATACATATCTCCCAAATTCGAAACGTTTTCAACTTGTGCATTTCCTGAAGTTAAGCGAAGATTGACACGTCCATTTACCTCTTTGATTGTAATTCCCCCACTGGAAGAAGCATATTCAACATCACCTACTACATCTGTGATTTTTGCATTTCCAGAACTTACTTTTCCAGAAATATTCCCATTGACTTTTTCTAAACTGATGCTGCCGGAACTAGCTGTCGCCAAGAGATTTCCTTGAATATTTTTGGCTTTGATGGAGCCTGAACTTACGTTGAGTCTTGTTTCGTCAGAATTGATGTTTTCTGCTTTAATCGAGCCAGATCCTCCACTCATTTCAACAATCATATCATTCGGGCCAGTTATGCGGATATACCCTTTTGTACGGTTATTGTTCCAATTGCTTGATTCCATTTTATGGGAGATTTTAAGCACGTTTCCCACACTTACAAACACGATGTCCTGATTGTAGTTATTGGACTCAAGGAAGGCATCAACCTTAACTGCCGTGGACTGACCTCCTATATATTCAATTTCCAGCGCTCCCCCCGAGACCTCTACTTTTTGGATGTTGTTGAATGTTTTTTGGACATCTACTAATGTTTTCACTTGCCCAAAACCTGTGGTTATTATGCTTAGAAAAACTAAGCTGAGCATACCTATTTTAATAAATTTGATCATGATTGTATTGGTTTAGAGAATGATACCGAAACTGATGGTTTGTACTTGTGGACCCTTGTTCTGTTGGAAATATTCATTGAGGTCATAATTGACAAATAAATCAACTTTTCCTACCCCAACTTCACCTCGAACTCCGTATCGGAAGTCATTGGCAAACATATTTACTCGTTGGAATTCCTTGTTTCTACGGTTGTCTTCATCCCTATAGACGAATTTGCCACGTCCACCCAAGCGCATCCCCGCATAAGGGCCTATGCCGATTCTAAAGTTCTCACTTTTACTATGAAAGTAACTCATCAAGGTCAGGTTTGCATACGAAGCTGAAATCTTTGACTTGGTACCTCCTCCTGACTGAAATTCTTCAAATACGATTCCATTAGGACTCCTCAATGCTTGTAGATTCCGATCTTCGAATTTGAAATTATACCAGTTGACTCCTAACATGGGTTTGATGGAGAAATGATTACCGAATTTTCTTCGAACACCATAGTTGATTCCAAAAGCCCAGCTACCCCATGGTTTTACTTGTGGGAGCGTGTTACTATCTACCCACTGATTGATGCCAAGGTCAAAATTGAGGGAAGAATCAATTTTTTTTCGTTTTTTATCTTGGTAGTAAACAACGTCTTTATCGATTGTTTGAAAAGAAAAAGAACCATCCTCGTATTTGGTGTAGTCCCATTGGCTACCGAATACTTTATATTCTTTTTGCTTTAGAATCTTTTTGGAGCTCAAAGAATCAGTTTCTTGGGCAGAGACTATCCCCGCCCAAGAAATGAAACACAATAGGAGTAGTAAATAGTTGGTTTTAATAAAGTTCATAGTGTAGGTTGATTAAAAGACTATACCGAATGTAATGGGGTGCAATTCTGGTCCTGCTCCATTTTGGAATAGGGTATTGAGGTCATAAGTTGAGAAGAATTTCAAGCGACCTACACCAACTTCTCCCCGAACACCATATCTGAAGTTGTTAAGATAGATTCCTGTTGGAAGGTGCTCTTTTCTACGTCCTCCGCCATCTAAAGGTCTGTACACATATTTGCTTCTGCCTCCTAAGCGGTAGCCAGCATAGGGACCTACAGCTACATTGATTCCTCTTTTTCCATTGTCATTCATTTTACCAAAATCCAAGCGGAACAAACTTTGAGCAGTCAGATACGAGGCAGAAATCTTACTTTTGAAACCGGCTACATCCGTGCGCTGAATAAAATCAATTTCTCCATCACCTCTTACTGCTTGGAAGTCTCGATTTTCAAACTTGAAATTGTACCACTGTACACCTAAGCCTAAATCCCAATAAAAGCCTTTCGTGATTCGTTGAGAGGCCATCCAATTGAGGCCCACGTTCCAGCTACCCCATCCACGGACTGCGTATGGTGAAGAGGAGCTCGGAAAACTTCCTTCTGAATTCAAATAACTGTTGATTCCCAAATCTAAGTTGAAATAGGTGCGAAATGGGGGGTCTGATTTTTTACGGGTACCAGTCTCAACTTTTACTTTGGTTTCCGGGCCTCGTTCGTCTACACTGATGCGGATTCCTCCTACATTGACTTCTGTTTCCATTCCATTTTCCGAAACTCGGACCACTTCTTTGGTGCCTTTCTTGTTTTGAATTTCAACTACTACCAATTCTCCGGTTTTTTCATCGACAGCCAGGTCTAGTTCAGAGATGATTTGGTTGACATTCATCTTTTTGAGGCGCTCAAAATCTTCTTTATTATCCACGATCACCATGATTTTTCCGGACTTTCCAAATTCCACGATGATAGTGTCTTGGGGTGCTGTAAATTCCTCAGAGAAGTGCATAAGATTCTCCGACGTATTCCCAAAGGCCATTTTTACCAAGGCCATCAAGCAAATCGCTAAGATATATTTTTTCATGTGTTGATGATTTTCAGTTTGTGTTGGTTTATTTTCTTTTTGGGCTGTTGAGGGCAAACAGGTTGGATTTGGCATCCTGCAGGTCTGCAAATCCACGGCTGATAAATCCTCCGATTTTATCTACTTTGGTTTCTAATTCATCGATTAAGTTGTCCTTAGGAGCTTCTGCTTTTATTCCAGAGGAACGGATGGTTACTGTATAGGAAGGTTCCTCTTCGATTGCATAGGTCATTGTTGGATCTACAAATGCAATCGTCTGATCCAATGTTAATTCAGGGAGTTTTAATTCAGGAAGGCTGATAAATAGTTCTTCTTCCACTTCCCGCTGTGCGATGGTTTCAGCGATAGTCTCAATTGTAGGAACTGTCTCTTTTACTATTTGCTGTTTGGATGCTGTAGGTGTTTTATCAGATCTAATTTGTGAAGTTGGCTCTGAAGATGTTGGAGAAATATTAGCAGGAGCTTCAGTGGAATCGACGCTTGATTCATCCTTGTTGATCACTTCTTCCAATTGTTGAGAGACCAGATTTTCTTCTACCAAGTTACCATCCAAAGACCCTTGTCTCAGCAAAAGGTAACCTATGCCCATAAGCAGCATCAAAGAAGCGGCTACATACCATCCGACAAATACTTTTCTCCTGGGCTTTCCTAGTCCATCTTCAATTCGTTCCCAAGCGAGTTGGGAAGGGCGCTCGGTATGATTTTCAAGTTTTTGCTTGAAATATGTGTCCAATTGATGTTGTTCATTAGCCATTGATGCTCCTTTCTTTCAGTTGTTGTCCGGCAATTTTTTCTTTCAATACTCCTCTCGCCCTGTTTAATTGGGACTTTGAGGTGGATTCTGTAATTCCCAAAAGGGCTGCAATTTCCTGATGAGAATATCCTTCGATCGCATATAAGTTGAAAACGGTTCGATAGCCTACCGGAAGTTCGGCAATCAGTCCCATTAAGTCAGCTGCTTCCAAGTGGGAGAGTTCGTAACCATTGTTTTCCAAGGGCCATGATTCATCTACCAATACTTCCATATTCAGGTGCTTATTGGAACGAAGTTTTAAGAGAGCCTGAGTGACCATGATTTTCTTCATCCAACCCTCAAAACTTCCTTTATTTTCAAACTGATGTAGTCTTTCGAAAATCTTCATAAATCCTTCTACCAATACATCTTCTGCGATAAACTTGTCTTTAGTGTAGCGCAGACATATTGCAAAGAACTTGGAAGAGTAGCGCTCATACAGGACTCGCTGCGCCTTCTTGTCGCCATTTTGGCAACCTTTAAGGAGTTCGTCTTCTGTATGGTAGCTTTTTCGAAAAAACATAGTGGTTTGCGTTCAAATAGGTAGATACAGATGTGGGAAAGAAGGTTGCATGGGAATGTTAAAAATTCTCAAATTATTTTTCAATTTAAGTTAAAATACTTTAAATCAGTCGGATAGATTTGTTTTTTGTTTTCATCTACGCCGAACAAATTTGTATGCAAGCGGACGTAAGGCAGGATCACACTCACAAATATGTGAGCTTTTTCCAAAGAATTCGTGAATATAAATTTTAAACAGTATATTTAGTCGGTTTAGAACTTGAGATGTTATGAAGTGTAATTTTGCTCCGGTCTTTTTGATTGTTTTTGTATTGGTATTTTTTACATCAGGATGTAAGGAATTTGAAAATAATAACTTTAGCTCATTTATCGGGGTGATTGTAGATGAGGAGGGGAGGCCTGTAGCGGGGTTAGATTTGTTGTTTGTGGCAGAACCTCAGTGGTGGAACCTGGATGCTGAGGTTACCTTTGACAGAATTATTTATCAACAACAAACCAATAACTTGGGAGAATTTAGATTTGTAGTTCCAAGGAATAATCTCAATGAAAGGTATGGGATAGGCGTAGAGGAACCAAATCTATTGGTGTTTGAGCGTTTTGATGGGGAAGTAGCTGCAACCATTGTTCCTCTAAATACTGATCAAAGAGACGGAGACGGAGTGATTCAGGTAGGTTTGATTCAATTACGAAGGCCATGAATCGTATTTCGGGAATATTATTTGGCTTATGCTTGGCTGTTTCTTCACTATCTGCACAAGATTTGAAGGAGCATAAGAAGGGCTCTCCTTTGTTGTTTGGATTTGGCGTGGAAGGTACCTACAGAAATTTTTTGAGCGGAAGCTATTTGGCAGATGCCTATCAAATCAATCCTGGCTATCAATTTAACATGACGTTTCGTTTTGAAGGCTATCCGGGAGTCGGCCTATACGCAGGTGCTCAAGGAGCTCGAATTTTGGATAATCAGTTTCTTGGAGGCTTTTTTGAGCGCACTCGCTTTAGAGACTCTGGTATATTCATTTTCTATGATATTCCAATTGTTGAAAAATTTCAAATTCGAACAGATATAGGATATGGATCTCTGGTGGTGGTACACGGTGAAAGTCCTCGACGCTTTCTGTTGAATTATCAACACTTTTATGGGAATATTGGATTCAAATACCAGTTGTTTAAAGAGCCTGAAGTTCATAGAGTTTATCTTACGGGAGCGATTGGTTCAGGATTCTTTCGGGGAAATCAGCTTGTGATCAACCCATTTGACAGACCTTACTTAGAGCGCTCAACGGATTTTAGAGGTAGCATTGGAATATTAGTGGAGTTTTACTGAGTGCATTACTTATTAATTTAGGGAATACCTTATCGAATCAATCCATTTATTTTCTTTTCAACCCGTTTGGTGGGTTTATATATGCCATTCACTATTTAGGAGAGCAACAAAGATTTCTTCAATTTGACCTTGTAGTACTTATATCAGTTGGGCTGTTCTGGCTTTTGACTGATCTTAAAAATTGGCATAGAGGATTGGAAGCTACACCTGAGGCAGCTTCCAACCATTGTGATAATCAGCCTTGATTAATGCATTCGCTTCGGAATTGGTGAATAAGGATTTTTCTTTGTCCCAGTAGATTTTCTGACCAGTCTTAAAGGCAATGTTGCCCATGTGTGCATTGATGGCAGCGACACTTCCAGTTTGCACTCCACAGTTGAGAAGATCTGCATTATTTTCTTTGATCGCCTGCACAAAGTTTTCCATATGTTGATCCAAAGCACTGCCTTGTGGCCTAACTTTTTCCATGGCTTCGATTCTTGGTTTTCCACTGTCTTTTTCAGCAATCACTTCCCAACCGCCTCTGTTGACCACGAGTGTGGCATTGTTGCCAATAAAGGCAATACCTTCTCCATAGCCATAGTTTCCTCCGTCAATGCCTGTGGCGTGTTCCCATAAAAGATTGAAACCATCGTATTCATAGACTGCCTGCAAGGTATCGGGAGTTTCGGATGCATCGTCAGGATAGGCTAGTTTGCCACCAGAAGCCATGACTGATTTTGGTGCAGAAGCGCCCATTGCAAACAATGCAATATCGAGTTCATGAACGCCCCAATCTGTCATTAGTCCACCTGCATAGTCCCAAAACCAGCGGAAATTAAAATGAAAGCGATTCTCATTGAAAGCACGTTTTGGTGCGGGTCCAAGCCACATATTATAATCTACTCCTGAGGGGATAGGGCTGTCATTTTTTACAGGAACAGGCTTCATCCAGCCTTGGTAAGCCCAGCATTTGACGAGTCGGATATTGCCGAGTTGCCCAGATTTGACAAAATCAATGGCTTGACTGTATTGGGAACCACTCCGTTGCCATTGGCCTACTTGTACCAGTTTGCCATATTTCTCTGTCGCTTTGACCATCAATTGACATTCTTCTATGGAATTGGCTAGTGGCTTTTCTACATAGGCATGTTTGCCTGCATCCAATGCATCGATCAGATTCAAGCAATGCCAATGGTCGGGTGTTCCGATAACTACGACGTCTATGTCTTTACTTTCCAACATTTTTCGGTAATCGCCATAAAGCGTTGGCTTTTTTCCTCTTGCTTTGACTACATCTTCTGAGCGTTGTGCCAGCACTTGTTGATCAATATCAGCTAGTGCAATGCAATTGACCGCTGGATTCTTTAACAGCGCACTCATATTGGACCAACCCATTCCTTTGCATCCAATGACTCCTACATTGAGTTGATCGCTGGCGGGCACACGACCATAGGTTTTGAAAAATTCGTCTGCGGTTACTAAGCTAGGCATACTCAGACCTGCGGTTGCCAATAAGGTGTTTTGTAAAAATCTTCTTCTGGAATTCATGGGTTTAATGGTTAGGTTACTGGAGTAGTTCAATACACAAGCTCTTTTCTTTCAGGGGAAAGTGAAGTGTTAAATATACACTTTTGCTTACAAGAAGAAAAAAACTCATCGGATTTTTGAGTTCAGATGAGTTTTTCTTAACATGAATTTGTTTTTATTTACAAGAATTTATCCACCGTTTCTCGGATTTTTCCAGAAGGTCTGTCCGCGGATGGATCAATTACTTTCCCATCCTTATCTAATAGCAGAAATCTTGGTATGGCATTGACCATAAAGTGTTGAGCGATATCGGATTTCCATGCATTGTCAGCAAACCATTGTAAACCTTCCATGTTCTTGGCTTTGACCATTTTTTCCCATGGTTCTTTCATGTTGTCTATGGAAACGGTTAAAAAAGCAATTGGCTTGTCTTTGTATTCCTCTTTCATTTTATCCCAATGCGGGTGTTCCGCGATGCAAGGTCCGCACCAAGTAGCCCAAATATCAATATACACAAGGTTTCCTTTGAGATCACTTAATTTGACTGATTCACCTTTGATAGTGACAAAATTGAAGTCAGGAACTTCCTTACCAGGCATAATCGGTTCCCATTTTTGTTTGATTTCATTGAGTTTGGCTTGAAGCTTGGGACTTTTATTTTCTGCTTCTACAAAAATGCTGTCTCCGGGGCTTAAAAAAAGAGAAAAACCTTCTTTTCCTGCACTGACATAGTAATATTCAGACTCTTCAGCGTCAAATCGTATGTTGAAACTCCCATCCTCTGAGAGCGAAGTAGTGGCAATTTCCTGTTCCAATTAGATTGTGATGTCTTTGGTGTCAGAGTTTAGCAATTTGCCAGAAATGATGACCGTTGGATTGAATTGTTCGGGCTGACTGCAACTTAATATCACAAGTGTCGCCAAAAGAATTAGTAAAGATGATTGTCTCATGGTGAAGGTTTCATGTTTTAGGACCGTAAAATTTAGGTATTTTTTAAAACTTTAGTAAATCCTCATCCATCATCTCTGGAAATGTCACTATCAAGTTAGGGGTTCTTTTCATTTCTCGTTTGATGGCGAATAAAGCCTACTTATTTCTAGCTTGGACCCTGCTATAAAATGAGTTTTTTGGTGTTGAAATCAATAAGTTAACAGGTTAGTTCTTTGATTTATTACCTTGAAATTTTGCTTTTTACCAAAAAAAATTCTTTACAATCCAAGATTTCTTCTATTTAAGTCTCTTGCGGCATGATGTACCGTAATAATATCTACTCTACTTTTATCAATTATTTTGTATATGATTAGGTAGCTTCCCTCGGTTAACAATCTTATGTTTTCATCATTTAAAAAGTCTAATTTTTGTCCTGAATAGGGGTTTGTTTTTAAAATAGTAGGTTTACTTCTCAGTCGATGAACCTGAAGCCTTGCATAGTTGATAGAATCTTTTTTTATATAATCGGCTATTTCTTTTAAATCAGCGACCGCTTGGTCAGTCCAGTTTATTCGAACCATCTATCTATTTTTTTATCCAAGTCTGTCTCTGTTATAATCTTATTTTCTTCAGAATCCTTTAAGCCTTTTTCGACTTTTTGAATAAAAATCAATTGTTGCACGAGCTCATCTAATGAAAACTCTTCAGGAAGTTTTTCCAATTGTTTCTTTACTTGCGATTTTGTTAACATGGGTATAGTTTTTAGGTAATTTAGGCATTTTTTAAAACTCTAACAAATCCTCATCTACTATCTCAGGAAGCGTGACTTTCAATCCGGGAGTTCTTTCCATTTCTCGTTTGATGGCAAACAAAGCTTCCTCATTTCTCGCCCAAGCCCTGCGGGAAATGCCGTTGTTGACATCATAAAAGAGCATGGATTGTAATCTGCGATTGGCTTCTTCGCTGCCATCGAGTAACATGCCAAAACCACCATTGATCACTTCTCCCCAGCCTACGCCGCCTCCGTTGTGGATGGAAACCCAAGTGGCACCTCGAAAACTATCCCCAATTACATTGTGAATGGCCATATCTGCGGTAAATTTACTGCCATCATAAATATTGCTGGTTTCACGGAAAGGGGAATCTGTACCGCTGACATCGTGATGGTCCCTTCCCAAAACGACAGGTGCAAAGAGTTCTCCGGAAGCAACAGACTTATTGAAGGCTTCTGCAATTTTGATACGTCCTTCGGCATCTGCGTAGAGAATACGGGCTTGTGAACCCACTACCAATTTGTTTTTCCCTGCTTCTTCAATCCATTGGATATTGTCCTGCATCTGTTGTTGGATTTCGGTAGGGGCTGAAGCTTTAATCTCTCTCATGACTTCCAGTGCAATCTGATCGGTTTTTTCCAGGTCTTCCGCTTTGCCAGAAGTACATACCCATCTGAACGGGCCAAAACCATAATCAAAACACATAGGGCCCAAAATGTCCTGCACATAGGAAGGATAGCGGAAATCAATGCCATTTTCAGCCATCACATCTGCTCCTGCACGGGATGCTTCCAAGAGAAAGGCATTGCCATAGTCGAAAAAGTAAGTCCCTTTGGCGACATGCTTGTTGACCGCGGCGGCATGACGGCGGAGGGAATCCTGTACCTTGCTTTTGAATAGTTCCGGGTCAGAGGCCATGAGCTCATTGGCTTCCTCAAAACTCAAACCCACGGGATAATACCCGCCCGCCCATGGATTGTGCAGGGAGGTCTGATCAGAGCCGAGTTCTACAGTGATATTTTCCTCGTCAAACTTCTCCCACACATCCACTATATTGCCCAAGTAAGCAATCGAAACTACCTCTTGATTCTCTTGGGCTTTTCTTACTCTTGATACCAATGTATCTAAGTTCTCGACCAACTCGTCCACCCAGCCTTGTTCATGTCTTTTTTGAGCTGCTTTGGGGTTCACTTCTGCACAGACTGTGATACAGCCTGCTATATTTCCTGCCTTCGGTTGAGCACCTGACATGCCTCCGAGCCCAGCTGTTAAGAAAACCTTTCCTTTGGGATTGATAGCCGCGCCCAGTTTTTTTCTGAACGCATTCATGACTGTGATGGTGGTGCCGTGAACAATTCCCTGAGGGCCAATGTACATATACGAACCCGCAGTCATCTGCCCATATTGAGTTACGCCAAGTGCATTGTATTTTTCCCAATCATCTGGTTTGGAATAATTAGGAATCATCATGCCATTGGTGACGACTACTCGGGGAGCATCTTTGGAAGAAGGAAACAATCCCATAGGATGACCGGAATACATGTGGAGGGTTTGCTCGTCCGTCATTTCGGATAAGTACTGCATGGTGAGTAGGTATTGAGCCCAGTTTTGGAAGACAGCACCGTTTCCACCATAAGTAATTAGTTCCTGAGGATGTTGTGCCACAGCCGGATCCAGGTTATTTTGGATCATCAGCATAATGGCTGCTGCCTGTTGGCTTTTGGCGGGGTACTCCGAAATAGGCCTAGCATACATCTCATAGTCAGGCATAAATCGGTACATGTATATCCTTCCGTACTCCTGTAACTCTTCAAAAAACTCCTTCGCCAATTCCGCATGCCAAGCCTTTGGGAAATATCTCAGGGCATTTCGTACCGCCAACTTTTTTTCCTCCGCAGTCAAGATATCCTTCCGCTTGGGTGCATGGGAATAGTGAAGGTCAGGACTTTTTTTAGGAGGAAGGGTGGAGGGGATGCCTTGGGTTATGGATGCTTGGAAATTCATGGATAGTTACTGGGTTATTTTGATAGGTGGTTTTTGGGTATTTACTAACTGATATTAGCTGCGCGATATTGGATATTTACTTTGTGATATTAGTTGATACTTTGAGATATTAGCTATGCGATATTGGATATTTACTTTGTGATATTGAAGGATATTTTTTGATATTGGCTTTGCGATATTTTTGGATACCAAAAGGAAATATTTTCTGTTTTTCTAGATTGATAATATTTTTTTATTTGAATTAAGACTTCATTTGGGGAATTCAATATCCATCAATATCCAATATCTACTAATATCTAATTTACACTATCTATAAATTTATAATAATCAACAAATTAAATTTCAACTCCACCCTTAAACACCCTCATCGGTTTCAACCTCCCCTGCATATACGTAATCTCTCGATAATCCGCTGTGGGGAAAAGGATAATGTCGGCTAACATTCCAGGATTCAATTGTCCCCGGTCGTGGAGGTTGAGGGCGGCGGCGGCTCTTGTGGTGATGCCGGCGAGGACTTCTGCATTGCTGAGTTTCTCGAAGGTGCCTAAAACAGACGCCTGCATCAACAAATCACCCATAGGGGCCGAACCGGGATTCCAGTCGGAGGCGATGGCCAAGGAGGCACCAGCATCGAGAAGTTTTCGTGCAGGAGTGTAGGCTACTCCTAAACCCATAGATGCTCCCGGGAGGGCTACTGCAATGGTGTTTGAATTTGCCAATAACTCGATCTCTTTGTCAGTGCTCGCTTCCAGATGGTCGGCTGAGATGGCGCCGAAGTCTACTGCCACCTGCGAACCGCCTGCATGAAACTGATCAGCATGTACGGTGATATCAAAACCCATTTTTTTGGCCTTTTGGAAATAGGATTGGATGTCTTCGGAAGTGAATGCGGTATCTTCAATAAAGGCATCGATGCGATTGGACAACCCTTCTTCTTGGAGCATAGGGAAGAGTTGTTCTGTAATGGTTTTCAGATAATCCCGATGAGTTCCCTCAAAATCTCTCGGTTTGATATGGGCAGCCAGACAGGTTGCAATTAAATCAGCCGAAGTACTTTCCTTTGCTTGTTGGATTGCACGAAGCATTTTGAGTTCCTCTGCGATGGAAAGCCCGTAGCCACTTTTTACTTCGATCGTGGTGATGCCGTCTTTCAAATGTCTATTTGCTCGCTGTATCGTTAGCTGAACCAATTTCTCCAGCTTGGCTTTCCTTGTTTGGGTGACCGTATCCCAGATGCCACCGCCGGATTTGGCGATTTCTAAGTAGGATTTGCCTGCATTTCGCATGGCATAGTCTTGAGCTCGTGAACCTGCAAAACAAATATGCGTATGGCAATCGATCATTCCTGGCAAGGCCACGAAGTCACCTTTCAGGCTGAGCATTTCTGCGCCAATAGACTGTGCTTCGGGATAGAGGTCCCAGTAGTTGCTAATTTGATGGATTCGGTCGTTTTTGATAAGAATTCCAGCTTCGGAGATGATGTCCAATTGATCATCTTTCAGGGCTCCCTTTAGAGGAAGACCTGCCATGGTGACAGCTTGGCGGATAGGGCCTATGAGGGTATGTTTGATGGTTTGCATGTCTGTTATTTATGTTGCCACAAACCTGCCTGACGGCAGACAGGGGCACGAAAGCACTAAGTTTTTTTGCCACGAACCTGCCTGACGGCAGGCAGGGGCACGAAGATACAAAGCTTTGGTTTTTGGTTCGCAAAGCCGGAAAGTCGCAGTCTTTAGGCTCCTATTGTTCGCTTCTTGATTTCACGCAACGAGCGCTAAGGTAGTGCGCCAAGAACGCGGAGAGCTTGTCCACGAATTACACTAATTTTCACAAATTGTCAATGTAAAAAACAGTTTTACCTTTTGTTCCTAATTTCAAGCATTTCATCTTTCAAATCTTATTTATAATGTAATTATTCCTTTGTGTCTTAGGGCCCCTGTCTTCTGCCAGGCAGGTTGGTGGCTCTAGTACAAAAGTACCCAAATCACCTCATAATCTTCTATACCAATTTATTCAATAATTGATAACCTAGAGTAATTTTTAAAAATCAGTGATAGCAAGTAAATGGTTATTTTGATTTGGAATTTTACGATATCCGATAATTGGGAAGGTTGTCGATATATTTGAAAAAAAATATCGTTTAGCCGAATTGCATTTCAACTTTTTCCCTAAACTCATAAAAAAAGTTTGTTATTTTGTAAAAAATATGTTTATGTACTAATTATATGGTTTATTGGGAGGTTTTAACTAATTTTTAAAAGATTATTTTGAAATTCAATTAATAAAAAAATCGGGAAACTTTTTTCAATTATCCAATACCTTGAATTTCCGTCTAGATAATGTTTTTCTTTGAAAAATAATACTTAAGGTTTAATTTGGTCACGAGTGCCATAAAAATATCAAGTTTCTTTTATGTTGGAATACTTCAAAATTGAATGTTTATCTTTATCGAGAAAAATAAAAGAAAATGGCTATCCATTATTTTTAAGTATTATATTCTATTTGTTTATTTTTATTTTAGCCTCCTACGCAGTTTTTGAAAAATTTTATTTCCCTCAATATATCTTCTTAGGAGGGATTTTTTTTGTATTGGGAATGAGGTTTAATAAAGAAAAAAGATTTTTTTTAACATACATAAATGGAGAAAAGACTAGCCGATTGATTAGTGTCATTGAAAATATTATTGTTATTGCTCCTTTTGCTTTAGTTTTATTCTTCTATGGTTATATAGTTGAGATTATACTAGCATTTCTTATTGCAATTTTCATCGGTCTAAAAAAGTCTGAAACGTTTTTCAAAAATGCAATTCCAACACCATTTTTCAATTTTCCTTTTGAATTTCAAATTGGTTTTAGGAAGTATTTTATTTTTATACTATTGGCTTACCTTATAATTCTATTCAGAGCTGATGAAATTAAATATGAAGCAGAATTATCATCCTTTCTTGGATTATTTGCAATCATCTCTACTTTTTATTCTTCAAATATTGAAGACCCTACGTATTTAATAATTAACAAAAGAAATGCTCATGAGTTTTTACTTCAAAAATTACTGACATCTTTTTTACTTACTAATCTTCTTGTTTTCCCGATGCTTTCAATACTGATTTTCAAAGCAACCTTTAGTTTGAATGAATTAGGGTTATTTTATGCTCAAGGGAATTTATTTATTTTGTTCGTTATTTTGGCAAAATACAGTGTTTTTCCCAATAGAATTAGCCTTGCAGAAGGAACAGTGGTAGCGGTGTCAATTATTTTATTACCAATTTTTCTGATTACATTTCCTCGATTTTATTTTAAAGCATATAGAAACCTAAATCAATTTCTATCTAATGATTGTACTCGAAAGTCTATTTAAAAAATATAACGATAAAGTAATATTGAATAGCGTTTCTTGGAACTTTGGTTTGGGGAAAATTCATGGAATTATTGGCGCAAATGGAGTCGGAAAATCCACACTTTTTAAATGCATGGTCGGTCTAGAGGATTTTGAAGGGAATATTTTTTATCACGAGAATATTGCTAGAAAAAAAATTGCCTATTTACCAACAGAACCGTTTTTCTTTGAACGAATTACTGGGAATGAATACTTAAAATTTATTGCTCAATCCAGAAAAATACCTGCCCAAAATTTGGAGGAATTTAATGTTTTCGATTTGCCTTTGGATCAATATGCATCTTCATATTCGACAGGCATGAAGAAAAAGTTAGCATTAATGGGTTTGTTGATGGATGACTTTGATGTTTATATTTTAGATGAACCCTTTAATGGGGTAGATATTGAAAGCAATATATTAATTGAAGGAATTATTGAAACTCTTAGTGAAAACAACAAGACTATCTTTTTATCATCCCACATTATTTCCATATTAACTGAAATTTGTCAAGAAATTCATGTACTCAATGATGGGAAATTTGAAAAGACTGTCATTAAATCTGATTTCAATGAATTTCAAATTCAAATGAAAGATCAGATAAAAAATGAAGGAATGAAAAGGTTGGGGTTGTTCGTTAAGTGATAAAAATCAGTTTTTTTAAATAAATTTTCATGATTGAATAGCTTTCAGAGCGTTTTTAGTCTGAAGTTATTAACACCAATCTAGTCCAAGTCACCGCTTCACTCAAGACTTGAACTAATACCTGTCAAACTCCGCCGACCATTGTGTCTCCAATTCCAACCCTTCCTTCCCAGCAACTTCTCTCGCTAGGTTAAGCAATTCTCCACTTCGGATGATTTCAATAGCTGTTTCCATATCCTCGTACATGATTTGATCTTCGGTGACGTGGTTGATTTTTGTTCGTACATGTTCGTAAAGGGCGGTCATTATTTTTCCAGACTTCAAAGGCGCATGGAAATCCACAGCTTGGGCGGCACAGAAGAGTTCTACCCCAAGGATTTTCTCCACATTTTCGATCACTTGTAGTGCCTTTCTTGCTCCAATACTCCCCATACTCACATGGTCTTCTTGGCCCAATGATGTTGGGATGCTGTCAGCGGACGAGGGAAAGCATAGTCCTTTATTTTCACTAGCTAAAGCAGCTGTAGTGTATTGAGGGATCATAAATCCTGAGTTCAGGCCAGTTTCTTTGAGTAGCAATTTGGGTACTCCAGGGGTGTCACCTTCCAAGGAAAGGTAAATCCTACGGTCGGAGATATTGCCGATTTCGGATGCAGCCAAACAAGCATAATCCAAAGGCATGGCGATGGGTTGCCCGTGGAAATTTCCTCCGCTAATCGTATGGGTTTCATCAAAAACGACTGGGTTGTCGGTTACGGAATTGATCTCCGTTTCCAGCATATGCTTTAAATGCAGCCAAGCATTGCGGGAAGCACCGTGCACCTGAGGCATGCAGCGTAAGGAATAAGGATCCTGTACCCGTGCGCAAGTGGCGTGAGAATGCACGATTTCGGACTCGTGAAGCAGGTTCAAAATCGTCTGAGCCACATGTTGGTTGCCTGCGTAGGGTCGGAGTTGATGGAGTTCGGCAGAAAAAGGCTTGATCGAACCCAATAACCCTTCCAGCATCATGGCTCCCGTGATATCTGCATGGGCGAGTATGTTGTAAAACCTTTCTAGTACCTTCACACCAAACGCGGCGATAAATTGTGTGCCGTTGATCAGGCCAAGACCTTCTTTTGGTCCGAGGTGTATGGGCGTGAGGTTATGCTCTTGGAGAACTTCTGCTGTTGGGAGTATATTGCCATCTACATGCACTTTGCCCAATCCGATCAGTGGTAGAAATAAATGGGAGAGGGGAGCGAGGTCGCCTGATGCACCTACCGAACCTTGTTTGGGTACGACTGGGATGATATTGTTTTCAATATGCCAGAGAATCCTGTCCAAGGTCTGTTCTTGGATACCGGAGAAGCCTTTAGCTAGTGCATGCAGCTTGAGGATAAGCATCAACTTTGCAATCTCCACAGGAATGGGTTCGCCCACACCCACAGCATGGCTTTTGAGGAGGTTTTCCTGGAGTTTACGGGTCTGATCAGGTGAAATCAACGTGGTGCATAATGGTCCAAAGCCTGTATTGATGCCGTAGACAGGTTTGCCGTTGGCGACGATTTTTTCGACAGCTAAGGCACTTGCCTGTACTTTCTCTCTTGTCTCAGGGGTAAGGATGCCATCAATTTTCCCATCGGCGATGCCGAGGGCGATGGAGGCGGTGAGGTGTTGTTGGCCGTATTGGAAGATTGTTGTCATCAGATTCGAATCTATTGGATTAAAATTTCTTTGCGTTCGTTGCGAGAACTTTCTTTTTGTTTCACGCAACGGACGCAACGTTGATTCGCAGCGAACGCAACGGTAGAATATATTCTTCTTTCCATAATCAAAGGTAGCTGTCATCTATGATAATTATAAATACCAATATTATCAATGATTGATTACTTTGGGTTATTAAAATAAACGTTTATTTTGCCACTTCTAATTGATTGCTGGTCTTCTTAAGATTAAATTGCAATATCATTTTTTGGAAATGATACTGGATGTTTTCTAACCCAATTCTGTACTCATTATGGACAAATCAAAAGATTTAATCATTCAAGAGAGAATTGCTCAAGCTATCTATGTAGTCAGAAATCAAAAAGTAATGATGGATAGTGACTTGGCTGAAATGTACGGAGTTGAGACTAAAGTGCTCAATCAAGCCGTGAAGAGGAATTTGGATCGCTTTCCGGAAGATTTCATGTTTCAACTTTCTGATGAGGAGTGGGAGAATTTAAGGGGAATGATAGAGGAAAGAAATGAAGATGATTCTTTAAGGTCACAAATTGTGACCTTAAAGAATGAGCGTGGCAGACATAGAAAGTATCTTCCTTATGTATTTACCGAACAGGGAGTGGCCATGCTTTCTTCGGTATTAAATAGTAAAACAGCAATTCAGGTAAATATTTCCATTATGCGTGTTTTTGTCAAGATGCGTGCATGGGCCTCAAATTATGAAGGATTGGTAAAAAGAATTGAGGAGCTAAGTCAAAATCAAAGTGAGCATAATGAACATATTAGAAACATTTACCAGATTATTGAAGAGTTGGTAAGGCCATCCTTTACAGAACGGCAAGCAATTGGATTTAAGAAAACCTAGGTTAGGTGTAGAACAAATATCAAATAATATCCTAATATCAATTAATATCTTTCAAATCTAAAATCTTTGATTGCTCTATGAATACAATCGAATGAACATAGAATTAAGACACCTTGAATACTTCCGTGCCGTCGCCGAAGAACTCAACTTTGGCCGGGCAGCGGAGCGCTTATTTATCTCTCAGCCAGGACTCAGCCGTCAGATCAAACAGATGGAGGAGAAATTGGGAGTTCAACTCTTTGAGCGGACTAAGCGGAAAGTTGCGCTGACTGCGGCAGGCCTATTCCTTAAAGCCGAGGTAGACTATATCTTCAATCATCTCGAACTCACCAAAACCCAACTTAAGGAGATTGCCACGGGCAATATTGGAGAGTTGAGGGTTGGTTTTTTGGGGTCGGCGGCGCATACTGTATTGCCAGAACTACTGGTAAAGATCAGCCAAAGTTACTCCAGAATCCAAACCTCCTTGGAAGAACTCAGCAATGCCATGCAAATCGAAATGTTGGAAAAGGATAAGTTGGACTTAGGCTTTGTACGATTGGCAAGGGTTCCGGATTCCCTTCAAATGAAATTGGTTCATCAGGATACTTTTTCGGTAGTACTGCCTAAGGACCATCCGATGTCTAGTGATGATTTTAAACATGTTGGGCAATTGAAAGATGAGAACTTCATACTCTTTTCACAAGACTATTCTTCCATCTATTATGATAAGATCATGTCTATTTGTGAGGATAGGGGTTTTTCTCCCAAGATCACCCATAAGTCTGTCCATGCCCTGACCATTTTCAAATTGGTGGAGGCAGGCTTGGGATTGGCTATCGTGCCGACTTCTTTGAAGCAGGGCTATGATTTGAAGGTAAGGTTTATTGAATTGGATAAGATCAAGCAAAAAACGGAGTTATATGCGGTCTGGAAGAAGGGGAATAGGAATCCGGCGGTATCCAGGGTTTTGGATTTTATTTGAATGAAAAAATGATATTGATAGCTAATAGCTTTGCGATTATGGATATTGATTGAAATATGCTTCACGAAAAATGGTATAGATAAAATTGAATACAGAAATTGTACTCAGAAACCTAAAATGATTTGCTGGTTGAAATGAGATTGATCATTTAACCATTTGTATGGATCTTTCTACCCATAACTTTTTTTGTTCTGAAGTTATTGACTTGTGAAAAATGGCAAGGTAAAACCTTTTCTTATTTAGCCAACTGTAAAATTAGTGCTACTTATTTTTGTTATACGATAAATCATCGTATTTTTGTAAAAACTTGTAATTATGAAAGTTACAGCAATAATTTCTAAAGAATTGATTGAAGAAGCCATGGAGCTTTCTAAGGCTGATACGATCACAGAGACGTTGAAGGTAGCTTTGGTTTCTTACATCCGCTCTCAAAAAGTCAAGCAAATTGGAGCTTCTATTGTGAATGAGCCTTTAGAGTTTAAGTATTCTGCTCAAGAATTAAGGGATCTCAATCGCCGATGAAAGGAGTGGTATTTGATGCTGTGATTTTTCATGCAGTAGCCAAAAATGAGTTGAAGCTTTGGACCTTGGATAAGAAATTAAGAAGGGTGATGGGGTATGAGTTGCTTTTTTAGCTGTTTTTTGTGATAACGGAAGTATGTTAGGATAAGATGGATAAGCCCGGATTGAAAAAAGAATCCTTATTTGTGTTATAACATGTTATTACTTTTTGCGTAAATTTGGGAATGGAAACTAAAATCAGAAAAATAGGCAACAGTAGTGGGGTTATTTTGCCTAAAGCATTGATTGACAAATATGCGCTTGCCGAGGTGGTAATTGAAGATCATGGAGATGGTATCATGATTAGACCAGCTACTAAGTCCATATTTCAATTAAAAATGGAGGAAGCCCGAAAAAACAAAAAGGAAATCTATTCAACCATGGAAAAAGAAGCCTCAGATCCTAATACTAGAGCGTATTATAAGCAAGAAGTTGAGGAACTGGGAGATATCGATACTGAAATCATAGACACATGAAAAATGGAGAAGTGTGGCTGGTGAATTTTGAACCACAAGTAGGCCAAGAAATCAAAAAGACTAGGCCTGCAATCATTGTAAATGCTGATTCCCTGGGGATGTTACCTTTGAAAATTGTTGTTCCATTGACGGATGGGCTTAAGGAGCAAAAGAGTTGGATGGTTCGCCTAAATCCTAATCATTTCAATGGATTATCAAAAGCCTCTTTTGCTGATTGTTTTCAAGTAAAGAGTTTGTCTGAAAAAAGGTTTGTAAAGAAAATTGGACTACTCACTGAACTTGAATTAGCCGAAGTCAAGGTTTGTCTGGCGAAAGTTATGGGGTTGATTTAGCTTATTGAAATTTTTTTTGTCCAGTTAAAGTAGGCTAAGAAAAAAACATCAAATTTTCCTCAGTCCACAGATTTTTCAGATTGGCGCAGATTTTTTCATCATTCCACATTCCTAATTCTTCATTCTAAATTCATCCCTCATCCCTCATCCCTCATCCTTCCTCCTTTCTCGTATCTCGCTTCTAAAATCTCGCATCTAAACCAAATGCCGTCCAAATGTCGGGTGAAATCCTCCTGTTTTTCGGGCTATATTTGTAGAAATCAATCCAACTTGCGATGGTCAAACAACATATAATTCAAATGAAACAACCGCAATTAGGTCAAAAAATCCAAGAGTGGAGAAAGGCCAAAGGATTGACCCAAGAAGAATTGGTGGAGCGATGCAATATCAATGTGCGTACTATCCAACGAATAGAAGCAGGAGAGGTGACTCCGAGGTCCTACACTGTCAAAGCAATATTGGAAGCATTGGGTATTGAAAATGAGGATCATCTTTCTTTGAAGAATACACATGAAAGCATTCAGTTTTCTCCTCAACTACAGAAAACGTTTTTGATAGCTGCTATTTCAGGCTCCATTTATTTCCTGATTTCATTTTTGGAATTTTACTGGGATGGGGCGTTGGCATTTCAGTCAAGTTTGGAAATTCCTTCCTATTATATCCCTTTAAAAGTTGCCGTCTTAATTACCTTTTCTTTCTTCTTTTGGGGTTGGTTGAAGTTTGGGGAAACACTCAATTCTGGGTGGATTCGATGGGGAGCACTTTTGTTGATTTTAGTCAATATTGCAATCATAGCGATGGATATCAGCTTGGTTGAGAATACACAAACTGATTATAAATTTACTGGATTCGTAAAACTATTTTCTTTTGGTTTTTCGCTAATACCCATCTCTATAGGATTGATTTTGAATAAAGAGCAAATGGGGGTTCTTTTTCTTATTGCGGGGATCGCCGGACTGCTCGCATCATTAGCCTTGATGACCATCATCTTTGC
Source organism: Mongoliitalea sp. (assembly GCF_054166905.1). NCBI lineage: Bacteria > Pseudomonadati > Bacteroidota > Cytophagia > Cytophagales > Cyclobacteriaceae > Mongoliitalea > Mongoliitalea sp. Next base: position 455 of record NZ_JBSZCK010000016.1, on the reverse strand, counting down.
AGTAGTAGGATTAATCATAATTACCGTATTTGATGTATTACTTATTTACATCTTATTTTCAACGGCATTTCAAAAAGAGGATAGACCCATCTAAGGTACTCACTGTTCATTGTAATTATTTGAGATTTTAGAAGGTAGATTTAAGATTTGATTATGTTAAGTGCGTTCACGGCTCACTACTCTTTGTTCACTATTCCTTTCCCTCTTCCAATGCCGGGGATTAAAATCCTCGGCAATTGATAGGCGTATTCTTTAGAAATTCGAATGATTTCAAATTAAAACCCTAATTCAAGTCGTGGGTTAAAACCCACAGACGAGTGTTGTGATACATTCTTCATTCCTTGCTTCGACAAGCTCAGCACAAGCATTTCTAATTTTCATTGTTCACTGCTCATTGTTCACTGCTCCATTCCTCTTCCAATGCCGGGGATTAAAATCCACGGCAATTGATTGGT
>NZ_JBSZCK010000015.1:0-140958 GCF_054166905.1 Mongoliitalea sp. | reverse complement strand
TGAAATAACCAGAAACCAATAATTAAGAATTTTTAATTCCAAAAGGAGTTTTAAAAGCTTCTGACTCCCCCGATCCATCGGGGTAGGAGGTCGCTGCCCCGAGGTTTCGGGGGAGCCCAGCTGGGCCCACTTAGCCGAGATCTTCATCTCGGCTTTTTTTGTATATTTGGCTTTAGTAACACATTTATTTTTCATGAAAACCATTGTTTATATTCTTTATTCGGAAAAATTAAACCGGTTTTATACTGGACTAACAGCACTTTCAGTTGAGGAAGGAATTAATAATCATTTAGAAAACAAAAAAAGTGCTGAAAACCTCCAGCACTTTTCAAATCCATTTAACCTTTATAATTAATTTCCAGGCAACAACACCGCATCGATCACATGGATGACACCGTTGCTACCTTGTAAATCAGCTGCTACTACTGTAGCACCATTAATTTTAACTGTTCCATTTTCAATAGACACAGTAAGTGTACCACCTTGAAGTGTATTGACAACTTGTCCATCAGATAAATCCCCTGACAACACATTGCCGGCTACTACGTGATAGGTCAAAATTCCAGTGAGCGTACCTTTGTTTTCTTCTAATAGTAAACTTTCAACAGTTCCTTCCGGTAAAGCAGCAAATGCAGCATTGGTAGGAGCAAAAATGGTAAAAGGTCCATCTCCATTCAATGTTTCCACAAGTTCAGCCGCTGTTACTGCTGCTACTAATGTAGTGTGATCAGGAGAACCTACTGCGATTTCAACGACAGTTGGACTTACTTCTTCAATTTCTTCGATTTCTTCAACTACTACAGTTTCTGTGTTGCTACCAGAGCAAGCAAACGTGAAAATCGCAATTGCCCAAATGGCAACAAGGGTGGTGAATTTAATTAGTTTCATGTTTTTGTTGGTTAGATTTATGGTTCCCTAACTGCTTGTATCACAAATAGTTTTTTAAAAATCAAAAAATTAAATGAAAGTGGATTTAGTTATATTGATTTAAAAAAGAAAAAGCCCCTTCAAGAGGGGCTTTTGTAGCGAGGACGAGAGTTGAACTCGTGACCTCAGGGTTATGAATCCTGCGCTCTAACCAACTGAGCTACCTCGCCATATATATTTTGTTGGTTCAATTAAAATTCTATTGTTGGAAATCAAAAATAAATTCTTATTTTGAGTTCCTGAAAGGTTCAAAGATTCGTACAATCTTGACCTGTCGTCGAATTGGAATGCAAATATGGATGGTTAGGTCTTTATTTGCAAACAAAGTGGACCAAAAAATTATCCTTTTTTGAACATTTAAATTTAGAAATTATGGTAAAGAATAAGTTTGTTGCTGATTATCAAATCAATACTTCCAGAAAACTTTTGTTTCCCTACATCAGCTCTGCAAGCGGTCTTTCCGAATGGTTTGCTGACGATGTTTCTATTAACGAGGATAAGACCTTTGTTTTTGAATATGACGGTGAAAAACACCATGCACGCGTGACTGCACTCCGCAAAGACATGCATGTGAAATTCGAATACTTCGACCCTGAAAATCCAGATGCACAGGATAAGTCTTTCATTGAATTTAAGATCGAAGAAAATGAACTCACCCAAACACTCTTTCTAAAAGTTATTGATTACAGCGATTCTTACGATGATGAAGAGTTGGAATCTATATGGGAAGGTTTAATTGTTAATCTTAAAGAGATAATCGGAGGTTAATGTTTTTTTGGTTAAAATTGTGCACTCTTACCTTTTTTTATCGTTAAGGGTATAGTTGTGCTGCATGAAAAAACTTGATAAATTAATTTTAGGGTCTTTCATTGGACCTTTCTTTTTGACATTTATAGTGGTGGATTTTATCCTACTCACTGTAAATATGCTCAAGTATTTTGATGAGATTTTTGGAAAAGGTCTCAGTTTCTGGATTTATATGGAGCTGATTTCCTATTTCGTAATCAGTATCTCTCCAATGGCTCTTCCTTTGGCAGTTCTTTTGTCTTCCTTGATGACCTTTGGTAATTTAGGAGAACATTTTGAGTTGACAGCTATTAAAAGTAGTGGCATCTCACTTTTGAGAGCACTTTTACCCATAGGTATATTTGTGGTGTTTTTGACTATTGGAGCTTACTTATCTAATAACTATCTAGTCCCTCGGGTCAATCTGAAAACCTTCAGTTTATTGTATGATATCCGGATGAAGTCGCCCGCTTTAGATATTAAAGAAGGTGTTTTTTATGCAGGAATACCTAATTATAGTATTAAGGTCAATAAAAAATTGGATGATATTCGTCTGCAAGATATCATTATTTACAATCATGCAGAAGGGCAGGGGAATACCAATGTGATATTGGCAGACTCAGGCAGGATGGAACCATTTTTCAATGATTCCTACTTAAGTTTGACTTTATATAATGGTGTCAATTATAAAGAGTCTCGGGGACAAAGGGGATTGGCAGACAAGCCGGCTGATTTTAGTCGAACTTATTTCTCCGAAAACCAAATCATATTCAACCTTGAATCCTTTCAGATGAACAGGACTCCGGAAGATTTATGGTCTACCAACCGATCGATTAAAAATATTGCTGAACTTAAGGAAGGTTTGGACTCTATTTACTCCGAAATTAATCAGATTGTATATTATAACTACGCCAACACAGAATCAGGATATACCTTTTTTACCCGTAATCGAAAACTAACGCCACCGAGCACTGTTGTCGAGCGCAAAATGCGGGATGATTCTTTGAGGTTGGAGCGGGGCAAGCAAAAGCAGGTTTTGCAAGATGCTTCCAGAGGCGTTATCGATGCATCTACCTACAATGCGTCTGCCGATTCATTGACGGAAGATCTATATGGATATAATCCAGGAGAAGAGGAAGCGTTAATAGATCCTTTGTATGCTTCTATGAATGTAAGAGATGTAATAGAGGAAAGCAATGCATCTAATGATATTATAACACCTGCTGATTCCATTGCTGCTTCTGATTCAATACCATTCATTCAATTGGAAGACACAGTTGCATCAAGAAGCTTAGGCAGAGGAGATTTGTCTATGGAAGGGTTTGATTTTACACCTTTGAATCGCTCAGATTCTATCCGTATGTTAAAAAACAGGTCTGAACCGGATAACCGACCCGTAAATAAACTTTCCGCCGAACAAATTGCCCGATTGGATTCAATTATCGAAGTAAATAACTATGAGCAGCGAGCAGCTACCGTTGCTATCAACAATGCTCGTTCCCAAAAGAATAACTTCTCCAATAAAGTTGCACAAATTGATAATTTAGAGCGGGAATATAGAAGGTTTCAGATTGCTTGGTATCAGAAATACACCACTGCATTTGCCTGTATCGTGATGTTTTTGATAGGAGCTCCCTTGGGTGCTATTATCAAGAAAGGTGGTTTAGGAATGCCTGTTCTAATGTCAATCATCTTCTTTATTGTCTATTATATGTTGACCATTACTGGTGAGAAGTGGGCAAAAGAGGGGATTACGGATCCGATATTCGGAACATGGTTCTCAAATCTGGTACTGTTACCTTTTGGTTTCTTCTTTCTCAAACAAGCGAGAAAGGATGCACGCTTGTTTGAACCGGATACCTATGTGGAATTTTGGAATAAATTGACCTTATTTTTCAAGAGAAAATTTTCCAAAACATAAGGGCTGCTTTTAAATTCCAAATTATTGCTGTACCTTTGTGGCTGTTTAAATTTAAATTTAACTAGACATGTATTTAACTACAGAGAAAAAAGTAGAGCTATTCAAGAATCATGGCAGGTTAAAGTCTGAAACTGATACAGGTTCTCCTGAGTCTCAGATTGCATTGTTCACTTACAGAATCAATCACCTGACCGATCACTTAAGAACGCACAAGAAGGACCATGGTTCTCGCTTGAGTTTGTTGAAACTAGTAGGTAAAAGAAGAAGCCTTCTTAACTACTTGATCAAAAATGACATCGAACGTTACAGAGCTGTCATTGCTGACTTAGGATTACGTAAATAATTGAAATCTTTTGTAAGGTTCTCTCCTAGAGAACCTTACTTTTTTGCTTCTCCCCCGATATTAAACCTTACTTTTAAATCTTAGTACATTTATTCTTAACAAACACGTATGTTACCAAATCTTATTACCAAATCTATTGTTCTTGAGGACGGTAGAGAAATTACAATTGAGACTGGAGCGTTAGCTAAGCAGGCTGATGGTTCCGTAGTAGTTAGAATGGGGAATGCCATGTTACTAGCCACGGTGGTCTCTAAAAAAGAGGCCCAAGATGGCGTTGATTTTTTACCTTTATCTGTTGATTACCAAGAAAAATTTGCTGCCTCCGGTAAAATCCCTGGTGGATTTTTGAAAAGAGAAGGAAGACTTTCAGATTATGAAATTTTGATCAGTAGAATCGTCGATAGAGCGATTAGACCGATTTTTCCAGATGATTATCATGCAGACACTCAAATAGCAATCACCCTTATGTCTGCCGATAGTGATGTGTTGCCTGACTGCTTGGCAGGGTTGGCGGCTTCTGCTGCTTTAGCAGTTTCGGATATCCCTTTCAATGGACCAATTTCTGAAGTTCGCGTAGCAAAAGTGGATGGAAAATTAATCCTCAATCCAACTCCTACACAGTTGGAAGTAGCTTCATTGGAGTTTATTGTAGCGGGTTCCATGGAATACATCTTGATGGTAGAAGGTGAAGCAGACGAAATCTCAGAAGAGGAGATGGTAGAGGCTTTACAATTGGCCCATGAAGAAATCAAAAGACATTGTCAAGTACAGTTAGAATTGACCAAGGCTGTTGGAAAAGAAGAAAAGCGCGTTTATAGCCATGAGAAATCTGATGAAGCCTTATTTGAAAAAATGCATGCTGAATTGTATGATAAGTGCTATGAGGTGGTCAGCAAACAAATTGCTAATAAATCAGAGCGCTCTGAATTGATTAAGGCGATCAAAGAAGCATTTATTGAAAGTTTAGGTGAAGAGCATCCATATGAAGCAAGTTTGATCGGACCATATTTCTCCAAAATCCACAAGGAAGCTGCGAGAAATTTAACATTGAACGAGCAAAAACGTTTGGATGGCAGAGCTTTGAACGAAATCAGATCAATTTGGTCGGTAGTAGATTATTTGCCATCTGCGCACGGTTCTGCTGTATTTACCAGAGGTGAAACGCAATCCATCACTACATGTACTTTGGGTACAAAAATGGATGAGCAAATGGTAGACGGTGCCATGATTTCCGGATTCAATAAGTTCTTCTTACATTATAATTTCCCAGGATTCTCTACAGGAGAGGTAAAACCAAATAGAGGACCAGGCAGAAGAGAAGTAGGTCACGGTAATTTGGCTCAGAGGGCTTTGAAAAAAGTAATGCCTAAGGATGATGAAAATCCTTATACCATTCGTGTGGTTTCTGATATTTTGGAATCTAACGGATCTTCTTCAATGGCTACTGTTTGTGCAGGTTCTTTGGCCTTGATGGATGCTGGCGTTCCGATTAAAGCTCCTGTGACAGGTATTGCCATGGGGATGATTTCTGATTCCAAAACTGGTAAATATGCAATTCTTTCCGACATCTTAGGTGATGAAGATCATTTGGGAGATATGGACTTTAAAGTTACCGGTACTGCCAAAGGTATCACTGCATGTCAAATGGACTTGAAAGTAGAAGGGTTGGATTACAATGTATTAAAAGAGGCATTGCACCAAGCGAAAGAAGGCCGTTTGCATATTTTGAATGAAATCAATAAGACCTTGGATGCTCCAAGACCTGACTTGAAACCTCACGCTCCAAGATCATTTATGATGTCAATTCCTAAGGAATTGATCGGTGCTGTGATTGGTCCAGGAGGTAAAGTTATTCAAGAAATCCAAAAGGATACTGGTGCTACCATCGTTATCGAAGAAAAAGATAATCAAGGTAAGATCAATGTATTTGCTAACAATCAGACTTCTATGGACGGTGCGATTTCTCGTATCAAGGCCATTGTTGCACAGCCTGAAATTGGAGAAACCTACACAGGTAAGGTCAAAAATATACAGCCATTCGGTGCATTCGTTGAGTTTATGCCGGGTAAAGATGGCTTACTTCACATATCCGAGATCAAGTGGGAGCGATTAGAAACCATGGAAGGAGTATTGGAGCCAGGTGAAGAAATCATGGTGAAATTGATCGATGTCGATAAAAAGACAGGTAAATTTAAGCTTTCCCGAAAGGTATTACTTCCAAAGCCTGAAAAATCTGATAAAAAAGATTAATGTTACTAAAGTATTTAGTACTTTGAACTTTCGTGCAGTAATATTCTGTTATTAAAAATCGTAACTGATAAATAAAATTCTCGAATGAGGCAGCTAAAAATTAGCAAACAGATAACTAATCGAGAGAGTCAATCTCTTGATAAGTATCTACAGGAAATAGGTAAAGTTGATCTTTTAACAGCTGATGAGGAAGTTGTATTAGCCAAGAGAATCCGTGAAGGTGATCAATTGGCTTTGGAAAAACTTACAAAGGCAAACCTCAGATTTGTAGTGTCTGTTGCAAAACAGTACCAGAATCAAGGTCTCTCTTTGGGCGATTTGATTAATGAAGGTAACCTTGGTTTGATTAAAGCAGCACAGAGATTTGATGAAACTAGAGGTTTTAAGTTCATTTCTTACGCTGTATGGTGGATTCGTCAGTCTATTCTTCAGGCATTAGCCGAGCAGTCTAGGATTGTGCGTTTACCGTTGAACAGAGTAGGTTCCTTAAACAAAATTAGCAAAACTTTCTCTGAATTGGAGCAAAAGTTTGAGCGTGAACCATCTCCTGAAGAATTAGCGGAGGTCTTAGAAGTGACTGCGAGTGAAGTAGTGGATACCATGAAAATTTCCGGTAGACATGTTTCCATGGATGCGCCATTCGTTCAGGGAGAGGAAAATAGTTTGTTGGATGTCTTGGAAAATGACGGAGATGAAAAACCGGATGACGGTTTATTGAACGAGTCATTGAGAAAGGAAGTTCAACGTGCACTTTCTACCTTAACCTCAAGAGAGGCTGATGTGATTACCTTATACTTTGGTTTAAATGGAGAACATGCCTTGACTTTGGAAGAAATTGGAGAAAAATTCAACTTGACGAGAGAGCGTGTAAGACAAATTAAAGAGAAGGCTATCAGAAGATTAAGACATACTTCTAGAAGTAAAACTTTAAAGCCATACTTAGGATAAGATACGTACTGTATCTTTGATTACTGAAAAAGGGGATGATTTCCCCTTTTTTTGTGTCATAATTTAGTTTATTCCTGTGACTCCTGAGATTAAACCAACTGGAGATTTTAGGGAAATTTAACAGGAGTAAACTTTGTTGTAAATTGTATTTTAATAAAATTTGCCAACTTTAATAAATCACTCATGACAACTACTGTAGAAAAATTGAAGGTTTTGATCATTGGTTCAGGACCTGCAGGATATACAGCAGCAATCTATGCATCCCGAGCAGGATTGAATCCAGTACTTTACACAGGCGCACAGCCTGGTGGCCAATTAACTATTACAACAGATGTAGAAAATTATCCCGGGTACCCTACAGGTGTACAAGGCCCTGAAATGATGGAGGATTTTCGGAAGCAAGCTGAGCGTTTTGGTACGCAAGTGCGCTATGGCCAAGTTACTAAGGTTGATTTCTCTGCACGACCGCACAAAGTCATTGTTGACGATCAAGTGGAGATCCAAGCCGAAACTGTTATCATCTCCACTGGTGCTTCTGCCAAGTGGTTGGGTATCGAAAGTGAGGAGCGCCTAAATGGAAAAGGTGTATCTGCATGTGCGGTATGTGATGGCTTTTTCTTCAGAGGACAGGATGTTGCAATTGTAGGGGCAGGGGATACTGCCTGCGAAGAAGCATCATACTTAGCGAATATTTGTAGCAAAGTTTACATGCTGGTGCGCCGAGAAGAAATGAGAGCTTCTCAAATCATGCAAAAGCGTGTATTGAATAATCCAAAAATTGAAGTTCTTTGGAATACAGAAACCGAAGAGATTTTGGGAGAGGAAGAGGTAAAAGGAGTACGTGTATATAATAACAAAACCAAAGATACTAGAGAATTAGCTATTTCTGGCTTCTTCGTAGCTATTGGACATCAACCAAATACCGATATTTTCAAAGGTTTTATCGATATGGATGAAAACGGTTATATCAAAACGATTCCTGGAAGTACCAAAACCAATATTGAAGGAGTATTTGCCTGTGGTGATGCGCAAGACCACATTTACCGTCAGGCAGTAACAGCCGCAGGTACAGGTTGTATGGCTGCATTGGATGCTGAAAGGTATCTTGCAGCTCAGGAATCTTGATAAACCCATCTAATGAGATTAAAAAGTCTATTTTATTTTATAGTTTTTATGTTGAGCATAGGTTCTTACAGTTCCTATGCTCAAACATTTCCGAAGATTATTAAAAAATCCAAGCAAGACCAACTCATTACTGCACCTTCGAACCCCTTGCAGCGTGATTTGAGGCTTTTTGATCCTCAGAAATACCTATCCGACATCACACGCCAAACGGACTCCCTCCTTTATAAAGATTTTGTAGATCTGCGAAAGCGGATGAGTATCGTAGAAGAGGATACCCTGTCCTTAATTTGGGCACCTACCAATCAGTTGGCCCAAGTCTCTGAAAAAATCCTCATAGATAGTATTTGGGTTACAGCCTATGAATACTATTCAGCATGGGATAGTCAAAAGATCAATATCTATAATTTCAATCCCAAAGACTTTAAAGATACAGTGTATGTCAAGCTATATGATACTTTTTTTGGCACCGATTATAAAATGCCCTTAGATGAAACGCGAATAACTTCTGAGTTTGGATTCCGTAGGTATCGCTGGCATCATGGGACAGATTTGAAGTTGACTGTTGGAACGCCGATTTACTCTGTATTTGATGGTATTGTGAGGATTCGCTCCTACGACCGAACAGGTTATGGATATTATGTAGTAGTCCGGCATAAAAACGGTTTAGAAACATTGTATGGTCACATGTCAAGGATTACAGTAGATGTTGGTCAGGAAGTTAAAGCTGGGGACGTCCTTGGGTTAGGAGGAAATACAGGAAGAAGTACGGGGCCTCATTTACACTTTGAAGTCCGCTATCAGGGCTTATCAATTAATCCAACCCAAATTTTTGATTTCAACTTAGGTAGATTGCGGAGTGATGTATACATGATTACTGCTTCCAGTTTTGATCATGTTGTCCAAACCCAACAATCCGTTGTACACCGAGTTAGAAGTGGAGAAACACTATCAAGCATTGCAAGGAGATATGGTGTCAGGGTAAGTACCATTACGCGATTGAATAATATTTCAGTAAATTCTACTCTCAGAGTAGGACAACAATTAAGAATTAGGTAGTCCCATGAATAAATTAGATATACTAGTCATTGCTGCTCATCCAGACGATGCCGAATTAGCCTGTTCGGGTACCATTGCAGCACATGTAGCAAAGGGTTATAAAGTTGGAGTTATAGACCTTACGATGGGAGAAATGGGGACTAGAGGTACACCAGAACTCCGTTTGAAAGAAGCTGCAAAGGCAGCTGAAGTGTTAGGGTTAGCTGCTCGAGAAAATTTAGGTTTCAAGGATATTTATTTTCAAGATGATGAAGCTCATCAATTGAAAATCGTGGAAATGATTCGTAAATACCAACCAGAAATCGTTTTGGCAAATGCCATCACAGATAGACATCCAGATCATGGAAAAGGAGCTTCAGTAGCCAGTAAAGCCTGTTTCATGAGCGGTCTTCGGAAAATTGAGACGACCGTTAATGGTCAAACTCAGGAGCCTTGGAGGCCGAAGTTTGTTTACCACTATATACAAAACAACTTTATCAAACCAGATTTTGTGGTAGATATCACGCCTTATTGGGAAATCAAATTAGCGAGTATTCAGGCATTTGCCTCACAGTTTTACGATCCTAACAGTGCGGAACCTGAAAGTTTTATTTCATCCCAAAGTTTCCTTCCTTTCATTGAAGCGAGAGCCATTGAATTTGGCCACAGCATCTTCTCTAAATACGGAGAAGGCTTCACAGTGGAGCGAATGCTTGGAGTAGATGATTTATTTGACCTAAAGTAAAAATTGCCCCACTTAAGGGGCAATTCTTTTTAAAGTCCAACTGTTATCAGATTCCAATGTATAATGTATCCGATCATGCAGGCGACTTGGTCTTCCTTGCCAAAATTCCAAAGATATTGGAGATACTCTGTAGCCACCCCAATGAGGTGGTCTTTTGATTGTTTCAGGTCTCAATTCTTCTGAATACTTTGCTTCACGCGCCTCTAAAAAAGCCCGATCAGGAATTTCTTTGCTTTGAGGTGAAACCCAAGCACCTATTTGACTGGAAAATGGACGGGAAAAGAAATACTCATCAGATTCTTCACTGCTCACTTTTGCCACTCTTCCTACGATTCTCACCTGTCTTTCCAATTCTGGCCAAAAAAATGTCAGGGCTACTTTTGGGTTTTCCATCAATTCTTTGCCTTTAGAGCTTTCATAATTGGTAAAAAACACAAATCCTTGGTCGACACCTTTTAAAAGCACAATTCTGCTACTTGGAAAGCCGTCTTTTCCAATGGTACTTAAATTCATAGCGTTAGCTTCTAAAACTTTTGCACGTAAAGCTTCTTCAAACCAGCGATTGAATTGTTGGATAGGATTTTGGTCCACATCACTGATATCAAGTGATTTAAGGGTGTAGTCAATCCGTATATCTGCTAATTTCATATGGATACATGTATTTTGCTTAAAATTAAATCAGTTATTGCATTTAAAAAATTTAGATTTATATTAATTGCCAAATAAGATCATTTTTATGGGACAGAAAATAACATCGAAGCCTAAGGCAGGTCAACTGTTGATTTCAGAGCCATTTTTGCAAGATGAGAATTTTGTACGCTCTGTTGTTTTACTATGCAATCATGACGAGCATGGATCATTTGGCTTGGTATTGAACAAACTATCTATTTTAAAGTTAGATGAGTTGTTGGATGAAGATTACTTGATTCCTTTGGATGTATATGTTGGTGGGCCTGTGGAGCAAAACACCCTACATTTTATTTACAGGGGAGAGCAAATGCTTGAAGACAGTGTTGCACTTATGGATAATCTGTGGTGGAGTGGAGATTTTGAGAAGTTGATGTCTGCAATCAAAAATGGCTCTCTTAAAGAAGAAGATGTGCGCTTTTTTATCGGTTACTCCGGTTGGGCAGAGGGGCAGCTTCAGGATGAGTTAGAGCAACAGACGTGGATTCTTTGTGATACGATTATAACAGAAAATATTTTTGATGCTTCACCGGAAGAGTTATGGAAGCTTATATTGAAAAATATGGGCGGGGAGTATCAACAAATGGCAAATTATCCAATTGACCCAAGATTAAATTAGTGAATTTTATTACATTTGTTTGATAAGCGCTTAAATAAGTAAGTTTCAATTATGGACAACGAGAAAGAAATGCCTGAAGAAGGCAAGGTGACTCCAGCCGAATCTTCTGCTGAGAGTAATGAAGAGATTACCAAAACAACCAATAAAATCACTGATTCATCTATGGAAGAATCAGTCAAAAAAACAGAGGGAGAGCCTGAAGTTGAGGTGATTGTTACCGAAGAAACCTTAGATGCTCAGGAAACAGTGGAAAATGTACCTGCGGACGCTTCTGAGGATCCAGAGGCTGATGAACATTCAGAAGAGGAAGAAGAGGAATTAGATTTTGCGAATTTTTCAAAGAAAGAATTAATTGCAGCCTTGAAGACTTTTGTAGATGCTGAGAATGTATTGTCAGTTGAAAAAAGAGTCAATGAGATCAAAGCTGCTTTTGATGATATTTTTAGTTCTGAGAAGCAGGTTGCCTTAGAGCAATTTGTTGCAGGAGGGGGAGAGACGGATGATTTTTCCTACAAGTCACAAGAGGCAGACAAACTTTTCTTTGCTACTTATAATCTTTTTAGAGAAAAGCGCTCACAGTTTATTAAAGCTCTTGAAAGGCAAAAAGAAAAGAACTTAGAATTAAAGAATTTGATCCTTGACAAGCTAAGGGATTTGGTAGATGGAGAGGAGACTACCCATAGCATCAATGCTATCAAGCAAATTCAGGATGACTGGAAAAAGATCGGACCTGTTCCGTCGAATATGAATAAAAATCTGTGGGCATCATTCAATGCCTTGATGGACAGGTTTTATGATAATAGGAGTATTTATTTTGAGCTTAAGGAGCTTGATCGTAAGAAAAATCTAGAACTAAAGTCTGAAATCTGTGATCGCGCAGAGGCTTTAGTAAAAATGGAGGATTTAAAGGATGCCATTAAGGCCTTAAATGATCTTCATGAGGAGTTTAAGCATATCGGTCCTGTTCCTAGAGAAGAACAAGAACCCCTTTGGCAGCGCTTTAAAGCTGCTTCAGACGCTGTCTACGATCGCAGAAAGGAATTCTATGAGGATCAAAAAGGGAAGTTGAAAGAAAACTTAGTCATCAAAGAGGCATTGATTCAAAAGATTGCTACCTATAAAGACTTCTCAGCTACCAAGATCAAAGAATGGAACAACAAAACCAAAGAAGTACTTAGCATTCAAAAAGAGTGGGAAGCCGCTGGTCCTGTTCCAAGGGAAATGGGAAAAGAGGTCAACAAACAATTTTGGGGTTACTTCAAGGATTTCTTCCACAATAAGAATATGTTTTTCAAAGAGCTGGATGAGATCAGGTTGGCGAATAAGAAAAAAGCAGAGGAGCTTATTGAAAAAGCTGAAGCCTTGGTTGGTGATACCAAATGGCAAGATACTACCAATAAGATGATTGCCTTGCAGCAAGAATGGAAGAAAATTGGTCCTACCCCTGAAAAGGTTCGAGATGAACTATATAAGCGTTTCAAAACTGCCTGCGATTCTTTCTTTGAAAATAAGAGAAGTGCCAATAGTCAAGCCAACAAGGAATACGAAGATAACTTGAAATTGAAGGAAGATATCATATCCAAAATTCTTGCAAGTGCAAAGGACAGTCCTGCTGAGGAGACCTTGGAGGCTTTGATCAATCAATACAATGGGATAGGCTTTGTTCCAAGGAAAAATATAAAGGATATCTTGGCCAAGTTTAACCAAGCCGTAGATACTTATGTGGACGCCTTAGGATCCACTGGAGAAAGCAGGGAAGACTTTGTATTCCGTCTCAATCTGAACAAGCTTCAAGCTGATCCAAATGGCAATCGTGTGCTGAATAAGAAGGAATTTGGTATCCGTAAGCAGATCACAGATCTGGAAAACAACATTGGTTTGTGGAAAAATAACCTAGAGTTCTTTGCAGCATCCAAGACTGCGGATAAGTTGAAAGTGCAGTTTGAAGAGAAAATCACCAAGGCAGAGGCCGAAATTGAGAAGCTGAAGAAGAAACTTTCGATTTTAAGAGAATTTTAATGTGCTCAGAAATAAGGAGATAAAAAAATCTCCTTATTTTTTTTAAAAAAAGGTTTTGCACGTTTGAATCAGGCCTCTATATTTGCATCACTAAATCGGACAAAGGGTTCGAGAATAAAAAAAGCCTCCTTAGCTCAGCTGGTAGAGCAACTGACTTGTAATCAGTAGGTCGCTGGTTCGATCCCGGCAGGGGGCTCTTAAAGGACAACTTAGGTTGTCCTTTTTTATTTTCTACGTTTGAAGCCTCCTTATCCCGATAGCTATCGGGATGGTAGAGCAACTGACTTGTAATCAGCAGGTCGCTGTCCCGATGGGTATCGGGACCGGCAGGGGGTTCAAAAAAGGGTAGCAATTTTGCTACCCTTTTTGTTTTACTGCTGTTTAGGTAACCTCTCATGGAAGAATGGTCACTAAAAAGAGATCTTGCTTAAACCGCTATAACAAACAGCGTATTTTTTTAAGTAGATTGAAGGTTGTGCAAGAGATTAATTCAGATAGGAATTAACTACGGAAGGTTAGTAGTCCCAGGTGAGAACTCGGGGACCCAAAAAGGCTACAGTTTTGAAAAATCCCAACTCCGAAAGGAGTTGAATTTATTCGTGTCTAGTAGTGACATTCGTGGACCTTTTCATTTACAATAATCTTTTTGTAAACTGCAAAGATTTTACAATACAACATTATTCATGACTAATCCCAAGTCTTTTTTCGAATACCTCAGTAATTATGTGACTCCTCACAAGCGTCAGCTGATTGAACAGGTACTTGCACAGCGTACACGCTACTTTACGGTCGTATTGGAGGATATCTACAAACCACACAATGCCTCTGCTGTGCTGCGTACTGCTGATTGTTTTGGGATCCAAGACATACATATCATTGAAAAAGAACATTCTTATGAAGTCAATCCCTACGTGGTCCGTGGTGCGGCACAATGGGTAGATATACACAAATACAGCGATGAAAGAAAAACTGCTGTTTCGGATTGCTTTCATCATCTTCGGGAACAAGGCTATCAAATCATTGCTACGAGCCCGGATCCTGGGAGTATTTCCATTCATGAATTGGATGTATCCCAAAAAATCGCATTGGTATTTGGAAATGAACATGCCGGGATTTCAGATGAGGTAAAATCATCCGCAGACCAGTTGGTCCACATTCCCATGATGGGTTTTACAGAAAGTTTTAATATTTCCGTAGCCGCTTCTATATTTTTATTTGACCTCATTAGAAAAGTACAGGAAACTGCTCAAGTCAAAGACTTTTTTATTTCAGAGGAAGAAAAGCAACTGCTAAGAGAAAATTGGTACCGAGGTATCGTCAAAAACTCAGATATCCACGAGAAAGTGTTTTTGAATTCGAAGGATTAAGAAATAAAAGAAACAAGAAACAAGAGACAAGAGCCAAGAAACAAGAATCGAGAGACAAGAATCAAGAAACAAGAATCAAGAGATTCCTTTTCTAAACTCTCGCATCCTGCTTGCAGCAGGCAAGTCTCGTCTCTATTTTCTATTACCCGAATCCCTACTTGGTACTTCGTATTTGGTACCTAGTACAATCTCATCCTTCATCCTTCTTCCCTCATCCTTCATCCTTTTTTTTGACATTTTATACAATTCTTCAATGCTTAAGCAAAGTCTCCGTTCCTAGAGGGATTAACTATTTGTAGTTACAATACGTCTAGGGACAGGTGCGACTCCGATAGGAGTCGCACCTGTCCCTAGACGTAATAGTTTAGATATAAACATATGACCTCTTCGAGGTCGGGATTTTCGGCATCAAAAACACATGCGTACGCTGTATTCAATCAGCATTTTCATCCACCCTCATCCTTCATCCTTCATCCTTCCTCCTTCAAATCACTTTTTCATGATCGGCAGCTTGATGCTGCTCGGATATCTGCTAGAGTGGTGGATTTTGTTGGTAGCCACTACACCTTCAGCCTCATCGTAATTATTACCCCCAGTATTCATATTTCTATCGAATCTAGGAAAGTTGGAAGAAGAAACTTCAATACGAATACGATGACCTTTTTCAAAATAATTGGATGTAGACATAGGAGTCATATTGACTTCATATACTTTTCCTGATTCCATAAAGACTTCTTTTTCGTATCCTTCACGATATCTCACACGCTGAATGGTTTCATCCAAATTATAAGCTCTCCCGTCAGGATAGACATCAATAATTTTGATGGTAAGGTCTGTATCTTTTACATCTGATGAAAGGAACAAGGTCGCTTCAATAAAACCACTAACCTCAATTCCTTCGGTCAAAGGTTCGGAAGTATAGACCAAAATATCCTCTCTCAATTCCATTTCCTGCTGATCAAATGAACCACCTTGTACGGCATTTCCTGTACAACAAACATTGCCACCATAAGAAGTTACTGGGTCTAGAGGATCATATTGGAAAGTATCAGGGTTATCTCGTCCAGGTCTTTTGGTTGTCAGCACACCGTCTCCTAGGCGGCTATTGGCTTTGCCTTTACTGTCTAAGAAGAAGGTGGTCATCTGAGCTTCTTTTGGTGGCCAGGTATCGGATGTTTGCCACTCATTTTTACCCATGGTAAAGTAGGTTACTTTTGGCATTGATTCTAAAATGCCATTGTCTTCACCTTTCAACCAATAGTCAAACCAAGCATAGGTAATGGCAGGATCAGGCAATCTGGCATCTCCCATACTTCGTTCACCCACAATCGTATTCTCTGTAGCTCTTAAAAAAGCACAATGTAAGGTAGGGCCAATAATCAAGTATTGGTTATTTTTTCCAATCTCTGTCTTCGCGTTTTCACGAATATGATTATACATAGCTAGGTTAGGAGAGGAGGCTACATCATACCAAGAAACAAACCAAAATGCTGGTTTTTCAAACTCCATATCGTCATGAAATAAGCCACCTTCGTACCACTTCGGATCGTTAGGCTTACGGGTAATCATCTCTTCATAGATTCCTTTGGGACCATTGACATTTTTTATAATGTCTTGAACAGGTAAATGGCTAAGACCTTGACTCCAATCTACTCGAGGGTATCTTGGACCCATATCATAAAAGCGTTGAATTCTCTGTAAATCTTCTTGAGAGATGCCTTCCGGTAATTTAGGTGCCATTGGGTCATGCTGTACCCCATAAAGCCAAGCTGTAAACAGCATCTGTCCAGCACCACCTCTGTACCAGTTTCCTTGCTCATAATATTTGCCAATACGGCCCACACCAGCACCATAGCCTTGGGCTACCAATGCAGTATTTGCTGGATGATCTAAACTTGCTACTGCCATCTGCCACTCAGCAGTGGACGAACAGCCTATAGCTCCAATTTTGCCATTGCTCCAAGGTTGACTTGACATCCACTCATACGCATCGTATCCATCCGTCAGCGGAGCACCTAATATCTGCCATTCTCCCTCAGAGAAAAATCTTCCCCGTTCATTTTGCACAACATAGGCATAACCTCTGTTGACATAATCAAGGGCTGTTTGAAGTGTCCTAGTGACTAATTCCCCATCTCTGTAAGAATTAAACTGATAAGGTGTACGGGAAAAAACAATAGGGACAGGCTTGTCTGTTTTTGGTCTGTAAATATCTGTAGCCAAACGTACACCGTCCCGCATAGGCATCATGACCTTTTGATCGATGATGGCGACTTCTTCTAATTGTTGAAGAATGCTTTTTTCTTGGGCAATAAGGTTTGCTGAATAAAATAGCATCACCAGAAACCCAACATACAGGTTAAATTTTCTCATAGTTGCTTGATTGTTTGTTTTAAGATACCAAAAAATAAAAATCAAGCAGCAGAAATTTACGCAAAAGGAAAAAAAGGTGGTTTAAAGGATAAGTAATCAAAAATTTCGAAAACAAATCATCAATTTCGCTGAAAGACATTCTTGATGCGATCTCCTACAGGTTCCCGTGCTGCTTTTCTTTTTGCTCGCTGCTTTTTCCTCCATTTCTTATCCTGCTCTTTTCCAGTAACTAACACCCAACGAGCAGAAACTCCTACTTGTCCACGAGCAAACTCTTCTCTTCCCGCCATATTGAAGTTTGGCTTATAGTCTAAAGATACAACAGTACCAAGAACTGTAGCTTCAACACCAACTACCAAATCGACTCCTGTAGTAGGGTTGGCATAGGTATGGGTGATTTCCCGGGTGTCGCGGTTTTTGATAAAACTTTCCTCATAACCAAAAGAAAATCCTGCACCATAATAATAGTTGAATCGCTTCGAAATAAGTGGTTTATGATTCCTTAGTAAAAAGTGCGAAGTAGTATTTCTCGAAAAATCGGACTGAATAATTCCTTCTATGGTCGTATGTCTCAAAATCCGTTGGGTTGCAGAAATACCTACAGTCCTGCTAAAATCATTGCTACCAAGGCGCAATCCAACCGCAGAACCGTATCGTTGCCCGTAACTGAAAGAGCTCCATCCTAGCATCAGGAGAAGTAAAATAATTATCTTTTTCAATAGGAATACATTTGAAGAACCTAGTTCAATAATTGTTCCAATTTTATTACCAATCCTCATCAGTTCCCGAAAAACCATCTGAATTTGAAATGATTTTTTTTAATTCCTGACTATCAATAAATTGATTTTTTTTGATTAGAACTTGATTGAATGTTAACTGACGTTGCGCTTTCAATAAATTTTCATGCGTGGGTTGGGAGATATGGAAAGGAATCTTGCTAATATTCTGCTGGGATTTTACCTTCTGGAGCACTACATTGTCTTTGAAGAGATAAGGAATCAAGGTGGTCGCACAGGCAAGAAACACATGGTCAACCCTCATATGTGTTTCATAATGTGCTAAACGCTCGGCAATTTCTTTGAAAAATATCTTGGTTTCGCCTAGTCTTACACGGGAACCTGCACGGGACTTTCCCTTGGTTTTTAAGTAATTGATTTGGCTTTTCCCTTGTTTTTTTCGAACCATGTAGGCTCTGAATACTTTATGATCGACCAAAGTGCCATTATCATAGCAGAGTAAACCCGCCAATCCAGCACGAACACCCAAGATGACATGGTTGAAAAACTCTTTGCTTTGAAAAAAATCTGTATTTTTCATTTCCTGATATATGCTATAACGCAACACGGCTATTTTTTCTTGTTGGGGCGTGTAAACAAGGAGCTTATGTTGGTTAGGAAAATGCTCCATAGGAAGTTTTAATAGCTTAAGGTGCTCCAAAAATGGATTGAGTTCGTGATTTTCCAATTTTAAATGCTGCATTATTCTTTCTTCCACTCAAGAATGGTCTTATTTTTGTTCCAAATTACTAAATCCTCTTGCATGAAAACGGAAATCGATCAATTATTGGAGAAAATGTGTGACAAAAGTGAGTCTGAAGCATATCTCTATTCGGATAAATTAGCCAAAATAGGGGGAGAAGAACTCATGCAGCGATTGATTGAGTTGATGAAAGGGGAGGAAATGGATACCAGTTTCCTAGCAGCCCGAACATTGGCTGCTATGGAAAATAATGGAGATGCACTTAAATATGTTTTTGAGTTGATCCATCATCCATCTTTTAAATTAAAAAATGGTTATCTTGTACAACTGCTGGAAGGATTTGATCTTTCTGATAGTTTTGTTGATTTATACAGGGTATTTCTCTTCGGTAACTTTAAGTCTTCTTCCCTGGCTAAAGAATACTTGGATACCGTAGAATTTGAAATTACTCCTAGAGTTTTAAAAAAGGCAGAAAAACATTGGAATCACTTTTTAAATAATGTTGATCAAGATTCCGATGAGTTTCATGCCATCAAAGGAGAAGCAGAGCAAATGTTGCTCGAGATTAAGGAGTTGTTGGATTCATAAAACAAGATACTCCGAATTGGAGTTTATAATTATATATGGAAAAAGTAGAAATCATGCAGCTGCATCGAAATTTTTTAGAGGATTTCGGTTTCACCTTAGACAAAACGATTTTGCACTATGCGAAAGAGAATGCCTATGGGAAACAGATTGTATTTTTTCATTTAACTCAACAAAAAGACGTTACCTATTTGGAATACAACTTGGGCATCCGAATAGAAAAGGTAGAATATATTGTGCATAAATTTTTACCATCTCTCGGAGATTACAAAGAAAAAAGCGTCACCTTAGTAGAAACGATGGATGGAATAGAGGAATCTTTTCCAAGAAGATTTGTAATTCATGATGAAAAAGAAATACCCCAACATATCGAGACCGTAGAAAAATTCTTGGTGAAAGAAGGTTTTCAATGGCTTGACCGCTACATGGATGGAAAGGATTTAGAGCAGTATTTTAATGAGGATTTAGATAATCCAATTGTCACTCAAAATTTCACATACAGGTCTGCTCGAGGAATTGTCTTAGCCAAAATTTATAATCCAGAACGGTACGATACCGTAAAAGATGAGTACTTACGTAAGCTGGATGAAATTCAGGTGACGCCCTTCACTTTAGCTTGTTTCTTGAACTTACTTGCTTTTTTGGACGAAGAGTTTCAAGCTTAATCAGTTTTCTTCTTGACTACACCTCTCACGGCCTGGGCATTTAATGGATTCTCAGGCCATGAGTGTTTGGGATACCTTCGTTTCAATTCTTTCTTAACTTCGAAATAAGTATCTCCCCAAAAACTTTTTAAATCACTTGTGATTTGAACCAACTTATATCCTGGGGATAATAAATGAATGGTTAATGAAATTCTATTTTCACAAATTTTAGGTGTTTCCAACACGCCAAACAATTCCTGTAAGCGAACTTCTAAAATAGGTGCGCTACCATCAGCTCCATATTGAATACGGATTTGGCTACCACTGGGTACTGAGATATGGCAAGGTGTGAGTGACTCCAAGGCTTGTTGCTGCTCGAAGGTCAATGCATGTGTTAAAATTGACTTGAGATCAAGTTTGGCAAAATCCTCCGATCGCTTGATACCTGTTAAGTAGGGTTCTAACCATGTTAAATCACGTTCAAACAATGATTGAATGGAGTAGTTGGGAAATTCCAATGTTGGTTTCCAAATCCTTAATGATTGAACGCGATTTAATAAATTTTCTAATTCTTTGGAAAGGGTAAAGAGCTGTATCCCTTGCTGATAGACGAAGCTTTTTAAAGCACTGATTTTCTCTTTTTCCTGCAGGTCCGTGATGGGTGTAGCCCTTAAGACAATGCTGCCTATACCCAATTGATTTTCAGCAATAAAAGACCCCTTATCTTTATCAAATTTTACAACTCTCCGGGTTTTGATCAAAGGTTTGAGATCTGTTGGTAAGAGGGGAGAAGCTAGAAAGATCTTTCCCATACCTTCTCGTTCATCGATGTGGGAAATAGCCAACCAAGATTCATGAGCCAAGTCATCCTGATGGCTTATTTGGGCAAGTTTTCCATTGGCTAATTGAAATTGTGCATTGTTGCCAGGTCTTGCCGAAGCGATGCGCTCAGGGAAAGCATTGGCCAATAAAAAGCCTGTTTGGTAAGGATCTACAGGAGTATTGCTTGGCTCAATAGTGAAAATTTTACGATAATGATTCGCTACTTTCTCCAACTTGGCCAACCCTTTTTGATGAAGCTGCTCTTTACGGGCTCTTCTCAAGGCTTCCAAGCGTAAATTTATATCCACATTTTTTTCCTGGGGTAGTGGGTCTCGTTCTTCCAAGACTGCTGCCACATCGCAAGCCAAAGGCAATAAATCCAAGTCTTCTGCCATCAGCATCATATGGGAAATCCGGGGATGCGCAGGTATTTTAAGCAAACGCTTACCATGTTCGGTCAGGCGATTGTGTTCCAAAGCATTGATTTGATGCAATGTTTCAATCGCTTGATTTACAGATCCCAGAGGTGGTTTACTTAACCAAGCTAATGAGAATATATCGTCCACACCCCAACCAATCAGCTCCAAAACCAAATTGCAAAGATCCGCTTCTTCAATTTCCGGTTTGCGAAACTCCTCCATAAACTGATGGGCAGCTTTGGACCAAAGGCGGTAAAAAACTCCCGGGCCTAACCTTCCTGCTCGACCTTTTCGTTGAGTAGCAGAATCTTTACTGATAGCAACTGTTTCTAAGCGGCTCAATCCAGAACGCGGATTGAAAACAGACTTTTTGGTGAATCCCGAATCAACAACAACTCGAATACCTTCAATCGTCAAACTTGTTTCTGCAATGGAAGTAGCCAACACTACTTTTCGCTTTCCAGCAGGATGGGGACGAATAGCCTGTTGCTGGGCCGAGGGAGAAAGTTTGCCGTACAAACCATGGATAGCAAAATCTGGTATTCTTTTTTTGAGTAGCTCAATAGCCTTTTTGATTTCTCCTTCTCCCGGTAGAAAGGCTAAAATATCTCCTTGTTGTTCTTTGGAAGCTCTGATAACTGCATCAACTACACCTTCCACCACGGCAAATAAATCTGTATTGCCTACATAAATTTCTTCAACAGGATATTGCTTCCCTTCTGAAACTACCGTGTCGCATTGAAGAAGCTTTTCCAACTGGGGCATATTCAAAGTGGCAGACATGACCAAAATCTTCAAATCAGGACGTAAAATCTGCTGACTTTCCCGACAGAGCGCCATAGCAAGATCGGCATGAATATTTCGCTCGTGAAATTCATCAAAAATTACCATACCCACGCCTTCCAAGGCATTATCCTGTTGTAGCATTCGGGTCAAAATACCCTCTGTCAATACCTCCAACTTAGTATCTGGCCCAACTTTGCTATCGAAGCGTATTCTATAGCCCACTTGCTGCCCTACCTTTTCTCCTAGAAGAGAAGCCATGCGTTCTGCAATACTTTTGGCAGCTAGTCTACGGGGTTCAAGCATCAAAATTTTTGCTCCATTGAGCAAATTCGCTTCAAGAATGGCTAAAGGTAATAGCGTACTTTTTCCAGCACCCGGAGGGGCATGGACGATTAGAGTATTGCTGGTTTGAAGCTTGGTCAAAACCTCAGGAAGAACTTGTTGGATTGGTAATTCTGGGAAAACTAGGTGAGTTGTCAAGACATTGAATTTTGTGCAAAAATAAAAAACTATTGAGGAATATTTCTGATAGAAAACTTGAGTAAAGTTCAAGCTTTCCACAGGTAAATAAATACCTCAATAGTTTAATATGCAAATGAGTGAACTGACTTATGAGTCGATTTTGACCCAGGTTTGTTTGCGATGGCTTTCAATGATGCGTTCACAGATCAACAATTCCCGATGTCCATCAGCAAAGGTTGGGTAGCTCGGATTTTCAGGCTGCTTTCCTTCACGAATCGCCGCATACACTTCTTTGAAAAGTTGCTTGGAGGTATCAGGGAATCCTTCATTATGACCTCCAGGAAATGAAATCAAGGCTGCCGCTTCTCTGGTAAATAGAGATGGGTCTTTCATCAAATGATGATTGGCTGTTTCCCTCTTGCCGATCCATAATTCGTTCGGTTTTTCTGAACACCATTCAAAATTAGATTTAGAACCTGCAATTTCTATATTCAGACGGTTTTTTCTTCCAGCGTTTACTTGTGAGACAGTTACAGATCCTTTATTTCCATTGCTAAATCTCAGCAAAACACTGGCATGGTCTTCAGTATTGATTGGTACTTCCTCATAATCCTCAGCAGAAAGCACTTTACCTGAGTAGGTTTCAATGGCTTTCAAAGGCTTTAATCGGGTTTTATGAACAGTAGAGAAATCAGCCATTACTTCGGTGATTTTAAGACCGGTAACATATTCTGTCAAATCCAATAAATGAGACCCGATATCTGCAATGGCACGAGAGTCACCTGATTTATCTGGTTCTAATCTCCAATTGTAATCCGTTTGTAAAAAGAGCCAATCCTGTAAGTAGGAACCCATGATGGAATAAATATCACCTAAGTCTCCATTTTCTCTCATGGTTTTCATTTGGCGCACCATGGGATAATAGCGTAAATTAAAGTGTACGGCATTGACCAAACCTTTTTCTTTGGCAAGGGCTACCAGCTCTTCTGCTTCTTCGATGGTGGTTGCTAAGGGTTTTTCGCATACAATATGCTTGCCTGCCATCAAGACTGCTTTCGATTGAGGGAAGTGAAGGAAGTTTGGTGTACAAATATGCACTACATCGATTTCTTTATCCTGTAGCATATCCTCAAAAGTATAAGCAAACGGAATACCTAACAGATCGGCTTTTTCCTTGGCCAATTCTAAACTAACTTCACAAAGCGCTTTGACTTCAATATTTGGTAATCTTCTTAATGCTTCTAAATGTGCAGGACCAATGAATCCTGTACCAACAATGGCAGCTTTTATTTTTTTCATTCAGGTTATATGGTTTGATTTCGATTTTAAATATAGTCCATTTGCTGTTGATTTAAAAACCTTCTACTATCAGGAGATATTGACTTTAATTCAACCCCCTTTTATATGAAAAAGAATGCGCTTCATCAAAATTTCTAGGATTCCCTACAAAATCAGGGTAGAAAGTCTTTAAATTTCGTTACATTAAAGGTGACTAAACAACAAAATAAACTATGGCTAACTTCAATCTGAAAATTAACGGTCAATCACACCAAGTAGAGGTGGACGAAGATACTCCTTTACTTTGGGTACTGAGGGATCATTTAGGTTTGGTAGGGACCAAGTATTCTTGCGGCATTGCTCAATGCGGTGCATGCACGGTTCATATCAACGGAGAGGCGATGTTTTCCTGTACTATGCCCGTTTCGAGTGTGGGCTCGGATGAGGTGACTACTATCGAAGGATTGTCCAAAGATGGAAATCATCCGGTACAGAAAGCTTGGGACGAAGTGGATGTGGCCCAATGCGGCTATTGTCAGTCAGGTCAGATCATGACAGCTGCGGCGTTTTTAAAGAAAAATCCAAAGCCAACAACCGAAGAAATCGAAAATGCGATGAATCGGAATATTTGCAGATGTGGTACCTATCATAAAATCAGAGAAGCCGTTGCAATGGCTGCTAAAATCAAGTAACTATGGCTACTACAATCAAAACGAACAGAAGAGATTTCCTTAAGATTGCAGCAACTGCAACAGGAGGATTATTGATAGGATTTGGTTGGTCCAGCTGTGACACACCAAAGGTTCAGGTACTGAGTACTGAAGAAGTGCTTGCCAAGGCACATAATTTTAATAGCTTTTTATCCATTTCTCCAGATGGAGACATAGTAATATATTCTCCAAATCCTGAGTTAGGACAAAATATCATCACCTCATTCCCCATGATTGTAGCGGATGAATTAGATGCAGATTGGAAAAAGGTACGCGTTCTTCAAGCTCCTTTGGATAATCAGCGTTTCGAAAGACAATTGACAGGGGGGTCTGGTGCGATGCCACATTCATGGGAGCGTTTAAGAAAAGCAGGTGCTTCAGCAAAATATTTATTGTTGTCTGCCGCTGCTGCCAAATTTGAAGTTCCTCAAGAGGAATTGTACGCTGAGGAAAGTATGATTTACCATAAAAATAGCAAGAAGAAAATCAGCTATGGTGAAGTGGTGATGGATGCGGCAGCGTTAGAAATTCCTGAGGAAGTGCCTTTAAAGGATTCGAAAGACTTTAAATTAATTGGGACACCGGTAAAAAATGTCAAAAACAAGGAGATGTTTACCGGTCAGCCTTTATACGGTTTGGATGTCTACAGAGAAGGAATGGTCAATGCCATGATCCAACGTGCCCCCTTTGGTATGAAGATCAAGTCAGTAGATGATTCTGCTGCCCGTTCGGTGAAAGGAGTAATGGATGTAGTGGTATTTAAAAATAATGTTGCTGTTGTCGGCAGTACCACTTGGCCTTTGATGAAAGCCAAGCGCATGCTGAAGATCGAGTACGAACCGGATGGAGCGGTGGAAAGCACCTTCGATCATGATCGATTATTTGCAGAAATGCTAGATGCAAAGACGGCACAGGTGATGCGTCAAGATGGAGATGTAGAAGCAGCTTTTAAAAATGCTGCTCAAGTAATCAGCGCGGAATATCAATGTCCATTTTTACCACATGCTCCGATGGAGCCACAAAACTTTTTCGCCCATGTGAAGGAGGATTCAGCGGAATTGATTGGACCAACTCAAACGCCTGATAGAGCTCGTATGGAAACTGCCAGACTTTTAAATATTCCTGTGGAGAATATCACGGTGGATATTACCCGACTGGGAGGAGGTTTTGGCCGCAGACTGATGGCAGATTTCGTGGTAGAAGCTGCGGAACTTTCTAAAATTTTGGATAAGCCAGTCAAAGTAACTTGGAGTAGAGAAGATGATAATACAGGAGGGGGATACCGCCCGGCTGTTCGCTATCGTTTTTCTGCTGCCTTGGATGAAGCCGGCAATATGATAGGATATAAATTGCGAGGTGCCGGGATGAATGCAGGGAATACTACGCGAGAAAATAACTTCCCCTCGGGTGCAGTGCCTAATCTTCTAATAGAAAATGTCAATCACCGTTCTACAGTAACCACCAATGCTTGGAGAGCGCCGATCACCAATTTCTTGGCTTATGCAGAGCAGTCCTTTTTGGATGAAGTTGCGCTTGCTGCGAAAAAAGATCCTGTTGCTTTCCGACTGGAATTGTTGAAAAAAGCAAAGAATGAACCGGTAGGTCAGTTAGGTTACGATGTTGACCGTATGATCGGTGTAGTAGAAGGCGCGGCTGAAAGAGCTAATTGGGGTAAGAATGCTAACGTAAAACAAGGGTTCAGTGTATATTTCTCCCACCGTTCTTATGTAGCACAAGTGGCAGATATTGAAATGGAAAATGATCAACCAGTATTAAAGCGCATTACTGCTGTAACAGATTGTGGGGTAGTCGTGCATCCAACAGGTGCCGATCATCAGGTGAGAGGTGGTATTGTGGATGGGATGGGCCATGCCATGTTTGGTAACTTAACCTTTGAAAACGGAATGCCTAAACAGCGAAACTTTGACAGTTATCGATTGATCCGTATGAAGGAGGTTCCTGAGGTACATGTGCATTACCTTGCCACACCATTTGAACCAACAGGTTTGGGAGAACCTGCACTTCCGCCAACAGGAGGGGCCATCGCCAATGCAATTTATGCAGCAACAGGTCAGCGCTTACGTGCACAACCATTTATTGAACAGAAGGAATATTCTAGCTTAAATTTACAAATCAAGCGAGCATAAGAAATTAACGAAGCCTAAACCAAACAGCCGCCCCATGTAGAGGTGGCTGTTTTTTTTAATTATTGGCTGTATGGGAGTAGGAGAACTTTTCCAAAGTTTTCCTTCATCTCCATCCGATTTTGGATATACGTATCACCCAAGTAAATCACTTGATCCACTCTAGAACTTTGGAAAAGTTTACCACACTTAAGTCATGATCATAATATTGACCGCCATGTCTTTGGACATGAAAATTGTTTTTTTGTTATCCACCAATATTTCCACCGAACCATCAAACTCCACTTTTTCCAGAATCTTGATGCGTGCCCCGATGTACACACCAATTTTATCCAGGTAACGTAAAAATGCAGGACTGTTATCTTTTACGGCTACAACTTGTCCACTACTATCTATATCCATTTCAGCAATTGCCAATCTTGGCCTTACTTTGACATCTCCAAATTCATCGGGGATAGGATCACCGTGTGGGTCAAATTTTGGAAAACCCAAATATTCATCTAGCCTCCGAACCATCAAAGGGGATTGGATGTGCTCTAACTCGTTGGCAACTTCCACCACTTCATCCCATGAGAAGCGGAGTTTTTCTACCAAGAATACTTCCCACAAGCGCTGCTTACGAATGGTCATCAAGGCAGCTTTTTTTCCATCCTCAGTCAGACTGACTCCATAGTATTTTCTGTATTCAATCATCTGTTTGTCGGATAGCTTTCGGAGCATATCGGTTACAGAGGCAGGCTTGGTTTTGGTGGTTGCTGCAATATCGTTAGTGGCCACACTTCGGTTGCCAGCTTCAGATACTTCATAGATCGCCTTCAGGTATTTTTCTTCTGAGTAGGTAAGTGTCATGCGTAATTTTTTACCAAATATAAGGATTTAGATTAATCTAAAAAATACAAGAGGGTAGACTAAAACGGCTGTGGATAAGTTCTCATTACCTGTGTTTAGGGTTTTAGGGTGGACTAAAAAATGATTTCAAAGAACCTAAAATAATTTGCAATTAATTGAAAAACAGCATTATGAAAATATTGATTGTTGCAAATAAGCTAGGAAATTCAATTTTTACAGGAGTTTCCATGGAGAAAAATTGGGTTTCCAAATAGGCCAAAAAGTGGATAATAATCCACAGCTATGTGGATAAGCTGTCTAGCTGTGAATAAGGTCTACTTAGCCCCAGGTATCACAGTTTCCCTGAGGAATTAGCTGTGGAAACAAATAAATCTGACAGACCGTAGGATTTAATTTTCCAGACATGTATTTTCGAATAAACTAAAACCTCTATGAAAAAAATCTTCATGCTTGTTCTCATCAGCTTTGCATTGCAGGCTCCAACACAGGCTCAATTTGCCAATGATCAAATCAGTTTCGGACAGGGTAATTTCTTTCTTAACGGCACCTATATTAGCTTTAAGGATGCTCGGAATTACATGAGTGTAAATGAAGAAGCAAGTCTGTACATGAAGAAGGCAAGAGCCAACAGAACTTGGTCCAATGTACTGTCTTATCCAGGATACTTTGTATTGGGTTGGGGTATTGGTGGATTATTGGGAGGTGTACCATTCAGTGATACAGCTGCCTATTTAGGCGTAGGGGCTGCATTGATTGGAGGAAGTGTTTTGTGTGATTTAGGCTTTAACAAAAATGCCAACCTGGCAGTGACTATTTGGAATACCTCCATGCCTAGGGGGCATAGGCCCACAGATGTGCAGCTACATGCAGGGTTCACCTCTACAGGTATTGGGTTAAAGTTGGCCTTTAATTGATTTTGGGTGACTCAAAACTGGCAATCAATTCCAAAAATCTAGCCTCTGAATGAGCCCAAAGTGCTTCGGGAATATGGGCTTTTGAATAAAAATCTGTTTGAAATATGCCTCCAATAAGCTGGGGAATGCCTGTATGATCCATAAAATCCAGGCATATGCCCGCTTGATAGGGCTGAATCAATGCTTCCCAAACAGGATTCTTAGGAAGTAACATGGGCTTTTTCAATGCCAAACACTCATAGATTTTACTTGGAATTTTAGGGACTATGCTTGGAATCAGATGATAGGGGAGCAATATCATATCCGCTTCTTCATAGTGTTTCAGTAAACTTGTATAAGGAATGGGCTCTTGACTGATGGTCAATTCAATTGATTCCATTCCATAGATACTATCTATTAACTCTTGTTCAAAATACTTCAGTGGGCAGTGGCCCGAAATGATCAATTGAGCATTTGAATGATGTTTAAGAAATGCTTTGAACCAATTTATTCCGTCTATGGTGCCGTACACTGCAGTCAATGTACCTGTGATAAGAAATCGAATGGGTTTATTTTTTGGAATGTGGATGTGACTTTTCGTTATTTCTTCGCCTGAAAAAGTGTTTGGAAGCACGGTTGCAGGTTTGAAACGGGGGAGTTCTTCCAAGTAACATTCCTCAGCTAGGCTATAGTGATCAATCCATGGTCTGGAAAAGCTTTCAATACTTTGAATCAGCAATTGTTGAACGTATTTTTTTAAAGAACTTCGATTGGGTAGGTTCCAATGGACATTTTTAGCATAGTTTTCCTGTACATCGTATACTAGTTTGTACTTATATAAAATTTTGCCCAATACAGCTGCTGGAAGTAATTCCCAGGTGGTAACGATCAGTATCTGTGCAGGATGCTTTGATAGGGTGGATAAAAACCGGAAGATGGCCCGCAATCGATTCCATAAGTTTATCGGTGAATTTAGGATAGGGCTGAACTTTATATTTTCCTCGGAAGTTTCATTTTTTGAAGAAAAGCCTATGATGTTTATACAGTATTTGCTTTTTTCACGCAGTGAAAGCGCCATCTTGTGATATGAGCGAGCATCCTTAACAGGTTTCAGAACAGAAGCGATGGCAATTTGAATCAAGGAAATAAAATTTGGATACCCACAAAAATATGGAATTACAAAACATAATTGAAAAAGCCTGGGAAAACAGGGAGTTATTAAAGGAAAAAGATGTTGAAATCGCCATCAAGACGGTCATTAGTGATTTGGATGCAGGTAAGTTGAGATGTGCAGAACCATTGGAAGATGGAAGTTGGAAGGTCAACGACTGGGTGAAGAAGGCTGTAATTCTTTATTTCCCTATCCAAAAGATGCATACCATCGAAGTGGGACCTTTTGAGTTTCATGATAAAATGGCCCTTAAAACCAACTATGCTAAGCAAGGTGTCCGCGTAGTTCCTCATGCAGTGGCACGATATGGGGCATATTTGGCCTCTGGTGTGGTCATGATGCCTTCATATGTAAATATCGGGGCATTCGTAGACAGTGGCACGATGGTTGATACTTGGGCTACTGTTGGCTCTTGTGCACAGATCGGTAAAAATGTTCATTTAAGTGGCGGAGTAGGAATTGGAGGAGTTTTAGAACCTGTTCAAGCGGCTCCCGTTATAGTGGAAGATGGAGCCTTTATCGGTTCAAGAGCTATCATCGTTGAAGGGGTGAGAATTGGCAAGGAAGCTGTTATTGGTGCAGGTGTTACCTTGACAGCTAGTTCAAAAATAATTGATGTGACAGGTGCTGAACCTGTGGAGTATAAAGGATACGTTCCTGATCGCTCGGTGGTGATTCCTGGTTCATTGACCAAAAAGTTCCCTGCTGGGGAATTTCAGGTTCCTTGCGCTTTGATTATCGGGCAACGAAAAGCATCTACTGATTTAAAAACCTCTTTAAACGATGCATTGAGAGAAAATAATGTAGCCGTTTAAAATTAAGAAAATGAAAAGAGTTTGGAGTACACATTGGCTAATATTGGGAATCTTGTTGGTATTTGCAGCTTGTTCTTCAGATAGCCAATCTGAAAAAGGAGATATCTTGTTTAAAAGAGGAGATTATGAAGCTGCTACCGTGGCCTATACTTCCTTCTTAGAGACTAAACCAAAAAATGTTAAGGCCCTTTACAACCGTGGTAGAGCCTATGAAGAATTGGGAAATTTTGAGTTAGCGGAAAAAGATTTCTTAGAAGCGTTAAATCTAGACAAACGCAATACACAAGTGATGCTAAGTTTATCCAATCTGTATCAAAAGCAAAAAAATCATACCAATGCTTTATTATATGCAGATTATGCCGTAGAAACCCCTGGAGCACCTGCTATGGCCTATTTCATGAAAGGTAGAGCACTACATCAGCTAGGAAATACGGATGAAGCGTATAAGGATTATTCCACAGCAATAAAAATGGATAAAGATTTTGCGGAAGCTTTCTTTTATCGTGGCATGTTGAAATTAGCTACTGACAAGAAAAAAGCTGGTTGTGATGATCTAGCCTTAGCCGCTAAGCTTAACTTTCCTGAAGCAACGACAGCAATCGAGAAGTTCTGTAAGTAAGCGCTATAGTTATTGAGATTTACCTACCCCTTGGAACAGCCGTTTCAAGGGGTTTCTTTTGCACATAACTGGCAGGCAAGTGTGCCAATAATTCTTTCTTAAATCGATGTGCATCAACTGTGATGGTGTGTCTTGGAGTATTGATTTGTTTGTAATGTGGGTTTTCTACTTCTTTTTGGCACAATTCGGCAGTGTTGACAGGTCTTTTCCATACACCCGCAATTTCTCGAGCCATGATTTTGGACTGGAGCTCTGCGCCTGGCCAAATACAGCCTAAGGGCTGGAACATGCCAACAAAATACAAATTGTCCATGGTAGGATGGAGCATTTTGAGGTACAAGGGAACGGGGCCTGAACTGTAGTCAATTAAACTTCGGTCAAAAAATGGATGTGATAGGTAATAACCCGTGCAGGCAATAATGGTATCGTATGTTTCCTCCCGTCCATCTTCGAAAATCACCTTTTTACCATCCAAACGCTTGATATCTAATCGGGGATGCACTTTTCCATGACGGATTTTGTACAGAAGTTCATCGTTGATCGTTGGATGCGTTTCTCCAAATTTCGTTTCTACAGGTCGTAATCCATAAAGTTTGTTATCTCCAACCAAGGTTTTCAATAGGACATCGAAAAAGAAAGTCCGGATGGGGGTAGGAATCCAATTACTGTTTTGTCCGATGATATCGGAAGGTTTGCCGAAGAAAAATTTTGGAATAATTCGATAGCCTCTCCTCCAGCTGATGGCAGTAAAGGCACTAACACGACTGGTTTCCACAGCTACGTCACACGCAGAATTACCACCACCAATGACCAATACTCGTTTGTCAGCAAATGGAGTAGCTTTTTTGAAGGAGTGGGAGTGTAAGAATTCACCTGTAAACTCTCCCGGATAAGATGGCCAACGGGGATTCCAATGATGTCCGTTACAGACTACCAAATGAGTAAATTCTTCTTGATATTCTTTGCCTCCTTTTTCCACTGTTAAGAGCCAATGACCATTTTCCAAACGTGCACAATTTAAAACCATGGTTTCAAATTGAATATGCGGATACAAGTCAAAATGCCTAGCATAAGCCTGAAAATAGCGTCTCAATTCATCATGAGAAGGATAATCAGAGGTATTTGGGTCAAAATCGTCAAAGGTAAAATCTTCGTATTGAGAAAGAGTTTTGGAACTGATGATATGGGTGGTTTCGAAGACGGAAGAGTGGCTTTCATTTTCAGAATAAATCCAATTTCCCCCTACATCTAAATTACGATCAAAGGCTTGAACATCAATTCCTTGGTCTTTGATGTTTTTGATGGCGGTTATCCCGGAAGGGCCCGCTCCAATCACGGCAACGCGTTTATGCATACAATCGGATGATTTCTTCAGACATGATTTTGGTACCTATACTTGCTTTTTCAGGAATTTTCTTCAAATGCAGGTAATTGCGTGTACTTGGGAGGTTGGGGTCTATCAAGTATTTGGGAATGTTTGTTTTGGCATACTCTATGAGCCCTGCAGCTGGATACACTGCCAGAGAAGTACCGATCACAGCGAAAATATCCGCTTCTTCTACCAATTCAGCTGCCGGCTCTATCATGGGAACCATTTCCCCAAACCATACGATGAAAGGACGAAGTTGGCTTCCTTTTTCACAGGTATCTCCTTTCTTGATTTCCCAGCCATCTATTTCATAGACGAGGGAAGGATCTGCGGTACTTTGAGATTTGAAGAGTTCCCCATGTAAATGCAGGACTTGGGTAGAACTGGCCTTTTCATGCAGATTATCCACGTTTTGGGTGATGATGTGCACATCGAAGAATTCCTCTAATCTAGCCAATTCTATATGTGCATCATTCGGCTGGCAGCTGGCCGCTTGTTTTCTCCGCTGATTGTAGAAGTCTAAGACAAGTTCCTGGTTTTTCCGCCATCCTTCGGGGGAAGCTACTTCCATGACATCATGACCTTCCCAAAGTCCACCAGAATCCCGAAAGGTGCTGATGCCACTTTCTGCAGATATACCTGCCCCCGTTAAAACCACCAATTTCTTTTTTCCCATAATTGTAATTCATCTTAAAAACAGCTAGGTTTTTTATCCCATTTGTATGTAAGCCATTCGGGTTGAAACCTGTCAGGTTTTAGGTAGACTTATTTGCTTTTTTCACCCCTCATTCCCTCGCATACCTGACAGGTTTGTACCCATCCCAAATAATATGTCAAATTATTTTAGCGATATTTCTACCTAATTTCATACCCACCCGATTAGGATCTCAGGGCTAACGCCCCTTTTACTTTGTAGACAAATCCCAATATCAACCAATATCCAAAATATCAATTCAAACTTTAACCAACTCTACAAAATTCCTTGATGCTCAGCTCTCAATAAGTCATTTACAGTCTTCACTGGGTTGAAGGTAATCAGCGGAACTTCTACGAATAATGTATTCCAACCTGCCATGGCACCATTCCATAAACCCGGAAGTTCAAGCGCTTTAAGGTCTCTGCCGCTTTTGGATTTTTCGGTGATGAAGCCAGTACGCATATCACGGAATTGGAGGAGATCAAATTTTTCACCCTTGTAATTTTTGGTAGCACAGACCAAATCCACTGGATTGAAGTGGGTAGATGATTGGAAAATGGCTTTGTGAGCTGGATTGTCCAAATCAATCTGAGCAGTCTCTGCAATCTGTAATGAAAGGGAGCCATCGTCCTCCTGAACCCAGAATGGACCACCGCCTGGCTCGCCTGTATTTTTTACCATCCCACAGACACGGATAGGTCTATTCAATTTTTGATGCAAGTAAAGTGCTTTGCCTTCATCAGATAATTCACTGTAGTGTGCTGGCAATTTACCACCCAAAACTTCTTCCAACACACGTTCTGCCTCGGAAACTACCTCAGATGAAACACCCAAATCCAAACTCTTCAACGCTTTAAATACCGCTTCCTGCACTTCTAACAGAATGCCTCCAATGGCTACTTTGTAATCAGCAGTAGTGGATTTCAATCGATCTGGAACTACATTATCCACGTTTTTGATAAAAATCACATCCGCCTCTATCTCATTCAAGTTTTCCAATAAGGCCCCATGACCTGCTGGTCTGAATAAAATACTGCCATCTTCTTCAACAAAAGGCTCATTATCCATAGTCACCGCAATGGTATCGGTTGACTTCTTTTGTTGAGAATAGCTTACATGGAATTCAACTCCATACTGGGCTTCCAGGCCTGACTTGATAGAAGCAACCTCAGTTTTAAATTTTTCTTCGTGTTCGGGAGAAACGGTAAAATGAATACGAACACTATTGCCTGCACCTTTGGCATACATAACTCCCTCTACAAAATGTTCATAAGTAGGGGTACAATCTCTGTCCTCGTAATGGTGGAATTTTAGAAGCCCTTTTGGTAGTTGCCCATAACCCAAACCATCTTCATCGAGCAGAGCACCCACAATTCGCTGATATTCTTTAGCAGCTAAGGCACTTTCCAAGGACGAACCTTGATTTTTCAGTGCTGCATCTAAATCGGATTTAAAAGCAAATCCATCGATTTGATGAATGAATTTCTGGACAAATGCACTCTTGCTGATATCCCCATCTCCGTCCAAAAAAGAAAAAAGGTCTTTGAACATACGAGAAGCAGCCCCACTTGCAGGTACAAACTTGACGATCACTCTGGAACTGATTTTGGAATCGTAGCTTTTTTGTAGTGAGGCCAAATTTTCTTCAGAAACTTGTAAAACACCGTTGCCGACAGTTGCAGCATCTACTATGGGTAAAAAAGGAAAGCCTTCTTTAAAATTTTTCAATTGCTCTTCCACTTTTGCAAGGTCCATACCTTGCGCTAAAATTTGCTTTTGAAGCGTTGCGTCCATGGTTATTGGTTTTATATAAGTAATGGCTCAATATAGGAAATCCCACATTTCAAATAAAGTGCTGAGTAAAAAAACCTTTTCTTTTTCTTGGAAAGTGAGAATAAGACCGCTTGTTTAAAAATCTATCAAGTGAAATCGGATTTTAGCTCCAGCTCTTAATTGACTGAGTTGATTGATTGACTTTTCTTCAAGATGTAGAACCCTTGGATAACCACCTGTCACTTGGGCTTCCCGCATGAGAGCGATCATTTTACCCGATGGTGTCAACTGAACAGTTCCAGGATAGACAGGTGCAGTTAATAACTGAGCCAAGGAATTTGGTGGCAAACCCAAGATTTCAAACCCCATCCGATCTTGTCTTAAACCTAGTTCGAAAAAATTATTTTGGATAGCTGTTTGTATTTCTGCTGGTAGTAATCTCCAATCTGGACCTCGGTAGGCATACAATAGTAATTCAGAGGTTTCGGTGAGGTATTCTTTGATTCGGGAATGGGTGGGAAAATTGACTCTAGGTTTTTGGGAAAAATAAGGGAGCTGCATTCCTTTTTTTAGTGTAACAGCTTCTGTAATTCCTTTGGACCAACTTCTGCTACCCAATACTTCTAAGCTTAGAAAACCTTCTTTCACACCTAAATAAAGCCAATTTACTCGTTCAATAGATTCCACGCGTAAAATGCTACCTGCTTCAACTTGGAAAGGTTTGTTTCTTTGAATGGATAGTCCATCAAGAAGGAAGAGGCCTTTTGCACCTGTAAGTACAGCAATAGATGGCGCTTGAAAACGAAATACCACAGGCGCAGGACCTATCTCTAAACACGCAGCTTGAGCAGAGTTTTCCAAGAGGTGATTGGCCAAGGAATAGGAAAAAGCGTCCATAGCCCCAGAATAAGGAACTCCCCTTTGGGCATGCCTTCTGCGACCATTATCTTGAATACTGCATTGCAAACCTCCTTTGACTAATTCAAGAAAACCTATTGATTTATTTATGGGTCCATTCATAGTTTCCTTGGTTGATAGCTTGTACTAATGCTTGGTATTCAACAATAGAAATAGAGCGGAAAACTATGTAGTCTCCGATTTGCGGTCTTCCTGTAGCATCTTGCTCAGGGTTAAATAGTACCAAAGGGGTTTTGCCGATAATGTGCCATCCTCCGGGAGAAGGAACAGTGTAAATACCTGTTTGCGCACCTCCAATACCTACCGAACCTGCCGCAATCTCTGGGTCAGGGATCTTTTTTCGGTCAGTATGCAAGCTCGTATCCAATCCCCCTAAATACATAAATCCCGGTAAAAAGCCGTAAAAGTGAAGTAAATAGGTGCTTTTTGAATGGAGTTCAATGAGTTTTTCAATGGCTAAACCCTTTAGTTGGGCCAAATTTTCCAAATCCTTACCCAATTCATAGCACACAGGAATTTCCCATTGATTGCTTGAAAATGCCAAATTTTCAATTGGTATTTGTATCAATTGCTCTTCCCATGTTTGACGCTGAACTCTCGATTGCTCTTGGGTAAATAGCATACTTAGTGTATGATAACCTATTCTGATATTATCAACAGCAGTACTCTTTTCGAGAGATTGATAAAAAGCAAGTTGCATTTTGAGAATATCTGGGTCAATCCGTGCTTCCCAGCGGATTTCTAGGAGTTTGGGGTGAATCCATAAGAACTCAATTTCCGGAAGCATAGGCATGTATGAATTGAAGAATGGATAATGCACCAGGATTATCTCCATGGATGCATAAAGTATCACCTTTCAAGGGAAGAATTTTGCCATCTATTGTTTGCAAACTTCCCTGCATCAATAGCTCAATATGGGGTTTAGCTTCTTTTACATTGGTAAACAATGCCTGTGGATGCGTGCGCGCCAACAAACTATAATCAGACTCGTAATTTCGATCTCCAAAAACTTCAAGCATAATCGGAATACCTGCTTTTTGGGCCATTGAGGCTATAATGCTATGAGGTGGAACATAGAGTGTAATGCCTGGATAATGCGCTTGAACTAAGCTTAGGAATAAGCTAGCTAATGCAGGATTTTTTGCAGATTCATTGTACAAAGCTCCATGGGCTTTGATATGATGAATAGGAGTTTGGCAGGCTTTTGCACAAGTATCAAATAGTGCCAATTGGTTGAGAATGCTTATTTTCAATTCCTCCAAAGGTATGTCTATCACCTTTCTACCAAAATTGGGACGATCAGGATAGGAGGGGTGGGCACCGATTTTTACCCCATGCTTGACTGCCAATAGGATGGTTTCTCGAATGCTTTTTTCATCTCCTGCATGACCACCACAGGCAATATTGCAGGAATGTAAGAAAGGCATAAGCGATGCATCGTTGAGTAGTCCTTCTCCTAAATCGCAGTTGATATCCATCATAAAGTGTATCTTTGGCGATGAAATTAGCCATTTTCACGTAAAATTCACACCATGTTTGAATACAACCCAGAAAAACACTATCCGAAGGAAACAGAAAGCAGGGTGGTGATTCGTTTTCAAGATTGCGATCCCTTGCAGCATTTAAACAATGCCAAGTATTTCGATTATTTTTTCAATGCCCGCGAAGATCAGGTACCGAAGTTATATGGCTTGGAAATGATTGACTTGATCACCAAATACAAAGCTGCCTGGGTAGTGTATAACCATAATATCTCTTACGTTCGCCCGGCAAGAGTGGGGGAATGGGTGCGCATCATGAGCCGCTTGCTTTGGTATAATCATAATACAGTAGTCTTGGAGTACTACATGACGGATGATACCAAAAAGGAACTTAAAACTGTCCTGTGGACCACCATGCGCTATGTAACGATCAAAGAAGGAACATCTACTGACCATGCTGGAGCGGTGTTGGATTTTCTCCAAGCAACATCAGAAAATTTGGATATTAGTATTATGAGTATTGGGGAACGTGTTAAGAGTTTGAAAAACAAACTATTAAATACCTGATTATTTACATTTTTCGGACAATACCTGTACACTTTCGTACAGGTTTTTTTTAATCTTGGCATGGAAAAAATCGGCATAAAAAATTTTTCAAATTAAATTTTCATTATCGAATCTTCGAGATGCAACCTTTGGAAGAGAAGACTTTTATCCCGAAAACTGAATTCTGTCACAAAAGTGAACGATTCGCACAGGATTTTTCCCAAAAGCTGACGGTTTCTAGGAGTTGCGGAGGATGTTTATAAGACGCAGGATTTGCTAGCGTAATAATTTTTTAAAGGAGTGGATACCTGCTTCGATGGTGGTGATTTTTTTAGGTACAGATTTGGCCATATACCAATCATACCAACTTAAACAAAACCACATATGAAAACGATTTTAACATTCGCCTTAGCCGCAGTACTAGGTACTAGCAGCTTCGCAAACAATTCAGAAGAAAGTATCTCTAATTTGACTAATGTTCAAGCAAAAGAGAAAAAGGTACAAGTCACTTTGAAAGAAGGAGCTGGCAAAGTAAAAGTTCATATTTTAGATGCTAATGGCAAGCGATTATATCAGCGCAACATTCGAGTGCAGGGAGATGTTCGTGTACCCTTTGATTTAACAGCTTTGCCTTGCGGAGAATATCAGGTTGCTGTAATCAGCAAAGAAGATCCTAGCAATCAAAGCATTCACAACGTGCAGATTGCTGAATCAGCTATTATTGAATATCCCTTGATGGCTTATGTTAAGCAAATGGATGAGGATTCATTCAAATTGACAGTGATTGGCTTAGAGGAACCTGGAACTAAAGTACAGATTTTGGATGAATATGGAAGAAAGGTCTATGGAGAGTCTGTCAATGAAACGGGCGCATTTTCTCGAGTTTACCATTTGCGCCAAATGAAGCTAGAAAATTTGAGTGTGCAGGTCAGTGATGCCCAAGGACGCATAAAAAATCTTCATTTTTAGTCCAACCAACCATTGTTTAACGAGCATCCCCGGGGGCAAAAGTTCTCGGGGATTTTCGTTTTCGTATGTTCTCGCAGATAAAGGAGATTTAGCAGATTTTAATCACAATTCAAAATTTTTCCATTTCAAAAAAAGCTGCTCTAAAATTAAAATTTTGTAGATTTAAAGCATCAAAATTTCAGAAAAGCCAAAAAAACCAAATCATTAGCAAGGTAAGGTTGAATAATAGGTTTGGTAATCAGTGCTTTAGCTGAATGTTGATCGCTTACACCTATAAATACATGAATTCAGCTGCTCAAAAGCCTTTTATAGAAATTGAAAAGGTTATTAAAAACAAAAACCCAAAGTTGTACAAATGGCTTCCGAGCTTTGTATTGTCTTACATCAAGCGAATTGCGCATGAAAAAGACATTAATCAGGTTATGTTTAATATAGGGCATTTGCAGGGCTTTGATTTTGTAAATTCCTTAGTAGGGGAGTTTGGAGTACAGGTAGAACTTACGGGTGCAGAAAATATTCCTTTGGATGAGCCTGTGATTTTCGCTGCGAATCATCCCTTGGGAGGTATGGACGGAATTGCTTTTATGTACGCCTTGGGAAAGTATAGGACAGATATCCGTTTTCTAGTCAATGATATTTTGACCAACATCAAAAATTTTGAGCCTATCTTTATTCCTGTTAATAAACATGGAACTAATAGCCGAGATGTAAGCAGACTTATAGAGGAGACTTATGCGGGAAATCATGCGGTGTTAGTGTTTCCAGCAGGTTTGGTCTCTAGAAAACAGGCTCATGGAATAGAAGATTTGGACTGGCATAAAAGCTTTGTAAGCAAGGCGAAACGGTATAAAAAGAACATTGTTCCAGTATACATAGAAGGAAAAAACTCCAACTTTTTTTACAACTTGGCAAGGTTTCGAAAACAAATCGGTATACAGGCAAATATTGAAATGTTCTACTTAGCAGATGAGATGTTTTCCCAACGAGGAAAAAAAGTTACCATTCATGTAGGAAAACCAATTTCTTACGAGTATTTTGATAAATCCAAAACAGAGTCAGCCTGGGCAGCCGAGGTAAAAAAGGCTGTGTATCAATTGGCTTCTAAAGTTTAGTATATGCAAGCAATCATTCCCTCAGTAGCTAGGAATTTGATTAAAGAAGAGTTGACAGAAGCGAGGTTTCTGAGATATACCAATAATGGCAATAACCATATTTATTTGGTGGATCATCACAATTCCCCACACACCGTCCAAGAAATCGGGAGGTTACGGGAATTGACGTTTCGTGCAGCAGGTGGGGGGACGGGCTTACCTGTTGATTTGGATGAAAATGATACCAACGAAACCTGTTATCAGCAGTTGATCACTTGGAATCCCGAGGAAGAGGAAATTGTGGCAGGCTATCGCCTGATTTATTGCAAAAATGCAGGTTTTACTAATGATGGAAACTTAGATTTGTCGACAGCACATCTATTTTCTTTTTCTGAAAAGTTTATTCAAGAATACATACCCCATACCATCGAACTTGGTCGATCTTTTGTACAGCCCAAATTTCAACCAAGCTTGGATAATCGTAAAGGTCTTTTTTCCTTGGATAATTTGTGGGATGGTCTAGGCGCAGTTGTCATGCTTCATCCCGAAGTAAAATATCTGTTCGGTAAAGTTACCATGTATCCACATTTTAACAGAGAAGCTAGGGATTTATTGCTTTATTTTATGAATCACTACTTCCCTGATGCCAATAAACTTGTGCAGCCGCATGCCAACCTTCTCCTTGGTTATGAGACAGATACTGCATCATTTGAAGGGATTTTTGATGGATTGGATTATAAAGAGGGCTATAAATTGCTCAATACACGTGTGAGAGCTTTGGGAGAAAATATTCCTCCTCTCATCAATACCTACATGAACCTTTCCCCATCTATGAAAACATTTGGTACAGCCTTGAATGATGAGTTTGGTGCGGTGGAAGAAACGGGTATTTTGATCACCATCGATGACATCTACGAAAGCAAGAAACAGCGCCACATGGAAACTTTTGAGCGTGATCGACACTTTGGTAGTAGAGGTTAATGTTATGAAAAAAACTGTTATCATCGGAGCCACACCTAATCCGTCACGCTACGCATATGTTGTTGCAGAAATGCTTCATGAACGTAAAATTCCATTTGTTTCTGTGGGTATTAAAACGGGGATAGTCTTTGGGGAAGAAATACTCAATCTTCGTGAAAAGCCTTCCATTCCTGAGGTACATACAGTGACGCTTTATGTTGGGCCAGCTAATCAAAGAGAATGGTACGATTATATTCTTTCACTGAAGCCACAGCGAATCGTCTTCAATCCAGGAACAGAAAACCCGGAATTGATGGATCTTGCCAAAGAAGCAGGAATAGATGTTTGGCCCGCTTGTAATTTAGTATTGTTGAGTACGGGTCAGTTTTGAGGGTTTCCCATCAAAAATCTATCCATATACCAAATATGCGGTGCGGAAACTAGAGAAATCATTACAAAAAATATAAATATAAGACTGTCTGAACTGACTCTATTGGCAAGGATGAAGATCATGATTCCCATACCCACAAATGCCAAAAGGGTGAAAGGTAGTAATTGAAAAAGGAATTTTTTAATACGGTTTGAGGGCCAATGTTTTTTGAGCACGTTGTATTCCACCAACATACTTGGAAGTGAATGCCAAAAACCAAAGTAAATAGCAAACCCCATCAATAAAGGTAATTGAGAAAGCAAAAGTGCCAAGACTAGGATTTCTGGTAATGATTTTAAAAAATGTCTACCAAAATTAAATAGTCCACTGATAATACTCAAAAGCCCAGAAAGTATCACGCTAAATAACAAATAATCCTGATAACCATCAATTGTAAGTACCGTGGCAACAATTGCACTCGTTTGTTCGAAATCTGCCCAAAGGATCAACAACAAGAAGAATAAGCCTGTCAAAAAGTAGCTGATTTTAAATTTTTTATCTTGGAGCTGATTTAAGTAATGTGATTGTCCAAAATGATAGGCAGACATTACTATAAATGATAGTAGGCCTATGAGTGGAAATAATAGCCATACAAGTAAATAAGCGCCCATAATCCCTAGATACTTCCCAATAAATAATAGTAACTCCTTGCCTCGAATATTTGGGTTGACCAATAAATGATCAATTGCTCCATGGGAAATACCTACTGTTGCCATGACAATGGTAAAAAATACATAAGTGATCCATTCTTTTTCTTGAAAAAAAAAGAGATAAAGCAATCCCAGAGCTATC
Source organism: Mongoliitalea sp. (assembly GCF_054166905.1). NCBI lineage: Bacteria > Pseudomonadati > Bacteroidota > Cytophagia > Cytophagales > Cyclobacteriaceae > Mongoliitalea > Mongoliitalea sp. The sequence goes on along the minus strand of NZ_JBSZCK010000015.1, from coordinate 99,111 downwards.
GCAAAAAGCTTGGAGGTAACTTCAATTTTTTTCATAACGAAGAAGGGATTTGATAAAAATGCCAAACTTAAATCTGCCCAAGATCTGCAAGTCTTCCCAAATACTTGTTTCTTCATGCAAAAATCGAAGTACTTGTTGGCCTTGATTTTTCTGAAACATTTGTGCGAAGATGGAGGGAAGATTTTCCGGCCATTTCTTGGCAATATTCAATAAAATATTGTCGTAGAATTCGAAACGGGATTTTCTTATCCAACCCTTAAAAAAGCGTTCTTCTTTTACGAGTTGCTGAACCAATACTTCGCTATGTTTTTGAATATCGTAAAAGGTGTATCCTGTGGAAGGTTTAATACAGCCCGCAATAGATCCTATATCTATAATGTTTTGGTTGGAAGTTTTTCCATGTATTTTGGTTGTCATGGGTATTGCTCCCTGTTCCTGAAAAAGTACTTCATACGAACAGGTTAAAGTACTTGATAAATAAGAAGTTAGCTTAGATTTCAGGTCCTCAATTGAAGTGTCTTGCGTGGTGTAAAGAGTATATTCTACCAATGCAGTAGTTTCATTAAAAGGAAGAATGTAAAAGAATTCATTGGCAGTAAACTGACCATCTGGAAAATGCATTAGCGTAGGAACTGAAGGATCAAAGCTCCGCTGAGCCGTTTTGATTTTCCAACCTAAAAATACTTGTTTTAATGTATTAGCTTCCAATTGTTGGTTTAGAGGAATGCTATTAAATGTTTTAGTCCCAAAAACGACTTGTCCATTGTCTAAATATACTGCGGTGGAATGGTCATCTTGGTTTTTTATAGATTTAACTTTGGCTTGAATAAAAGTTACATTTTCATGCTGATCAGCTAATGCTATAATTTCTTGATAGAAGTCAGAAGAACGGATGTGAAAGTACCGTAGTCCGTCTAATGTTTTGACAATTTTATGATCTCCTACTTGAACTTGAACTGCGTCCCAAGAAACTAATTCAGAAATTTTGGGATGGGTTGCTACAGGTTCTTTTGCCCAATAGCACCAAGTTCGATCATTTGTGACTTTCGTGGATTCATCTATGAGTGCAATACGGGCATTTTTCAAAGGACTTTGTAAGAGCTGGTAGAGTAAACTCATACCTGCACAGCCAAAACCGCAAATGATATAATCGTACTTAGTCATAGTTGGGTGTTGTTAATGTGAAAAGGCTGACAAAAACCAATGGAGAGAGATGTATCTAAGAGATTGCCTTCCGACACTTCATCCATCCACCCGGCAATTGTCAGCCTTTAAGGAATTAAGCTACAGCTTTTTTGTTTTTAGCAGTTTCTGCTACTGCTACGGAATAGATCACCAATCCAAATCCGATTTTGTTGATAGCATCTGCTAAGTTGTAGAATAAGTCGATGCTGCTTACATCAAATACTCCAGATAATAGGTTTCCTGGAAGTACCATGTAACCGATTGGATAGATTGACCATCCTAGCGTGATGAAAATTTTCAACAAGAACATAGCTCTACCTAATGCAGGGCTGTTAGATTCTTTTGTAAGTTTAGCTACATCACCAGCAAATACTTCATATACGATGTACAGATAGAAAATTGTTGAAACAACTCCCCAGAAGATATTGCTATCAATGCCCGAGGTTTCACCAATGTAACCTGTCACTAACATACCGATAGATGCAATGATTAGTTTGGTAAGTGTAATACCTTTCGCACCAAATGGCTTAGTCAATAAGTAGAACTCCACACACATCAATGGTACTGTTAAAGTCCAGTCCACATATCTAAATGCTGTAGGACTTGTGCCTGTCTCCAGGTAAAAGTCACGCATGTAGTAGTAGTGAACTGCTGCGATACCGGTAATCAAACCGGAAACAAGCAAGGAAAGCTTCCACTTTCCATCTACCGAGTTTCTTTCAGCAAAGAAGAAAACTGCGGAAGCAAACATAGCCATGTACCCTATGAAGAAGGTAATGGCTACTGGGTCTGAATTGATGATCTTTTCCAGACCAACCAAATCTGCGGTCAAAATGCTGTTCATAATGTGTTAATTTTGTTTAATTGGTTAATTGTTAAGATTTAATTTGGTGATTCTATGGCATTAAAAGCTTTCAGAATATTTTTTGTTTAAGTAAAAAGATGGATAATTAAACAAACGTATACAAACAGTTAAAAAACAGGTGTATAGTGCAAAAAAAAGGTATCTGTTAAAAATTCTTAACCAATTAAAAATTGGGACAAATACCAAATAATATTCTTTTGGAGTTAAACTTCTCAAAACTACATTTACAAATGCTCCGGATCCTTAGGAATCAATTAAAATAACCCTGTGCCATATGGTTTTTTTTGTGTATTATTACGGGTTAATTGAAGCAATTGAAAAACCTCTTTTTACACGTTTAAAGAGCATTTTAAAATCATATGAGCGAACAAAACGAAGGCAACCTGAAAGACTACGGAGCCAGTAATATCCAAGTTTTAGAAGGTTTAGAAGCAGTAAGAAAAAGACCGGCCATGTACATTGGCGATGTTGGAATCAAAGGATTACATCATTTAATTTGGGAAGTTGTTGATAACTCTATAGATGAGGCACTTGCAGGTCATTGCGATACCATCTATGTAACAGTAAATGAGGATAATTCCATCACCGTGGAAGATAACGGTAGAGGTATTCCTACAGATATGCACCCCAAAGAGAAAAAGTCTGCTTTGGAAGTAGTAATGACTGTGCTACATGCTGGGGGTAAATTTGACAAAGACACTTATAAAGTATCAGGCGGACTGCATGGTGTTGGGGTTTCTTGCGTAAATGCGTTATCAACACATTTAAAGGCTACTGTTCATCGTAATGGAAAAGTCTTTGAACAAGAGTATTCCATTGGCGTTCCTCAATATCCTGTAAGAGAAATTGGTACTACAGATAAGCGTGGGACCATTATTCAGTTTAAACCTGATTTAAGTATTTTCACTACCGGTGAATATAAATATGAGACTATTGCTACCCGATTGAGAGAACTTGCGTTCTTGAATGCTGGTATACATATTCATCTAAAGGATTTGCGCGAAAAGGAAGACGATGGTTCTTTCCGTTCGGATGACTTTTTCTCAGAAGGCGGTTTGCAGGAATTTGTTCAATACTTAGATTCTACTCGCGAAAAAATTATTGAACTTCCTATCTACATTGATACCGAAAAGAATGGAGTCCCTGTTCAAGTGGCTTTGAGTTACAACAATTCCTATTCAGAAAATGTGGTTTCTTACGTGAATAACATCAATACGCACGAAGGAGGAACACACGTTTCTGGTTTCAGGATGGCCCTCACCAGGACTTTGAAGTCCTATGCTGATAAATCCGGTATGTTGGATAAGTTAAAAATCGACATTGCTGGGGATGATTTTAGAGAAGGTTTGACGGCTGTCATATCTGTGAAGGTAGCAGAACCACAGTTTGAAGGACAGACGAAAACTAAGCTTGGAAACTCAGATGTGCAGACTGCAGTAAATGCAGCAGTATCTGAAACTTTGCAGATTTGGTTGGAAGAACATCCAAAAGAATCCAAAATTATTGTTGGAAAAGTAGTACTCGCTGCCCAAGCAAGACATGCGGCAAGGAAAGCGCGTGAAATGGTTCAGCGTAAAAATGTACTAGGCGGGGGAGGTCTTCCTGGAAAATTGGCTGACTGTGCGAATTCTGATCCTACTGTTTGTGAATTGTACCTAGTAGAGGGGGACTCGGCAGGTGGTTCTGCAAAACAGGGTAGGGACCGTGATTTTCAAGCAATTCTTCCATTGAAAGGTAAGATCCTGAATGTAGAAAAAGCGCATGAACATAAGATTTACGATAACGACGAGATCAAAAATATACTCACTGCTCTTGGAGTGAAGTTTGGTACAGTGAATGATGAAAAAGAATTAGATTTATCCAATCTGCGCTATCATAAAATTATCATCATGACGGATGCAGATATCGATGGTTCGCATATCCGTACCCTTATTTTGACATTATTCTTCCGATATATGAAAACACTTATAGAGAAAGGTTATGTGTACATTGCGCAACCTCCTTTGTATTTGTTGAAAAAAGGGAAAGATGAACGTTACTGCTGGACAGAAGAAGAGCGAAAGCAGTTAATGACTGAAATGGCTGGAGAAGGGAAAGAGGAATCAGTAGGGATTCAGCGCTATAAAGGTTTGGGCGAAATGAATCCCGAACAGCTTTGGAGTACAACTATGGATCCAAACACCCGTACCTTGAAACAGGTGACGATAGATTCAGCTGCTGAAGCTGATCACCTTTTCAGCATGTTGATGGGTGATGAGGTAGCCCCACGTAGAGACTTCATCGAGCGGAACGCAAAGTACGCCAAAATCGATACATAAGATTTACGAAAAAGGGGCTGCTGCCCCTTTTTTTATTACTTTTTAATTGCTTAAACTTATAGAAATTTTCCTCGTGATAAGGATTAGATTTAAAATGTCATGGAAACCAAAACAATAACCCCTAGAGATAAATTTACTACCATTATTCAAAACTCCGATTTAGTCAGCAGAGATTTGAGTTGGTTGAAGTTCAATGAGCGCGTTTTGGATCAGTCTAAAAAAGATTCTCGATCCATTTTTGAGAAGCTCAAGTTTTTGGCTATCACGGCTTCTAACTTGGATGAGTTTTTCATGATTCGTGTAGGCTCACTCTATAACTATTTAGACTATGATAAGGAGCGGGTGGATTATTCAGGTCTGCGGGAAGAACCATTCAAAATGAAGTTGATGTTGGAATGTCAAAAATTCCACAAAGCACAACAAGAGCATTTTCAAAAGAACTTACTACCAAGTCTCCCAGAGTTTGGTTTCATGTTAAGCAATGTGCGGAATTTGCAGCCATCTGAGCAGGAGCATATTCGCCATTACTTCATGAAGGCTGTGTACCCTATGTTGACACCTATGGTGTTTGATGGCTACAGAACCTTCCCAATCCTGATGAATAAGCTCTTGGTGTTTGGAGTCGTAACATTAGCGCCTGGAGATAAAAAAGAAAACCGTAAACTTTCATTTGTACAGATTCCGGCAAATATTCCAAGATTCTTTGAAGTAGAGCGGGAGGACATGATGATCTATATTCCGATTGAAGAGGTCATTCGCGAAAACATTGTATCCCTTTTCCGCAATGTGAACATAGAATCCATTAACCTTTTCAGAATTACCCGCAATGGAGATTTTACCTTGGAGGAGTCTGAAGATATGGATGCAAACTTCTTGGAAGAAGTTAAAAGAAAACTGAATGAACGAAAGACTGGGAGGGTAGTTCGAATAGAAATTGAAGAAGGGTATTCCAAGTGGATGATTAATCTCTTGAAGGAACGTTGGAATATTTTGGATGACAGTATTTTCAAGGTGGAAAGAGCTAGTATGATGGATTTCACTGGCTTATGGCAAATGATCGGTAACAGACGTTTTAAAGACAAATTACCACAAATGCCAGCTCCTGTTCCTCCTATTTCTTATCCTGAAGATGGTACAGACGATATTTTCCATGTATTAAAAAGCAGGGACATACTCTTGCACCATCCCTACAATAATATCGATCCTATATTGGAGTTGATTGAAATGGCCGCTGATGATCCTAATGTCATGGCCATTAAAATGACCATTTACCGCCTGGCTAAAGATTCCAGAATTACCAAGGCATTGCTGAGAGCTGCTGAAAGCGGTAAACATGTTTCCGTGCTTTTTGAAGTCAAAGCAAGATTTGATGAAGAAAATAATATCAGGGAAGCGAAAAAACTTCAAAAAGCAGGTTGTTTTGTGATTTATGGAATATCTAATCTGAAAACACATACCAAACTCTTATTGATTGTCAAGAAAGATGAAAATTATGTCAAGAGATATGTGCATCTGGGTTCAGGAAATTATAATGAAGATACAGCCCGATTGTACACAGATATTGGATTATTGACAACCAATGAAACCTTGGCGAATGATGTGTCCGAATTCTTCAATGTAATTACCGGGCATTCCATGCCTACTACCTATCAAAACCTGATTACTGCTCCTCGAGATATGCGCAATCAACTGATTGAATTTATTGAGACAGAAGCAGAAAACGCTCGTAATGGTCTTCCTTCGGGGATCTTTATCAAGGTCAATTCCTTGGAGGATTCAGAGATTATCTACGCCCTGTATCGTGCTTCCCAATCAGGTGTTCCTGTAAAATTAATCATCCGAGGAATTTGCTGTTTGAGGCCCGGAAGAAAAGGTTTGAGTGAAAATATAGAAGTGCTATCGATCGTTGGAGATTTCTTGGAACATTCAAGAATTTACCATTTCCACAACAATGGAACTACCAGAACCTATGCTGGAAGTGCTGATATGATGGTAAGGAGCTTTGATAAGCGATTGGAGTCACTCTTTAGAATAGAAGATCCATTGTTGGAAAAGCAGCTGATGAATATTTTAGCATACAATCTTCGGGACAACGTCAACACCTATATTATGCAAGAAGATGGTACGTATATAGCCAAACAACCTAAAGAGGGAGAAGCCATTTTTAATATCCATCATGAGTTTTTCCAAATCAAACTTGAGGATGTAAAAAATGTCAAACTAGTTGATACTACTGTAGCTTAAAACTCTTAAAAAAACTTATGATAGGCTCCTGATAGGCTGTTTAATTCTCTTCAAAGAACTCAACAGCTTATCAGTTTTTTTTATTTGATTACAGGTTTTTGAGTATTCAATTTCTTTTGATTCTTTTCGTAAAGCACTTGCATCAAACCATCTTTTAGCCCTACATCCGGAACCAGCATTTTTGAGGAAGCAGCAGCTTTCATGGCACTCAAATAAATAGTGGAAGCGGGAATGATGACGTCTGCCCGATCATGATTTAAGTTTAGTTTGTTGACCCGTTCCTCGAAAGAAAAAGATGCCAAATACTGTTGAATCTCTTCTATTTTTTTGACGGTTAAAAACTCTTTGTTTTTGCGAGGATTAGAAAGTTCAAAGATTTTTGCGATGTTTCCTCCTGTTCCAATAGAAACCACCTTGTCCTTAGCTTGTATATGCTCATGAATAAAATCTTTCATGTGTTTCCAGGTTGAAGGATGAACGATATCTTCCATGGCCCGAACAGAACCTATTTTAAAGGATTTGGCAGCTACTTTTTGCTTGTTTTTGTAAATATTTAATTCTGTACTTCCACCTCCAACATCTATGTGTAAATAAGCCTGTTCATCCAGGTAACTTTTTAAAGCCAAATTGATCATTTCTGCTTCTTGATTTCCATCAATGATCTGAATTTTGAGCCCAATATCTTCCTTTACCTCGTGAGCAATGTCTCTACCGTTTTCTGATTCCCGCATAGCAGATGTAGCACAAACCATATAATCATCTACCTCGTACAGGTCAATCAACAACTTGAAGGCTTTCATCAATTTGACGAATTTTCTTCGGTTGATATCACTGATTCTTTTAGTATGAAATACGTCAATTCCTAATCGTAAGGGGAAACGGAGATACTCAAGCTTTTTAAAGTTGATTTGTCCTTCAAAGTGGGTCACGTTGGTGATTTGAAGTCGGATGGCATTGGACCCAATATCTACAGCAGCAAGTCTCAAATAGGTTTTTGGTTGGTGAATGAAATATTAATCTACTAATTTACTAGAATAAATGAAAATCATTCGACTTAAATCCGCTCATTTACTATCTATGCATTTTCCGCTTTGAACTTTCTCAAGGATAAAACAATGCTTAAAAAGAGCACAGTCCCTACAATGGTCAAAGAAATCGGTGAGGGCACATGATAAATAGCAGAGAGAATCATTTTTAATCCAATAAAACTTAAAATAAAAGCTAATCCATACTTCAGGTAATGGAACATTTCAAAACTATTGGCCAGCAGAAAATACAAAGCCCTTAAGCCTAAAATGGCAAAAATATTCGAAGTATATAGAATTACAGGGTCATCAGAAATAGCAAAAATTGCAGGTATGGAGTCAACTGCAAATAGTAAATCCGTAAACTCAACCACTGCAACTACCACCAATAATTGAGTAGCCATGCGTTTACCATTGATTCTTACAAAGAAATTTCCATCATGATACTTAGGATCTACTCGAAATAAGCGATGAATCAAACGAGTACCCAAAGAATTAGAAAAATCCTTTTGTTCATCTTCTTCATCGACTTTAAAAGACTTGATTCCTGCGATCAACAAGAAAATCCCAAAGAGCATCATCACGACATTGAGATTTACTTCCAACGAACCAAGAGAAAATGTAGGCAAATAAGTTAGACTAATAATTTTTACACCTGCAAAAATGAAAATAGCCCGCATGACAATAGCTCCCAAAATCCCATAAAAAAGCACTTTATGAGGGTATTTATCCGGAACTTTGAAATATCGGAATATCAGAATAAAGACAAAAAGATTATCTACAGATAAAGCTTTTTCAATCAAAAAAGCGGAGTAATATTGGGTGGCTTTTTCTCCTCCAAAATCCAGGTAAACATAGACTCCAAATAATAGCCCTAAACTGATCCATACCACAGACCAATTAAAAGCCTCCTTGGTAGAAACTTTGTGGTCTTCTTTATTAAACACGTAAAGGTCCAGTCCTAGTAAGGCAATAATAACCAAACCAAAACCAATCAGCACATAACCTTCTTCCTGTAGGTAATTCAAGTGGGTGTTAGTTAGGATGAAAACTGCTGCAAATTTGGGCTATTTTATTGAGAATTCACCATGCTTACATTTTTTGATAGTAATGTTTTTTCAGTTTTTGTTTGACGCGGTAATAAGTGAAAAAACCTAGGATAAACATCCCAATACTCAAGCCGAAGGAAATATAACCTAATTCTCTTACATGATCTAGTGCTTGTACTTCAAAAAGGGCAGTTCCAGAAACCAAAAAGTACAGAGCAGTGCGGATATAGGATAATAAGGTCCGGTCATTGGCAAGGTAGGTTCGCTGACGGGCTAAGTAATCCCTCACAATCAATTCTTCTTCGGTAAAGTTTTCTTTTGACATAATTCTAGTTGTTTTGTTGCAAACTTACGTATTTTTGAAGGCAACAAAGGTGATTTTGATTACCTTTTAAGAATTTAATGCAAGAGATTTACGCATGGATAGACCACATTTTGACGATATTTTTATGGAATTAGCAGTGAACTTGGCCAAGCGCTCACACTGCATCAAAAAACATGTAGGGGCAGTTTTGACAAAGGAAACACGGATAATTTCCATTGGATATAATGGTCCTCCGGCAGGTACCCATAACTGTGATGTGGAGTTTCCTGACACAGGTTGTGCGCGAGATAGTAAGGGGAGTTGTACTTTAGCTATTCATGCTGAGCAGAATGCTATTTTATATGCAGTCAAAAATAATGCCTCTGTAGATGGCTCAACCTTGTACGTGACGCTCGCACCTTGCTTGGCTTGTGCCCGAATTATTTACAGTATGGGTATTGTCAAGGTGGTTTACTTGTATTCTTATGCTGAATACAAAGGGTTGCCTACGGATGAGGGAATTGATTTCTTAAGCAAATTTGGCGTAGAAGTGGTCAAATATTCAAAAACGATTGCCTTTGAAGATCCGCTTATTTAGATAAAATTTACTTCTGGGTGTAAGGCAATACCAAATTTCTCCTGCACTGATGCCTGGATATCTTTGCTGAGCTGTACTATCGCTTTGCCCTCTCCGCCACCAAAATTAACCAATACCAAGGGCTGATCCTTGTGAACACCAATTGCACCGAATACTTTCCCTTTCCAACCGCATTGCTGAATCAGCCAAGCTGCTGGAATTTTTACCCCATGTTTGGTTGGAAAAGAAGGGATTTCAGGATACGAATCTTTTAATTGTTGAAATTGGTAGGTATCGATGGTGGGGTTTTTAAAGAAGCTCCCTGCATTACCAATCACTTTCGGATCGGGAAGTTTCGATGATCGAATTTCAATTACTGCATTGCTAATATCTTGTATAGTAGGATACTTAATGCCATTAGACTCAAGTGTTGCTTGAATAGCGCCGTAATCAGTATGGAGTGGATGATTGCGTTTTGTTAACTTAAATTGAACAGATAAAATGATGTATTTGTCTCTATGTGAATTTTTAAAAATGCTTTCTCTATATCCAAACTGACAAGCTTCCGAATCAAAGACTTCTACTGCTAATGATTCACGATTGAGGGCTTGTAACGATACAAAGCTGTCTTTGATTTCCACACCATAAGCACCGATATTCTGCATAGGAGAGGCGCCCACAGTTCCCGGGATTAAGGATAAATTCTCCAATCCCCCCCAATTATTTTCCAAGCAATACAAGACAAAGGCATGCCAATTTTCCCCTGCACCAGCTTCTACCCAAACATGGTCTTCATCTTCATGTACCAACTCTACACCCTTTAGCTGATTATATATGACCAATCCATTCCAATCTTCAGTCAATAAAATATTACTACCACCACCTAGCACTAAAACTTTTAACTCATGTGTTTTTGCATAGTGAAGTCCATCTCTCAAATCTTCCAATGTATTTATCACATAAAAAAATCGGGCTTTTTTATCGATCCCGAAGGTATTGTAGGGTTTTAGAGAAATGTTTTCTTGTATATTCATGTTGGGAAATTTACTCATGCGAATTAAGCAAGAATTTGACCAAAATCCGAAATCTAACCAAAAGCTGTATGAAAGAAATGGTAATCAATGGGGTAAAAATTAGACCCGGCCAAAGCATTCAAATAGATATTGCCATTGCACGACTTCCGACCCATACCTTAATTGATTTACCGATTTTTATTCACAGAGCAAAAGAGGATGGTCCTACAGTACTTATTTCCGGTGGAGTCCACGGGGATGAAATCAATGGAATCGTTGCAGTAAAAAAGTTTTTGGAGGAACCTGATTTGGAACTCATTAAAGGAACTGTAATTTTCATTCCTTTGGTGAATGTGTACGGATTTCTGAGTAGTTCCCGAACTTTCCCAGATGGAAGGGATTTGAATAGAAGTTTCCCAGGAAGTAAAAAGGGGAGTTTGGCTTCTCAAATTGCCTACATTTTGACTAATGAAATTATACCCTTGATTGATTATGGGATAGATTTTCATACGGGTGGGAGAATGTTGTCCAATTATCCTCAAATCAGGGTTGATTATAAAGATAAAATGGGCTTTGAATTGGCTAAAGCTTTTGGAACGCACTTTATCCTCAATTCTGCTCATATCGATAAGTCTTTTCGTAAAGAAGCATATAAACGAAGAAAATCTATCTTAGTGTATGAAGGAGGAGAATCGATGCGATTAGACGCTTATGCAGTAGAAGAGGCGGTAAACGGAAGTAAGCGCCTATTGGCCCACTTGGGAATGATAGAAAAAAATGACATCGAAAGAAAAAACACTATTGTACTATCAGATAGTTCTTGGACAAGAGCCAAAGTATCAGGGATTTTTACTTCCTCAGTTGAATTGGGAAATGAAGTAAAAAAGGGTCAGATGTTGGCTAAAATATCCGACCCTTTCGGGAAAGTTCGAGTGCCAATTAAGGCAACATTCAATGGGTACATTGTAGGCTTAAACAATAACCCAGTCGTGAATGCAGGTGATGCATTAGTTCACATTGGCAGAAGTTAGTCTACTATTATATATTCTCAACGAAGTTAGGTAAGAAAAATCGGCCATTGGTTATTTGGATGGTTCTTCGTTGATTTAATGGTCTATCATCTTCCATATCCACTAATACGCCGTCAAATACTCCTGTTGTTCCTTCAGAAGAAAAGTCCACCAATCGTATAGAGGCATTTTCAGGGGTTCCTGGGTTTAATGAAGCCAAATTCAAGGCGCCCCAAGCTTTTCCATTTTCATCTAGGTAAAAGAACCCTATGGATGGTGAGGTTACATTATTTACTACAATAGGTATCTGCATTTCATAGGTAAATCCTAGTTCTAGTCTGCTGACTGTTCGCAAAGCAATGACAATCGCATTTCTTTCAGTATTATTCCCTGTAACCATGGTCCATGTAGTGAGTCGAATATTGTTTTGACTATCATCAATAAAAACAATATTAGCATCACGGTTAGCACGGAAATTTTTTTCAACTCCATCTACATTAAAACTGTAGAAGTAATCTGGACGATCGTCTTCACGGTCGCAAGCAGTGTTGAATAAAAGGATGATTCCAAGAAATAGGAGGGGTAAATAATTTTTCATAAGCGTACTCTTCATAGTCTAGGTCTTTATTTTTTTGAAGTGACCTTTTGCAAAAATATTCTATTTTTTCGCAAGTAACATACAGAATAACTGAATAAATTGGAGGTGCATAAAAAAATGGCACCTTGGGTAAGGTGCCATTTCTCTACAAGATTGCGTAAGTTATTAGCTAAAAAAGGTTTTCAACTTGTTGATTCTTCCTTCTAAGGATGCTTCTACTGCTTCATAAGCTGCTCTATTTTCCAAAGGAGCATTCACAGAGAAATAATACTTGATTTTTGGTTCGGTACCGGATGGTCGTGCAGAAATTTTGCTTCCATCTTCCAAATAAAACTGAATCACATTTGATTTATCCATTTTCAATTCCGTTTCAGTTCCATTCACAGTATCAAATATTTTACTTTCCTTAACATCTACTACTTTTACCACAGGGATTCCCGCCATCTCCGTTGGTGTATTGGTTCTGAAACCTGCCATCAGAGCTTGGATTTGTTCTGCTCCGTCTTTTCCTTTTTTGGTTACAGAAATCAATGATTCCTTATAGAAACCAAATTTTGTATAAATCTCTGCCAACACATCTCTTACAGTCATGCCTTTGGATTTGTAATAAGCGACAATTTCAGCAACCATTGCGCAAGCAGAAACTCCATCTTTATCACGCACAAAATCACCTATCAAGTATCCATAGCTTTCTTCACCACCACCGATGTAAGTAGCTTTTCCTTCCAAATTACGGATGACTTCTGCGATATTTTTGAAGCCTGTCAAAACCGAGTAACAAGTCACTCCAAAGCCTTTACAGATTTCATCAATGAGTTCGGTAGTGACAATCGTATTGACTAAAAACTGATTTCCATCTAATTTTCCTTGCTCTTTCCATTTGCTCAAAAGGTAATAGGTTAACAAGGAACCTGTTTGGTTACCATTCAATAATTCATAGCCACCTTTTCCATCTGGTACGCAAGCGGCATAGCGATCACCATCTGGGTCACAGGCCAATACCAATTCAGCCCCAACTTCTTTACCAAGTGCCAATGCCATGGTCAAAGCCTCAGCTTCTTCCGGGTTTGGATAAATCACGGTAGGGAATGTTCCATCTGGTTCTGCTTGTTCTTTGACCACATGCACATTTTCAAAACCAAAAGCCTTCAAAGCAGCAGGCACCATTTTACTCGAAGCACCGTGGATAGGAGAGAAGACTATGGGCATAGATTTATTTGCCTGGATAGCATCCGAAGACAGACTTAAGTCTTGAACTAAACTCAAATAAATAGCATCAAAGTCAGATTCAATATACTCTAATAAAGCATCATTCTTATTCCAATTAACATCGTCTACGGAAGTGATTTTCTGTACTTCAGCGATGATATTTTTATCATGAGGCGCTACTACTTGCCCACCATCGTTCCAATAAGCCTTATAACCGTTGTATTCTTTTGGATTATGGGATGCAGTGACCATCACACCACTTTTACAGCCAAAATACCGGATAGCAAAGGAAAGCATAGGAGTAGGACGCATTTCTCGGAAATACTTCACACGAATACCATTGGCAGTGAATACATTGGCGGTAGTTTCCGCAAAAAGCGTATTATTGATGCGACAGTCATGGGTAATCGCTACAGAAATATCCTCTCCTGGAAAGCTTTTAAGTAAATAATTCGCAAGACCCTGTGTAGCCATGGCAACGGTGTACACATTCATACGGTTCGAACCCACACCCATGATTCCTCTTAAACCACCCGTACCAAACTCGAGCTCTGTATAAAAGGAGTCAATCAATTCGGTGGAGTCATCAGATGCAAGCAAAGACTTTATTTGTGCTTTACTTTTTTCGTCAATGTTGCTATTCAGCCAAGATTCGGCTTTTGCGATGATCTTTGGATCTACTGTTGTCATTGTTTAGAAAAAGTTTTTGGTTGAAAGGTCTAAATTATACAATTTGATCAAATATTTCCACGTCAGGGAGAGAATATGCTGTTTCTTACCAAAGAATTTAAAATGGATACCCGATTCCTATATTGAATACAGCATTGCTTCTTCCTAATCGGGAAGTAAAAAACTCATTAAGGACAAATCGTTGCCCAACTTCCCTAGCAGGATCTACCGCCTTGATTCCCAAATCCAAACGGAGCACTAAAAAGTCAAAATCCATTCGTAATCCGAGACCTGTGCCAACTGCTAATTCACGATAAAATCTATTAAATTCAAAATTTGCACCCGGTCGGGTTGGGTCTTCCAAAAAGGTCCAAGAGTTACCTATATCCACAAAAAAAGCTCCATCAAAGTATCCATATATTTTTGAGCGCAATTCAAACATGCCTTCAAACAAAATATCTCCGGGTTGCTCAAATCGATAATCAAATAGTCCGTTTTCGAGTGTAGGAGGGGTAAAGCTACCTGGCCCCAGTCGCCTAGGCTGCCAAGCACGAATACCTGTACTACCTCCAGCGAAGAAATATTTCTCATAAGGCAAAATCCCATTGCTGACACCATAAGGTCTCGCCATACCTAAATTCAGACGATAAGCGAATGTTTGCTCCCGTGTTAATGGAATATATCTTCTAAAATCTGCCTGAAACTTTAAAAATTGAAAATAGGCCAAGTTTCGTTCTTCAACAAAGCTATTGTTGACGAAATTCAAAGTTGACCCCCCGCTTTCAGCAAAAAGGCGCAATAAAGAGGCTTTATTCCGCTGAAACGCTCCATACTGATTGAAATTAATTATCACTTGTCCTGAAATACTACTCACATAGGAGGGAAGGAAGGAATTGATCAAGTTGTTACCCTGATTTTGTAAATCTTCCAATATCTCCCTAAAATCATTGCTCAGATTTGAGCGAATAAAGTTGGCATCCAATACATTGAGTGTATACTGTTGACGGAGATTTCTTGTATTCCAATTATAACTCAATACACCATTTACACTTTCCCGAATATATTCAGGTCGGTCCACGTAATTATAACCAATCAAAGTGCGTGTTCTAGGGTTATATCTACCATATTTCTCCAATGAATTACTTGAAAATGGAAATAGAAATTGAGGGAAAATAATGGATGCAGAGGTATTCAATTCCCGGCTTCGGAATACACCACCTTCTCCCGTAGCAGAAACTACTCCTTCCAAACCAGCGCGGAAGAAAAACTCAAATATTTCAGCACCTCGGAAAAGGTTTCTATTTCTTAGAGAGTGGGAAAAAAATGGTCCCGGCACCTGTTCGGTGATGCTTGCTCCTAATTGATTGGTGATTTGATATTTTTGGTTGGGTTGAGTGAAAATTCTTGGCCTTAAAACATCTCCCAAGGTATCGAAGGCAATATTTACAAAACGAAATAAGTCCAAATTGGCCAACTGTCGTTGTGTTTCTATGACGTTGGTTTTATTGTATAAATCGCCTTTGTTCAAAAATATCCGGGAAGAAATTATTTTTTCGGAGTACTTGTCATCATACAATTCAAAATTTACATCACGATGACGGGTACGCTGATTATTTCGGAATACTACATCTTCTGGCGCATCTAAGGTAAAGTAAATAGAGTCTAGCACAAAAACCTGATGACTATCAGCATAGATGGGCTTACGGATGATTTGTTCAATATTCACAATGTGCGACACAGTATCTTTGTACACATTGTACTCTATGTATGAGCGGGTAAAGGTGTAAAACCCATTATCCTTCAACAAGTCTTCTACTCGCTGACGTTCTTTAGTAAGATTACTTTGTGCATAAGCATTTCCCGATTTGACAAATGAATTTTGGTTACGTGCAGTTAATAACTTGTAAATGTCTTCATTTTCAGACCTGGTGTAAAACGAATCAATTTTATAAACGGCATTTTCCGAAATCAAATAGTCTACAACTGCTTTTTTTCCTTGTTTGCGAACAATAAAATCCGTTTGGGCATCAAAAAAACCATTATTCTGAAGGTAATAGAGCATTTGTTTGCTGGATTCAGCCGTGATAATAGAATCGTAAACTACTCTGGGATTGCCCGTTCGCATAAAGAAATTACCATAGCTAAGCTTTTTTTCTAGAGAGCTTAGATTGTTATTGATTTTGATAAACCGGCGCTGTTCTTTTCTATCCCAAACAACGGTATCTCGTTTGGCCAAAAGAGCCCTGCGTTCTTGCTGAAAATTATCCCGCCGATTTTCATGTTTAGCACTGTCAAAGATTGATAAGCCAAAATTATAAATAGAAACACCTACAGAAGTTCCGATCAAAGGGACAGTAGTATTGGGTTGTTGTCTTATGAGATTATTGAGCGCTCCTTTATCTGCTTCATTAATGCCTTTAATGGTGGTATTGGTTAATAAATATTCTCCTTCCTTGAGTCCACGTGTAAGCGAACATGAAGAAAATAAAAGTACAAGCAAGAGAAAGTTTATATATTTGGCTTTGATCACAACGAGGCAATTACCGAATGCTAAGCAAAAATACGCTTAAGTTTATTAAATCCTTACACCAAAAAAAATTCCGCAAGCAGGAGCAGTCTTTTTTTGTGGAAGGTAGCAAAAATGTTACAGAATTATTGCTTTCTGATTACGAAATCAGCCATATCCTGGTCACGGACAAATTTGAAAACGAATATGGAAGGTTGCTGAAACAATCCAAGGCGCAGGTGATTTCTGTAAAGGAGCAGGAATTGGTTGCAGCAGGAACTTTTCAAAGCAACGATGCAGCCCTAGCCGTTGCCAAAATTAAAGACAATCAATCCATCGGAATAGACTCCAATGAGTGGGCAATTGCTTTGGACGATGTGCGTGACCCAGGGAATCTGGGTACGATTATCCGAATTGCTGATTGGTATGGCATTAAAAAAATCCTCTTATCTGATGAGTCCGCAGACTTCTATAATCCCAAAGTGCTGAATGCAAGTATGGGTTCATTTACGCGGGTACAGATTCATTATTGTGAATTAACAAACTATTTAGCGTCAATAAAACTACCTGTTTATGGCGCTTTCTTGGATGGTAGCTCAATTTATGAAGCTAGTTTTCCTCAAGGGGGCATTCTATTGATGGGTAACGAATCTCAGGGGATTTCGAAAGCGGTAGAAAAGTTTGTAACGCATAAGGTTAAAATCCCAGCATTTGGTAAAGCCGAATCGTTGAATGTTGCTATTGCAACTGCCGTATGTTGTGATAATATCCGAAGACAACAAGTTCCCAATCTACGCTAATTGAAGGAAAGGAATGTCCAAAATCAGAAATACACTTACCAAAGTAGGCATCAATAATTTTTTCTTTTTGCTGGTAGGAATGATTGTAGTGGCTAAATTTTTTCCACAATGGGGGACGAGCGATGGGCCATTACCTTTGAAGGAAATTACTGCCGTTGGAATCTCGGTGATTTTCTTTTTTTATGGGGTCAAGCTCAGCCCTCAAAAGCTTAAGGAAGGACTTAAAAACTGGCGTTTGCACATCCTGATTCAAGCAACCACCTTCCTGATCTTCCCTTT
Organism: Mongoliitalea sp.; assembly: GCF_054166905.1. Lineage (NCBI taxonomy): Bacteria > Pseudomonadati > Bacteroidota > Cytophagia > Cytophagales > Cyclobacteriaceae > Mongoliitalea > Mongoliitalea sp. Next base: position 81,460 of record NZ_JBSZCK010000015.1, on the reverse strand, counting down.
ATTTATTCTGTTTTTGTACCAGATTTTCGGAGATGAAAGTAATTATTTTTGGTTGGGAACATTTTATTTAGCCGCATTACCTTCAACTGTTTCTTCATCAGTTGTGATGGTGTCTATAGCAGGAGGGAATCTCCCTGCGGCTATTTTCAATGCCAGCATTTCAAGTATGGTAGGAATTTTCATTACGCCTCTTTGGATGGATGTGATGCTTCCAGAGACAGCAGTGGCTTTTGACTTAACAGATACTTTCATCAAATTGAGCTTACAGGTTTTGCTCCCTGTGATTATTGGCCTTTTGATGCATCAGTACCTGATTGGTTTTGTTAATAAGTTTTCAAAAGCCTTGAAAAACTTTGATCAGGGAATTATTTTATTGATTATTTTCTCGGCTTTTGCTGAATCCTTCGCAGAGAAAATGTTTGATGATCACAGTGCCGCTACTATCATGGGACTTGGTGGATTGATGTTGCTATTGTTTGTCTTAATGGCTTTGGCTATGTGGGGATTGTCCTATGCATTGAAATTTTCGAGGGAAGACACCATCACAGTGATTTTTTGCGGAAGCAAAAAATCTTTGGTGCAAGGGGCTGTCATGGGTAGAGTTATGTTTCCCGACCCCGTTATGTTTGGACTTATCTTGCTTCCGCTGATGATTTATCATGCCCTCCAATTAATGGCTGGTTCTGCCTTGGCGCAGAAGTTGAAGTTGGAATAGAATTTTTTTGTACCAAGTACCAAGTACCAAGTACCAAGTACCAAGAACCAAGTACGAAGTACCAAGTAGGGATTTGAGTAATGGAAATAAGAAACAAGAAACAAGAATCAAGAATCAAGAAACAAGAGTTAAGACTTAAGAGACGAGAAGCGAGCTTGTCTACTGTTGGTAAGGAGTTTAAAAACTAGGAACAAGAGACAAATCTTGTCCCGGAAATCAAGAAGGTTCAACCTTTGATCAATCTTCATTTCTAATTTTTCTTTCCTAACCGTTTGCTTCGACTGCGCTCAGCACAGGCACTGTTCACTATTCCACTGCTCACTGTTCACTGTTCGCCCAACCGTTGACAGTGGGGGTTAGCAGTGGACACCACTACACTAGTTACCGTTAACTTCTTCGGTAATTTCCCTTGTTTGTTCAACCTTTCCCTCTTAATTTCGTCCCTTATTCAAACGGTAAACATATGTACATAGGATTAAAGCATGCGCATTCTGGCCTGGCTTATTTGGCCTTGGCAGCCTTATTGATAGTGATGATTTATGCATTGGTAGGTGCATTGAGCAATCGGGAGTTTACGGAAAAAGACCGAAAATTTGCCATGATTGCTTTTATTCTATCCCACATCCAACTATTAGTAGGATTGATTTTATACTTTGTTAGCCCGGTAGGTTTCTCCCTTTTGACTGGAGGTGGCGCCATGGGAGACAAAATTGCACGTCTTACCGCGTTGGAGCATCCAGTAATCAATATCATAGCAATTGTATTGATTTCTGTTGGTTATATCCGCGCTAAGAAATTAACAGAGAGCAAAGCCAAATTCAGATCTATCTACATGATGTATGGGATTGGTTTAGTATTAATTCTATCTAGAATTCCTTGGCATAGCTGGTTGGGATAGTCAATCTCACAGACCTATCGGATAGGATAGATTACACACAGAAGACTAGGGAAAGCATCAAACCTCATTGGTTTGATGCTTTTTTTTGATGCTTTTTTTTGCAATAAATTGCAAGATTTTGAGCGTTTTTACTTTTCTATTTTCTAAAATCATTTTTAAAGGGTGCTTGCAATTGTTTCAAAATAATATTTCGAGGGATTTCAATCTTCAAAAGATTAGTCTTTTTTTGCTTGCATTATTAAAAAAAATTATAAAAGTTGTTTATTGTTGAGTAATTATTTATTAGAATTGTAGAGAAAGGTTTTTTCATTACATGAATTTTCATCAATGAAACAGCCTGAAAATTTATAAGTAAAGCTTCATAAGTTATTCACCTAACTCAAAAAAAACCTATGTTACAAAACTACAAAATTGTGCAAAGCATTCGGAAGTTGCTGTTTTTTACGCTTCTTGCCGTTTTTGGAATTGCCCAGGTGGGGATTGCCCAACAAGCATACACCTTAAAAGGTAAAATTACAGATAGCCGGACTGGTGAAGAGGTATTTGGTGCCACTGTTGCAATAACAGGAACGAGCATTGGGGCCGTCTCTGATTTGGATGGGAATTACATGTTGAGTTTAAATCAGGGTCCTGGATCAATCCGTTTGGTTGTAAGGGCGATTGGCTATGCCTCTCGAAACCTTGAACTGACACTTGGCAATCAGACTGAAATTACCAACAATTTTGCATTGAATCCTGATTTAATGAATTTGGATGAGGTGATCATTACAGGAACTTCTGCGGGTACCTCTAGAAGACAACTGGGAAACGCAATTGCCACCGTAGGACAACGTGAGTTGGAAGAAACAGGAGCAATTGCCGTAGATCAAGCATTATCAGGTAAAATTGCAGGGGCATTGGTACAGCAAAACTCTGGAGATCCAGCTGGGGGTATTTCGGTTCGACTAAGAGGATCAAGTACCATTACCGGTAGCTCGGATCCCTTGTATATCATCGATGGTGTTTTAGTCAACAACAACAGTAATCAATTGGTAGACATCGGAGGTACCGCTCAAAATAGATTAGTGGACATTAATCCGGCTGATATTGAGCGGATTGAAGTATTGAAAGGGGCAGCAGCGGCGGCCATCTATGGTTCACGGGCAAGTAATGGAGTCGTTCAGATCTTTACCAAGCGAGGTAAATCAGGAAAACCACAATTCAGCCTTTCCACAGCTTTCCGATCCAATGAATTGAGAAGAAAAATTCCTTTCAACCAAGTTCCGTTGGATTGGACAGTACCAGGGAATAGAAATAACTTTGAGACTTTTCCAGTGGAGCGATTTGACTATCAGGACCTGATTTTCCGCACAGCTTATGGGACAGAAAATAATCTTTCCGTCAGTGGAGGTTCCGACAAAACGAAATACTTTGGATCCATAGGTTATTTGAACAATGGTGGTATCATTCAAAATACCAATTTCCAACGTTTTGGAGCCCGTTTGAATGTGGATCAGACTGTAAGCGATTGGTTGAAATTCAGTTTTGGTGTCAATTATAGCCGTAGTCAAAGTGCAGATATGCCAAACGGCGGTATCAACGCAGTAGATGGTGCGTTGACCGGTTTTGTATTTTCAAACAACCGGGTAAATCCAAGACCTGATGCATCAGGTGTCTATCCTGCGACATCCTTATTGGTGCCTCGTTCCAATCCTTTGGAGGCAGTCAATCGATTTGACTATGGTCAGACGACCAATCGTGCGATCACTAACCTAACCATTAATGCCAATCCAACAGAGAAACTCAACATCACCTACATTCTTGGATTTGACTACTACAATCAGTCGGCTTTTGGTTTTATTCCTGTGGGCAATACTTCTTCCAATGCTTTGGGTTGGGCTACCCGGGGTGATGCGAATGTGTATCAGTTTAATAATGACCTGAACATCAGCTATGAGACAGATCTTTCTTCCAGTATTAGATCTACCACAGTAGTAGGAGGTACTTGGCAACAAGATGGTTTTACCCGCATTGGATTGACCTCCGACAGATTGGCACCAACAGTTAGGACAGCCACCGGTGGTACCATTATAGGTGCTATTGACAGCAGAAGTGATGTGTCTTATTGGGGTGGATTTGTGCAACAAACCTTTGGCATCAAAGAAAAACTTTTTCTGACTGGAGCCTTACGTTTGGATGGAGCTTCTGTTTTTGGACCTGAGGAACGTACACAGTTATATGGAAAAGCAAGTGGTTCTTATGTGATTTCTCAAGAAGAATTTTTCAAAAGAACTTTTGGGAATAACATCAGTAACTTGAAATTAAGGACCTCTTGGGGGCAAGCAGGTAATTTGACCGCCATCGGGGCATTTGACCGTTTCTTGAATTATAATCCTTTTGCATTAGGAGGTGTGAGTGGGGTGGTTTCTTCTACCTTGCTGGGGAATGAAAACTTGGCTCCTGAGATCATGGAGGAATTTGAATATGGGTTTGATGCAAGTTTTTGGAACGATCGTGTAGGTTTGGAATTTACTGTGTTCAATCAGCAGATATCAGATCTTTTATTGCAAAGAGAAGTTGCTTCTTCTACCGGTTTTACCACCAGGTTTGAAAACGTCGGACGAATGCAGAATAAAGGGATAGAGTTATTGCTTCGCATTAATCCCGTGAGAACCAAAGATTTTAATTGGGATATTACGACGACCTATACCCGAATTAGAAATGAAGTCTTGGAGGTAGTGGGAGAGCAGGTAGTTTTACCGGGAAGCTTCGGTACTTCAGTGGTGAGAGCGGGTGAACCCATTGGTGTGTTTTTCCAAGGGTTTTATGCGCGTGATGCCAATGGAAACATTGCATTGGATGCCAATGGTTTTCCGTTTAGAGGTGTGACAGAAGAGGGAAGAAATGTGAAAGTGATTGGTGACCCTAACCCAGATTGGTTTGGATCTGTAATCAATGAATTCAGTTATAAAAATTTCTCATTTAGAATGCAATGGGATGCTGTGATGGGTTTTGATGTATTCAATTGGAATAGAAGGCTACTCGATAATGCCTTATTTGGCGGAGGTGTAAATGCCGGACGAGAACTATTAGGCGAGATTCCAAAAGGAACTGGAGGAGTTCAGGCTGGTATTTTTGAAGAGTTTGTAGAAGATGGTTCATTTGTCAAATTAAGAGAGTTGGCAATCGGTTACAATTACAAGCCTAACAAAGGAGGTATCCAAAATGTACGCTTTAGCCTGATCGGTAGAAATATCCTTTCCATTGATAACTACACAGGTTGGGATCCGGAAATCAATACTCCGGGGCAAAGCAATGGAGTCAGAGGATTTGACTTTGGTGGGGTTCCGATTCCGAGAACCATTCAGTTGGGCGTAAACCTGACCTTTTAATGTTAGTTAAGAAATTCAATGATCAAAAATTTCAACCTATGAAACGATCTCAAAATACAATTACAGCTTTATTGCTAAGTCTAGTCTTGGTGATAGGTGTAAGTTGCGAAACCGAATTTACCAATCCTAATGCACCTACCGACGCGCAGGTGCTCAATTCACGTGAGGGATTATTTGCACTTGGGGTGGGAATCAAACAATTGTATTCCACATCAGGAATTCGATTTATGGTAGAAAATAACGCAGTAACTGCGCGCGAAGCAGCCATCACAACCACATTTATCAACATGATAGAGCTAGAGGAGGGAGGCGATGCCTTGCAGGACTTTAATACCAATGTGGAAGGCCTCTGGGCTACGATGTTGCGGGTGATGTCCATGAGTGAGGATTTGATTCAGGCGGCAGAGCGGGTTGAATTAGCGCCTACTACAAGGGCCAATTTGATTGCCTATGGTTCTTGGTTCAAAGCAATGGCTATTGGTGCTTTAACTCAAAACTATAGCCAAGTGGTGATTCAGACCAATAGAAATAATCAGGCTCAGTTTGTTACGAGAGAACAGGCATATCAGGAGGCAATCCGTTTGCTGGAGGTGGCGAGAACCAACCTTTCAGGAGATATCAGTTCTGAGTTTAGCAATGCGCTTCTCAGAGGAAATATTGATATCCGCAATTCTGTGAATGCATATTTAGCCCGCTTCAATTTGTTTGCCGGGAATTATGATGCAGCTATTACAGCAGCCAATGCTGTTGACAGATCTTCAACTTCCGTTTTTGCTTATGATCAATTGAACCAAAATCCTGTTTGGGCACGCGTCTTCTTAAATAATGCTCCTAATTTCAGACCAAGAGATAATTTTGGTTTACCTGCAAGCTTTACCCTGGACCCAGCAGATGGAAGGTTTGATTTTTACTTAGTACCTTCAGATGCGATCAATATCAATGGTTTTCCTTTAGAAACATTAGCTGGATTTTTCACGACGGATACGGGACCGATTCCTGTCTATTTGCCGGGAGAAATGTCCCTGATTATAGCTGAAGCAAACCTGAGAAAGTCATCTCCGGATTTGCAGGCAGCTGTCAGTGCCATCAACGATGTACGCACCAAGACCAATGATCCATTTGGAATCAATGCTGATCTTAGCCCATACAGTGGCCCCATGACTATTGATGCTTTATTAAATGAGGTGTATGTCAATAGAAGACTCGAGTTGTTCTTTACTGGGGTGAGTTTGGTTGATAGCAGAAGATTCAATCGGCCTGCTCCAACAGGGTCTCGTCAGTTTCAGGAAGAAAGAAATAGAAATTTCTATCCTTTCCCTTTACGAGAGCGGAATAATAACCCTAACACACCTGCCAATCCACCGATCTAATCCTATATACCAAGAAGCTACTTTGCAAAGAGTAGCTTCTTTTTTTGTCTAAATTTTAGTAAATCATTGAAAAATAGTTTTATGAGTCAGACCATAGAAACCTGGAAAACAAATGTAGGAGAGTGGGTTCATGTAATTCAAACCAACAGTATTCCCTCGAGGGCTATCACTAATCCAGCAATTGTGGAAGCGGTGGTACAAAACTGTCAAGGAAGTATTCTGGACCTAGGCTGTGGGGAAGGGTGGCTTTGTCGTGCCTTACAGAAGGTGGGCTTTCAAACCTTCGGCATTGATGGTACAGAAGGCTTGATCGAAGAAGCCAAAAAACAGGGGTCTTCAGATGGATTTGATTGCTTAAGTTTTGAACAGATCATTGCCTGGTCTCAAAAGAAAGGTACATTCCCATTATTGGATCAGTTGGCTAAACAGCCGTTTAGCGGGCTGGTGTTTAATTTTTGTCTGTATGGGGATGTTGATACCGAAGCTTTGTTGAAAGCAGTAAAACCCTTGTTAAAGCAAGATGGAAAAGTATATATACAAACGCTCCATCCGTTGGCGCTTATCTCCATGGGTTTGCGCTATGAAAGCCAGTGGATAGCAGATGCTTGGAAAGGATTACCGGGGAATTTTACGAATGGACATCCTTGGTATGCTAGAACATTACAAGATTGGATTTTGCTTTTTTCACAGGCAGGTTTTCAAATGGAGCAGTTATTGGAGCCACAAGGAACGGAGCTTACTATTCCCTCTAGTATAATTTTTATACTCTCTGGTAGTTCAGAATAAGGAGTTTTTCCTTTTTTCACACCATAAAAAAGCCAGCCTTGAATTCAGGGCTGGCTTTTAAAAATAGGTGATTAATTTTTTTAGAAACTAATTGTTACTGCGCTTGAGCAAGTGCTGCTACCAGCTTCACACACAGTGTAAGTTAAAGTTCCTCCACCTCTGAAGTTGGTCTGATCTACATAGGAACCAGAGTTGTTCACAGTAGCGATTTTTGTACCATTTCTAAAGATATCTACCTGAGCAGAAGTAGCACCCGACCAGTTCAAGCTTGCTCTCCATCTACCCTGAACTTTTGTTCCAGATCCGCTTAGCTGTATACCATCAGCAGGCTCTTCAGGCTCTGGCTCTGGATCAGGAGTTGGGTCTGGGTCAGGAGTTTGATCCGGATCTGGAGTGGTGCTTCCGCTTCCCAAAGAGAACAACAGATGATTATTGACAGAGTTGGAATTTGTAACAATATTTTTTGTTGAGGTCTCAGTTAAGAAATCGTATACTGCTTGAGAACTTGCAGAAGGGCTTCCTTGCAAGAATAATGCTGCTACACCTGCCACGTGAGGAGATGCCATGGAAGTACCGGAGATGGTATTGATAGCCGTAGAGCTTGTATGCCAAGCCGCTGTGATGGAAGATCCAGGGGCAAAGATATCCACGCAATTTCCGAAGTTAGAGAAGGATGAACGGCTGTCATTGTTTACAGTAGATCCCACGGTATAGGCTCTAGGAGCACCAGCAGGAGAAGCATTACATGCATTTGCATTGCTATTTCCAGCAGCTACGATCACTGGAACACCAGCATTATACATACGGGCTACCGCGTCATTGACAGCAGTACTGCTACCACCACCCAAAGACATATTCGCAACGGAAGGTCCGCTAGCTTCGGCAGCTACCCAGTCCATACCTGCGATTACACCACTGAAAGAACCAGATCCTCTGCAATCCAAGACACGAACACCTACCAATGTTACATTTTTTGCAACACCGTAAGTAGTTCCACCTACAGTACCGGCGACGTGCGTTCCGTGACCATTACAGTCTTCTGAATTGCCTCCGAAAGCATCATAACCTCTTAGCGCTCTACCACCAAATTCCACATGATCTGTACGGATTCCCGTATCGATGATGTATGCAGTCACACCTTGACCTGTGGCAGTGTATGTATAGGTTCCATTTAAAGGAAGGCTTCGCTGATCGATTCTATCCAAACCCCAAGTAGCATTGGTTTGAGTCGTGGAATATGCATGCACATAGCCATCCTGCTCAATATAATTGACAGCTGGGTCATTTTTTAATAACGCTACTTGATTGTCAGTTAAGGAAACTGCAAAACCAGGCATCAAATTACCAAAAACCACGTCAACGGCTTCGTCAGCCACTTCATAGCGAGATAATATACCTCTAGCTACTTCACGCATGCCAGCCTGTACAAGATCATAATTGTCTGTTTTTCTAAAATTCAAAGTTTCCTCGTGTAAGACCACTATGTATTTACCTGGAATGGGTCCTTCCAGTTTGTCAATAGACGCCATGTCGGCATCAAGCATAGATAAATCTTCTTGTCTTTCCTGACAGGAGGCTGCGAGAAAGACCAACCCAAGGAGGAATGCACCCCATTTGGTTGACCAGTTTTGGTAATTTTTCTTAAACATAAGTTGATGATTGTTAAATTAAAGATGTGCTAGTATAGAAATTAAATCTCAAAAAAAGAATAAAAAAAGAAATTTAATTGGGTTTTCGAGTCACAAAGCAATATTTATGTGTTGAATAGCAGAAAAAAGAAAATGAAATGAATGGTGAGATATTTTTATTTGGCTTCATTTGAAGATCTTGGTATGTTGGATCAATGAGTAATATTTTTTCAACTCAATTGAAGCTTTTGACAAAGTAAAAAGTAGGACATGAACCCCGCTTTTTTTAACTTGCAAAAAAAAATCATCAGTGAAGAAGCTTACACTTGACATCGGAGGCACCAACATTAAAGCTAAAATTGAAGGCCCCGAAGAACGTAGAAAATTTCCCTCAGGACCACATATCACTCCTGCTTTAATGGTAGAAGGTGTTATGGAAATGGTTAAAGATTGGGAATTTGACGTGATTTCCATCGGTTTTCCAGGAATCATCAAAGCAGGAAAAATTATCAACGAACCCGCAAACCTTGGTAGTGGCTGGGTTGGGTTTGATTTTGAACAAGCTTTTGGTAAACCCACCAAGCTAATGAATGACGCCGCTATGCAGGCTTTGGGTTCTTATCAAGGTTCAGGAGTTTTATTATTTTTAGGATTAGGAACTGGCTTGGGCTCTGCGGTAGTAGTAGATGGAACCGTGCTTCCCATGGAGTTGGCCCATTTGAGTTATAGAAGTGGTACTTTTGAGGATTATGTGGGTTTCCGCGGAATGGAAAAGTATGGAAAGGAAGAGTGGCAGCAGCATGTGTTTGCAGTAGTAGAGCGATTCAAAGCCGCATTTTTACCGGATGACATCGTCTTGGGTGGAGGGAAATCGAAGTATTTGACTGAAGTTCCGACCGGTTGTAGATTAGGAAACAATAAACTTGCTTACGAGGGCGGCTTTAAATTATGGCCTTAAGGTTTTTTTCTATCATCGTTTTCTTTTGCTGTGTAAGTGTTGCAGCGGCACAAGAAGTAAAGTTTGGGGTGGGTGTCGGACAATCCCTAGTCAAAGGAGAACAGTCTAAAGAGCGTGTAGCCGGTATCCGATACAATGCTATGTATGAGTTCCAGCCTTATCGATCACCGATTGCTTTTGGTTTTATGGGCTCCTTGATCCAATCCGATGCACTCTATACTCGTCCCAATGGGGAATTCAATGAACAAATGCGGGTAATCCCTGTTGCATTTGTTCCAAAATTGATGTTCAGCGAATACGATTCCAAAGCTTTTGCCAAAGCAATGATTGGAGCCCAGCAAACACGATCCACGGTTACAGGAGATAATTTCAACCGCCAACTTCAGGAATACGGTTTTTATGGAGGAGTAGGAGCGGGGATTGAATTGGGAATTACAAGTTTCTTGTTCCTAATCATGGAATATGAACTCAGTGTGGTAGGTTCCCGTCTGCTCAATAACCCTTTGATTCATTCCGGTCAGGTTGCCATCGGTATCAAATTCAATTAATCCGTGAACTGTAACTCACCTGCTGTTGTTTTTACTCATAATTGTCTAGACATGCGCATGATCAAAACATCTTTAGTGACCCTAATTTTTATCTTTGCTGCCTCAGCAGAGCTTTTAGCTCAAAGTGAAATCACCTGGTTGACTTTTGAGGAAGCGGCTGAGAAAACTATACAAGACCCAAAAATGGTTTTTGTGGACGTCTATACGGACTGGTGTGGATGGTGTAAAAAAATGGACAAAGAAACATTTATGGATCCTGCGGTCGTCAGCTATATCAATGCAAATTTCTATGCTGTCAAATTGAATGCAGAGAAAACAGATCGTGAGATCACCTTTAGGGGCCAAACATATACTGAAGCCAGTATGGCTCGTGCCATGCGTGTGACTTCTTATCCCAATTTTATCATCATGGATGCTTCCATGGAAAACATCACCCAATACCCCGGATATAGAAAGCCTGAGCCTTTTTTGGAAGGACTTACAGCAATCTTAGAACGCTTTATGAAGTAATCCTTCCTTAATCTTTACGTACCTATGAGTTTTTCACTGCATCAAAAAGAAGATACCATTATAGCCTTGGCTACCCCCCAAGGAGTGGGAGCCATTGCAGTCATTCGACTCAGCGGAAAGGATGCAATCAAGCTCACCAATGAAGTTTTCAAAGGCAAGGATCTGGAAAAGCAAGCCTCGCATACCATCCATTTCGGTACTATCCGTGATGGGGAAAAAATCATCGATGAGGTCTTAGTATCCTTGTTTATAGCTCCCAAATCCTTCACCAAAGAAAATGTGGTAGAAATCTCTACCCATGGATCTTCCTATATCGTGAATCAAGTGCTCAAACTTTTGATCCGCAAAGGTGCTCGCCCTGCCAAGCCAGGGGAGTTTACCCAGCGGGCATTTTTGAATGGACAGTTTGACTTAGCGCAGGCTGAGGCGGTGGCGGATTTGATTCATTCGGATTCCGAAGCTTCCCATCAGGCAGCTTTGAATCAGATGCGGGGAGGTTTTTCGAATGAAATTAGTCGCTTGCGCGCGGAGTTGATTCATTTTGCTTCCATGATTGAGTTGGAGTTGGACTTTACAGAAGAGGATGTTGAGTTTGCTTCTCGAGATGATTTAAGAGCTTTGGTAGGGAAGTTGCTGAAAGTGGTGGAATTGCTGATCGGCTCTTTTGATTTAGGGAATGTGATCAAAAATGGTGTTCCGACAGTGATTGCTGGAAAGCCCAATGCAGGAAAGTCCACCTTGCTGAATGCTTTGTTGAACGAGGAGAAAGCCATTGTTTCCGATATTGCGGGTACTACCCGAGATTTTATCGAGGATGAAATCAATATTGGAGGGGTGATATTCCGATTCATCGATACCGCGGGTTTGCGGGAGACCACGGATGTGATTGAGGCGATCGGTGTGAGTCGAACGCAGGAAAAAATGAAGACGGCTTCGCTTATCCTGTATTTATTTGACTTGACCGACACTTCTATGGTGGAGATTCATCGGGATATCAATAAACTGGAAAATTTGGGTGTTCCTTTCCTGAAAGTTGCCAACAAAATTGATAAGGCAGCCCCTTCAATTGTGGAAGAACTTCGAAACACGTACAAGGACACGATTTTCATTTCTGCCGGTAAGAAGGAAAATTTGGATGATCTGAAAAGAAGGATCTTGGAGTTGGTCAACTTAGACAAGTTCAAGACCGGCAACACCATTGTGACCAATATCCGCCACTACGATTCACTGAATAAAACCCGAGAGTCCTTGATTGATGTTTTGACAGGTTTGGACAATGAAGTAACGAATGATTTCTTGGCCATGGATATCAGAAGATCGCTACATTATCTAGGCGAGATCACAGGCGAGATCACAACCGACGATTTGCTAGCGAATATCTTCTCCAAATTCTGTATCGGCAAATAAGCTCGCGGAAGGCGCAGAAGCCACAGAAAGAAAATGAAATGAAACCTTTGAGGTCTTCGGGACCTCGAAGGTTTTTTTAAACACAGATTTTAAATTCGATATTCACGGATTCCCACAGATTTTTTGCTGACGCAAATTGAGGTTGCACGCAGAAGGCGCAGAAATCACATAAATAAAATAAAAGCTGTAAGTGCCAAACGGGCATGGCTTTGTGATTTTGCTAACTTGGAATGGACTATGAAGCAAAAGAAGTTTGGACTATGATTCCTGTAAAAGTTTAATCATAAGTTGACCTTACGACCACGAAGTGGTCAAACCTTTCAATAGCCGCGGGTGCAACCCGTGGTTAGAAGATAAGCCATTCACAAACTCCGGACCCTGAAAGGGTCGAACTCAATCTTGCGCAAATTAGGGCTCGCGGAATGCGCAGAAGCCACGGAAAAAAAAGTAGGATTATCCTCGCAGTTTAATACACAGACTTTAAAATCATCCTTGGTGAAGTCCCTTCCGAGCCGGTTGCGGAAACAGTCCAGGCATAGCCCCTAGGATCCTACACCGTAGGTATTCTAAAGTTCATCTTTTACGGAAAAGTAATTCCTCTTTCCATACGAATATCAATTCAACAATCCTCACAATGGTATTTTGCAGGCATAGGTCGGTGGATGGGTTTGTCTCATAGAAATACGTATTTTCTGGATTCAATAAAAAACCTAAAAATACCGTGATCAGGGTATTTCTTGTTTGAGGGGGAATGGTTAGGTTTGAGCTAAACCAGACTTAGGTCTTAAAAATGGTTTAAGAATTCTTGTTTTTCTAGATTTATAAAGAAGTTGGCGGTCATTTGTAAGGGACAGAACAGCTAAGGTGATGAGGAATCAATGCCAACAAGGATATCTTTTTTTCAACCATAATTTCTTTTTGTAAATTTGATGCTAGCGAAATAAAACATGGCAAAAAGCAGAAAACTAAACGTAAATGAATTTCCGATAACGGTAATCAATCAAAATGAAACTGACTACATAAGCTTAACCGATATGACAGCTTCTTTTCGTGAAGGAAGTGGACTAATCGGCAAATGGGTTACGAACAAAAATACATTGGAATACATTGGGGTTTGGGAAAAAATCAACAACCCAAATTTTAATTACCCCGAATTCGGGGTAATTACCCAAGAGGCAGGAGTGAATAGATTCATAATGTCAGTTGGACAATGGATTGAAAGAACAAATGCAGTTGGCATGCTTGTCAAAGCAGGGCGCTACGGTGGGACTTATGCACACAAAGACATTGCATTTCACTTCGCAATGTGGTTAAGTCCTGAGTTTCAAATATACTTGGTCAACGAATTTCAACGACTGAAAGATGATGAAAACAATCGACTGAAATTAGAATGGAACCTACAAAGGACATTAGCCAAGGTAAATTACCATATTCACACAGACGCTATCAAAGAAAACCTGATACCTCAAGAAGTCACGAAACAACAAGCAAGTTTTGTTTATGCCAATGAAGCCGACCTATTGAATGTAGCACTTTTTGGAATTACGGCAAAAGAGTGGAGGGACAGTAATCCCGATCTAAATGGAAACATAAGAGACTATGCAACATTGGAACAATTAGTTGTATTGAGCAATATGGAAAGTATTAATGCCTTACTTATCCGACAAGAATTAATGCAAAAAGAACGCCTTATCGAACTAAATAAAGTAGCAATAACCCAAATGAAATCCTTACTTGAAAGTAACACAATAAAGAAACTGAAATAAATGCATGAAAACATATAAGGGTTAAACCGAAGTGGAGTACAGCGGCACTTCGACATGGTTCGACAAGCTCACCAACTGTGCTCAGTGACCAAATTTCGGAATTAGCCCCTGTTGATCCTGATAGCAACCTTACGACCACGAAGTGGTCAAACCTTTCAATAGCCGCGGGTGCAACCCGTGGTTAGCAAATAAGCCATTCACAAACTCCGGACCCTGAAAGGGTCGAACTCATTCTTACGCAAATTAGGGCTCGCAGAATGCGCAGAAACCACTGAAAAAAAAGTAGGATTATCCTCGCAGTTTAATACACAGATTTTAAAATAATCCTTGGTGAAGTCCCTTCCGAGCCGCTTGCGGAAACATTCCAGAAATAGCTATCGGGTTCCTACACCGTAGATTTTCTAAAGTTGGTCCTTTATGGAACAATAATTCCTTATTGCAAGCAGAAAACAGGCTAAAATCGTTTACAAAATGATTTTTAACGTCAATTCTTCCCAAAAATCTTAGCCTGATAGGCTTGCTTTGCTGAGTCTTGACCTCTGAAAAGGATTAAATATTTTTTGCTTTTTTGACTTTTAAATAAAAGCCTTGTAAACAATGCCAATTATCAAAAGTTTACATGTTAACAGCCAGTAAGGAACGGCCATTTGAACAAAACTTCCTACCAATACACATAATGAATAATTTAGTCTGGTTTCGAAACGACCTCAGAACACAGGATAATCAATCGCTCTATCGTGCCACAAAAAATACCGGGAAAACGGTTGGGGTATATTGCCTAGACCCTCGACAGTTTGAAACGAATAAGCATGGGTTCAAAAAGACTGAAAAATTCAGGGCAAAATTCCTGCTTGAGACCATTCGGAATCTGAAGAATAACTTGGCAGCCTTGAATATACCTTTGTACGTCTTTCATGATACCCCTGAAAACGTAATTCCCAAACTGGTGGAAGAACACCAAATCAGTGCTATTTTTCTTCAGAAAGAATGGACGCCAGACGAAATGGAAGTAAACGAGAACCTTCAAAACCTGGAAAATATCCGTGGCTTGAAATGGGTAGAAACCTACGATCAATTTTTGTTTCACCCGGATGATATTCCCTACGCTAATTTTGACCAAATCCCGGAAGTGTTTACCGTGTTTAGGAAGAAGTGTGAACAGGCAAGCAAAGTGCGTCCATGTGTAAACGTCAAGCCGCTGCCAGAATCAAACTTTGTCAAAACATCCAATGAACTGCCAACTTTGGAAGATTTGGGATTGGAATCCTTCAGACTAAATAAAAACTCCGCTTTCCCTTTTCGCGGGGGTGAGACGGCAGCACTCAAACGAGTCGAGGAGTACTTCTTCGAAACAGAAAACCTGTCCACCTACAAAAAGACGCGCAATGGACTCATAGGTGAAAGCTACAGCTCCAAGCTTTCAGCCTGGCTTGCCAACGGCAGTATTTCAGCCCGAACCATTTATTGGGAAGTTAGAAATTACGAGCGTGAAGTATGCAAGAATGAAGATACGTATTGGTTGATTTTCGAACTGATTTGGCGTGATTACTTCAAGTATGTGTCATTAAAGCACGGAAAGAAAATCTTCAAATTGGACGGTATTCTTGGCATTGAATACGAGTGGAAAAGCAATGACAAAGCCTTTCGTGAGTGGGTCAATGGCAACACGCGTGAGCCTTTTGTCAATGCTAATATGATCGAACTGCAGCGTACAGGTTTCATGAGTAATCGCGGCAGACAGAATGTGGCCAGTTTTTGGGCAAAAGAATGGAAGCAAGATTGGCGTATCGCAGCCAAATATTTTGAAAGTATGCTCATTGACTACGATGTACACTCCAACTACGGGAATTGGATGTACAATGCAGGTGTTGGCAATGACCCAAGAGATCGGGTATTCAACATCAAACGTCAAGCAGAGATGTATGATCCGCAAGGAAAGTATCAGAAGCTTTGGCTTAATCCTGATTTATTTTAGATATAGGAAGCTATTGGAAAAAATTCAAAATAGCCTAAAATCATACGTAGAGGTCGATTTCTCAAAAATCGACTTCTATTTTTTTGAACACAGTTTGCCCTCTACATTTAAAAAAATCCCAAAACCTAGCATCAAACCAAATGAAAATCCATTAAAAACCCATGCCAATTCCCTGACCTTTGGGATTAAACTTCAAGGAAAAAATCAATTCCTTACCTACCTCTTGTATAATTGCCAACAATACCCTTAATTTTGACGAAGAAAGTTATGGAATTACCTATGAAAAACTTGATTGCAGTTGCTTGCTTATTTGTGTCGTTGAATGCTATGGCCAATGATTTGGTCAATGGATTTGTGGTTTTTTCCAATCAGGATACTGTACAAACACAGATCAAAATCTCAGGTAGAGCACCTATTACTAATTCTGAAGAGTTGGTAGTGGTGCAAAATGGAGAAGAGAAAGTTTACAAAGCTACAAGAAAGGAAGTACTGGCTTATGGTTTCGAATTTGCTCAAGTTTCTTATACTTATCGTTTTTTTGATATCAAGAAAAGTTATGGGAGTGGCTTTTTCCGACTGATTGAGGGAGGAGAGAATTTTGAACTTTATGAAATGAAAGTAAAAGGTATCGAACGTGAATTGGAAGTAGCTAACTCTCACTATGTACTGCGCAAAACTTCCGGTGACTATGTAAATTTCACGACCTCATTGTTTGGAAACTGGAAAAAGAGGTTAAAAGATTTTATAGGTGATAAGCCCGAGGCCTTGAAAGAATTAAATGGATTAAAAAGAAATGATGTGGCTGTATTTGTCCGCTTTCTGAATACGTTGGAGTAACCCTTCCCAAACTAAATCTTCGTCAAATCTTTCTTATCTGCTTTATTTGCAAGAGCACCTTAGTTCAAGAATAAATTTTGTTAAATGCTTGTAATAGTGGGTTTTATTTTTTAGATTCGAACTAATAATTAAGAATATTTTAAAATAGTCTTCACCAAACACTTTATTTACGGCCTATTTTGAAATAAAATGCAGCGTAATTCTTTTTGGAAATCATTTTAATTCCGCTCCCTGGGCGAGATTTTCAGTTTACACTGTTTTGATTTTGCAGGCAGCTTTTGCTGTTCGGTCCTCGGACATTCGAGGTTTTTCTTAGTCTATTTTGTTTGGAAATTTATTTTTGGCTTTCCCAAAACCTGATTTTCAAATTGTCCTGTATCTGATTCAATTTTATTGCTTGAAGGATGATTGTGGCTAGTGTTGAAAAGTTTTTATTGGATTGTTTTCAATTTCGAGTGGACCATCGAAAAGGTTTGTTCCAACAACCTTTTTCCAGTTCCGGAAATGGGACCATGGATAAATTTATCCGTGAACATCAACTTCAAATTCCTGAGATAACGGTCATCTTATTGGGTTTGATACCTTACCTTAATCCAAACTTTTTGTATCAAACGATCCGGGAGGTTTTTGACCCAATTAAGGAACTCCCGATTATCGGAGGTTACAAGGGCAAAAATCATCGGGGAATTCTTCCCAATGGGGAAATGACCCTATACCTGCTCGCAGGTGAGGATTTACAGGCTAGAGTGCAATACCTCAACATATTTTCTCCAGATCATTTCCTGTTTAAGAAAAACATCCTCACCCTTGCGCATCCAGCTGAGGGGGAACCGCACTTATCACAACCATTTTTGATCAGTCAGGAGTATTTAGACCTTTTGGTCTTGGGTAAAAAGTACAGTCCTGAATTGAATCCCAAATTTCCTGCTCAATTGCTGCAAACGCCTTTGGATTGGTCTGACTTGATCTTGAGTAACCATACGGCTCTTCAAATTGAAGAAATCAAAATATGGCTGGAGTTCAATGAGCAGCTATTGCAAGATCCTGTGTTGGGTAAAAAGATCCGATCAGGATATGTTGCTCTTTTTTATGGGCCTTCCGGTACAGGCAAAACACTGACAGCAACGCTTTTGGGTAAGCATACGCATAAAGACGTGTACAGAATTGATCTTTCTCAAGTAGTATCAAAATACATTGGGGAAACAGAGAAAAATTTAGCCCTACTCTTTGAAGAGGCCCGTGACCGGGATTGGATTCTTTTCTTTGACGAAGCAGATGCCATTTTTGGTAAGCGAACGAATGTCAAAGATGCCCATGATAAATACGCCAATCAGGAAGTTTCTTATTTACTTCAATTGGTAGAAAACCATCAAGGCTTGGTGATTTTGGCTTCTAATTTTAAAGGAAATATTGATACCGCATTTACCCGAAGATTTCAATCCATCATAGAGTTTGAAATGCCCAAAGCCCAGGAAAGGCTACAGATTTGGCAAAAATCAATACCGACAAGTTTGCCCTTGGAAGAGAAGGAAGAACTGTCCGAGATAGCCAAGCGCTACGAGCTCAATGGAGCAAACATTGTCAATATCGTCCACTACGCAAGTTTGCAGTCCCTGCATCAAAAGTCTAAGCAATTATCCATGCAAAGTCTCCTCAAAGGGATTAAGCGGGAATTTAAGAAAGAAGGTAAACTGCTTTAACATCGCACATCATGATCTACGAAACCCTCCATATACTCGCTGCTGACCTTGGGAATGCCTTTGCAGAACTCATGGAACAACCGGGTATTGTTGAAATCAATCATGTAAGTAAGTTGGAAGAAGATGAAAGCGCTGAAAAGGTTATCGTATCCTTGATTCATACCATGCAGGAGGCAACTTTAAAAAATGTACCTAACCACATGCATGCCAATAATCAGGTACAGCGACTGAACAAAAAAGTACCTCTAAACCTCTATGTTATGTTTGCCAGTAATTTTGCAGGGTATGATAATGCACTCAAAAACCTATCCTTTTTAATTGAATACTTTCAAGCCAAGCGAATATTTACTGATAAAAACACCCACTTCAATCGGGATAGCGAGGAATTGAGAACTATAGCTGATTTTAGATTTACGATGGAGCTGTATAATCCTTCCTTTGATGAATTGAATCAAATATGGGGAACGATTGGATGCAAACAGGTGCCTGCGGCCATTTATAAGGTCAGCGGAATTGATTTGGAATTGAGAATACCACAATCCCAAGTTGGTCAGATTACCACCGTTCAACTGAAAACGAAGTAAGCTATGCAGGAGGTAATTACATATAGACCCATTTTAGAACTCAGAATTTTGCATGACTATTTTTTGGATAGAGGATTATCCCGCTTTGAAGATGTAGATGAAGAAATTCAGGCACAACGGATCAGAAAATATCATTGGAATGATTTTCTAAGCATTGTACCAAGTAAGGCTACTACCGAATTATTAACCAATCATAGACTTTTGTCTAGAAGTACTGAAGATCGTTGGCAATTGATTGGTCAATTGAGTGATGATCGCAGACCGTTGATTTCTTTGAGTTCGGAAGATGTGCTTCAATTTTTTCTGGTCCTAAATGATCCTGATTTCTTACAATACACGGCTTTGGAGCTCCATGCCGACCAATTGCTATTCCTAGCAAACCATCCACCCGTGGATTATATGCCCACTTTACCGGCAATTAACCAAGGAATACTCAATAGTTCCTTTGTAGTTTCCAAGGAACAACTGATCAGAAATTTCCAAGAAGAAATGCTGCTGCCCACAAGCTGTATAGGGTTACTTTCCATTGCAGTCTCTCCATTTGATTCCACTTATGAGGGGATCTTGGCAGCTGATGGGACATATCTTCCAGCTCCTAGTTGGACCATTCGCTTTCCCAATAGACAGTCCTTTTGGCGGTACATTTTCCGTTCGGGGGAGGTGTTGACCACATCTCAGCGCTTACCCATGACGAAAAATGGATTTATTCCCATCACTGATGAATACATCGATGATGTGGAATCTTTTGAGATACAGTTTCCCAATCCTGCATCTCCAAGAATAACACTAGAAAACTCCAATGCTATTTCAGAAATATTTCTAACCATCTAAAACAACCAAATTATGGCAAGTACATACAAAACCCCCGGTGTCTATGTGCGGGAGGTCTCCAAATTTCCTCCCTCGGTTGCACAAGTAGAAACCGCAATCCCTGCGTTTATTGGCTATACCCAAAAAGCTAAAAAGATCAACAACGACGATTTGCTGAATAAGCCCACGCGAATAACCTCGGTACTTGATTTTGTAACACTCTTCGGAGGTGCTCCTGATGTGACCATCAATTCTATTAATCTAGGACCCAATAATGAAGTATTGGGTGTAGATGTCTCAGAGCGTTACTATTTGTATGAGGCTGTTCGGATGTTTTATGCCAATGGTGGGGGGCCTTGCTACATTGTTTCGGTAGGCAAATATGGAGATACGGTTCAAAATGGAGATGGCATCAGTCCGGGATTGCTGAGAGGTTTGGATGCCATTCGTAAGCAAGATGAGCCTACGATTCTACTATCTCCAGATGCTTCCATTATGTCTCAAGGAGATATGAATACCTTGCATGGTGCCATGTTGAGACAATGCAATGATTTGCAGGATCGTTTTTGTGTGTTTGATTTGAAAGAAAATGCGGGTAAAGACTATGCAGAAATTGTGGATGATTTCCGGGATGGTATCGGGATGAATTTCCTGAAATACGGAGCTGCTTACACGCCCTGGATCAAAGCCAATCTACCGAGGGATATTTCCTATAAAAACCTCAAAGGCCGTATTTCCTCCGGAGGATCAACAATTGACTTGGCCGATTTGATAGATGATGCTGCAGCTAAGTCTACAGCCAACAGTTTGGATAATTTGGTAGATGACTTTCAAGAAATCCAGTCTGTTTTCAATAGTATCCGAACACCTGCTTTTACTTCGATAGAGGCAAGAGCGGAGCGGTTAATTGCTAACCTTCGTCTGAATAGAAATAGGGACTCTCTTATTCAGTTGTTGACATTTTATGTACAGGTCATCGACACCGTGAGGGATGCCATCGATGTGGGCTCATTGACCAATATTACTATTCGACACCGAGGAAGTGCAGGATTTCTTTTTGAGACCCTTCAGGGTAAGTTAGGTGGTTCGGAATCCTCTGGGGCTATTTTTGAAATAGTAGAGGAAATCAGAAAAATGATGGCAGACTCCAGCGCCCTTTCTTCCGCCTTTTCCATAGTATCTGCATCTGGTCTGGATATGGCAGCTGCAAGTTCTTCCTCCACAGATTATTTTGGCACTGGTACGTCTAATTCAGATCGGATTTCTCCGCATGTACAGGCACTTGCAGGATTCTGGCCTGTATTGCGATCTTCACTAGATGTAATCATCGAGAGTACAGATGACTTGATCAAGAGCACACAAGAAGCCGCCAAAGATGCCATCCCTGCACTGAAAAATATCTTTCAATCCATCAGAAAGGAGTATTTGACCCTTCCTCCGAGTTCTACCATCGCGGGAGTTTATGCTTCGGTAGATAGCGAGCGGGGAGTATGGAAAGCACCTGCCAACGTTTCCCTCAATCAGGTAGCTGATGTGACCACCTTAATCGACCGACAGATACAGGATAATTTGAATATCCATCCTGCTACAGGTAAATCTATCAATGCTATCAGGCCATTTACCGGGAAAGGTATCATGGTTTGGGGAGCCCGAACATTGGCCGGTAATGACAATGAGTGGCGCTATGTGCCTGTTCGTCGATTCTTCAACATGGCAGAGGAGTCAATCAAAAAGGCAACCGAACAGTTTGTCTTCGAACCCAACGATGCCAATACTTGGGTGAAAGTTCGGGCTATGATAGAAAATTTTCTCATCCTTCAGTGGAGAGCTGGTGCACTAGCCGGTGCTACACCTGACGATGCCTTTTATGTGCGGATTGGTTTGGGGCAGACGATGACAGCGCAGGACATTCTTAATGGCTACATGATTGTGGAAATCGGAATGGCAGTCGTCAGACCTGCGGAATTCATTGTCCTGAATTTCTCTCACAAAATGCAAGAATCTTAATCATTGATCAACAAAATAAGAACATACTATGAGCTATCCTTTATCCAAGTTTCATTTCACAGTTGAGTGGGGTGGGGCTAAAATAGGTTTTACAGAGGTCTCCGGATTGGATCTGGAAACAGAGGTCATTGAATACAGACATGGTGCCAGTCCTGAATATGGAAAAATTAAGATGCCAGGCCTTAAAAAGAGTGCCAACATCACCTTAAAACGTGGCACCTTCGCCAGTGACAATGATTATTTTGATTGGTACAAGACCATTTCCATGAATAAGGTGGAACGAAGAGACCTGACAATTGCCCTACTCAACGAGGAGCATGAACCAGTAGTAGTCTGGCAAGTGAAAAATGCTTGGCCTACCAAGATTCAATCCACAGACCTCAAAGCAGATGGGAATGAAGTGGCCATTGAAAGTATGGAGTTGGTTCATGAAGGCTTAACCATTCTACATTCCTAACCCATGACGTACTATCCACCCGTAGGCTTTCACTTCATTGTTGAGTTTTTTGGTATAGATTCTCAGCAGTTGGACGTGCAGTTTCAATCCGTATCAGGGCTGGTATCGGAATTGGAGATTGAGGAGGTCTCGGAAGGTGGTGAAAACAGGTTTAAACATGCACTTCCCATTAAAAGCAAATTTAATCAGCTGATGTTGAAAAGAGGCTTGGTGGTGGAATCCAAATTGATCCAATGGTGTCAAAAAGCCATCGAAGATTTTGAGTTTTCGCCCATTGACTTAATGGTCAAATTGCTCAATGAAAAGCATGAGCCATTGATGTGTTGGTCTGTGGTCGGGGCTATACCTGTCAAATGGGAATCAGCAGAGATGAATTCTCAAGAAAGCAAAGTCCTCATGGAGACCCTTGAACTTCGGTACAACTATTTCAAAATGATTAAAATCTAAGGTATGCCTATAGAAATCAGAGAATTGCATATTAAAGTGCAGGTGACACCCGAACGGGAACCTGCTCCAAGAGCTACTTCAGGTTCCTCCAAGGATATGGTACAGGAAGTGGTGGATGCAGTGCTTGAAACAATTGAACGCAAAAAGGAACGATGATGAGTAACTCCGGAGCATTGAAAAAATTATTTATCAAAGCATTTAGCGATGAAGAATTCAAAAATGAGATACCTGATGGTACCTATACGGCATTGCTAAACCCGGATACTTACACTTTCAGCTATACCACTGTTCAAAACGAAGACCAAGCACCTGGAACAAGCAGTACAGCGCCTAAATTCAATAAAATATTACCTCAGGAGCTGACCTTTGAATTTCTATTTGACCGTACGGGAGCGATTAAAGATAGCCCGGCAAGTTCTGAAGGCATTATCGATGATATAGAGCAGTTTAAGAAAGTCACCTTTGACTACCAAGGAGAGCAACACCGGCCCAATTACCTGAAAATCGCCTGGGGCTCGCTCTTGTTCAAAGGCGTGTTGACCAGTTTGGATATCACCTTCAAGTTGTTTAGACCCGATGGTACACCTCTGAGGGCGGTGGCTAGTTTGAAGGTGATTGGTTTTGTAGAGGACAATCTACGGGTGGCTATGGAGAACAATCAGTCCCCCGATTTGACCCATTTCCGAGAGGTCAAGCAAGGGGATACGCTTCCTTTGATGGCCAATAGAATCTATGGAGACTCTAAGTATTATTTGGAAGTGGCACGTGCCAATCGAATTTATGATTTCAGGAATTTGAAGGTAGGTACCTACATCTATTTCCCACCACTAGATAAGACGAGTTCATGAGCAATTCAGAGTCCTTTCAGACAGGAAGAAATCCAGATTT
Organism: Mongoliitalea sp.; assembly: GCF_054166905.1. NCBI lineage: Bacteria > Pseudomonadati > Bacteroidota > Cytophagia > Cytophagales > Cyclobacteriaceae > Mongoliitalea > Mongoliitalea sp. The sequence goes on along the minus strand of NZ_JBSZCK010000015.1, from coordinate 57,798 downwards.
GGTCACTGTTACGGTAACCATCAATGGGGAAGAGGTATCCAATAGATTCCAATTACTCAGTATGACGGTACACAAAGAAGTGAACCGGATACCTATGGCTAAATTGATCTTTGCTGATGGTGACCCTGCTAGCAGGGATTTTCAATTGAGTAACCTGCCGAATTTATTACCCGGAAATGTATTGGAAATTTCTGCGGGATATCATAGTGAGGAAGCCTTGATTTTTAAGGGAATCATCGTCAAGCATCAAATTAAGATCAAGGGTGCTTCATCCATGCTGATTGTGGAATGTAAGGATGAGGCCGTCAAAATGACCGTAGGCAAAAAGACCCAAACCTTTCACGATGTAACAGATTCGGAAGCTATAGAAAACATCTTATCCAATTATACCTTAGATACTGAGTTGGAGGCTACCACTTATACCCACAAAAAATTGGTGCAGTACCAATCAACTGACTGGGATTTTATGGTTTCCCGCGCTCAGTCTTGTGGCTTACTTTGTTTTGTATCGGATGGTCAATTGAAGATGTCTAAGCCTGAACTTGAACAGGATTCAATTCAAAAGGTAACTTTTGGAGCGACCATCTTAGATTTTGATGCCCAGATGGATGCACGCAATCAATACCAAAAAATCACTGCCCAAACATGGGATGCTGAGCGTCAGGAAATCATCGAATGGGAAAAAAATCTCGAGAATACGGGTCTGCATGGCAATGTAAGCAACGAAGATCTGGCAAAAGTGATTGGTTTAAGTACCTATGAATTGAAGAATGGAGGGAATCTCTCCGATGAATTACTTCAAAGTTGGACAGAGGGTACCATGTTGTATCAATCCCTTTCCAAAATCCGTGGTCGGGTGAAGTTTCAGGGGATACCAACAGTGCTGCCGAATACCTGCATAGAGTTGGAGGGAGTAGGTGAACGGTTTTCTGGAAAAGCATGGGTATCAGGTGTATTTCATCAGATTTATGAGGGTAATTGGACAGTCGATGTGCAGTTTGGATTCAATCCAGAGTGGTTTTCCGAAACCTATCCAATTCATGCACCATCAGCCTCTGGACTACTTCCAGCCATTAAAGGCCTGCATATTGGCCTTGTTTCCCAATTGGAAGATGCTCAAGGCGAAGAAAAGATATTGGTGAAGATTCCTATCATTTCTACTGCCGACGAGGGTGTCTGGTGCAGGGTTGCTTCTCCTGATGCGGGAAATGAGCGAGGGGTATTCTTCAGACCGGAAATAGGTGATGAAGTAGTAGTAGGATTTCTAAATGAAGACCCCAATCAGCCTGTTGTTTTGGGAGGCTTGCACAGTGGAGCAAAACCAGCTCCCATTCAAGCAGAGGATCCTAACCCAATCAAGGGCATAGTCACACGAGAGCAATTGAAAATTACATTCAATGATGAGACCAAAACAATTTGCATTGAAACTCCAGCCGGAAAAAAGATTCAAATCAATGAAGAAAATGATGAATTGATACTTCAGGATGAACACGATAACCAAATGATTATGAACGGGGAAGGTATACAGATTTTAACTCAAAAAGATCTGAAAATCAAGGCTGCCAAGGATATCATTTTTGAGGGTATGAATATAGAGGCAGCCGCCAGTGCCGAGGCAAAATTGAGTGGTTCAGCAAGTGCTGAGATTAGTAGTGGGGGTAATACAATCGTGAAAGGAAGTATAGTACAAATCAATTAAACCATGGGACAACCTGCCGCTAGAATAACAGATATGCATAGTTGCCCAATGGTGACGGGGACTGTGCCGCATGTAGGAGGACCGATTCTTCCACCGGGTGAAGCGACGGTTTTGATCGGAGGGATGCCAGCAGCTCGAATAGGTGATATGGCTGTTTGCACAGGCCCACCGGATGCTATCATCGCAGGTTCATCCACTGTCTTTATTGGCGGCATGCCAGCAGCACGGATGGGAGATAGTACAGCCCATGGAGGGTTTATAACTGCAGGAGAATTTACAGTTTTAATAGGTTAGTTATGGAAAATAAAAAACCATTTTTAGGAAGTGGCTGGTCTTTTCCTCCCACTTTCTCCAAAGAGACAAGTGCCACACGCATGCTGGAGGGAGAACTGGATATAGAAAGTTCTCTGGAGATTTTGCTGACTACCAAACAGGGGGAGCGCATCATGCATCCCAAGTTTGGCTGTAATCTGGAAGAATTGCTTTTCAATCCCTTGGATAGGACTTTGATTACATACATTTCGGATTTGATCAAAACAGCCATTCTTTATTACGAACCGAGAATAGAGGTGTTGAAAATTCAACTATACGAAGACGATATCATCCAAGGCAGGGTCAATATAGACATCTCGTACTTGGTGAGGGCGACTAATTCAAGAAAAAACAAGGTGTTTCCATTCTATAAAAATGAGGGTATAGAAATCTAAGTATGGCTGCTATTACCAACGATCGCTTGAGTATTCACAACCGTAACGGTTCTACACAAGAAAGCCGTTACCGTAAGGATTTGGATCCTTCACAGCTTCAATTGATGGAGCTTGGGGTAGAGGATTGGGTGATTGTGGCCTGTAAGCTGGCAAAAGAGCTGAATTACTTTAACTCCTCCAATCAAGTGGATGGAGATTGGGTACAATTCTTTAAGCAAGTGATGGATACGCAAAAGGAACTTGGACAGGCAAGCGGTTTTGAACTTGATACGATCAAAAACCAAATTCAGAAATCCCTGGAATCCTACGAAAAGCAAGGAAATCTTACTCCTCATTTGACGCTATTTATATCCTTTCTCAAGTTGTTGGAAATCAGTCGCTCACAATTCAATGGCTTAACGAAAAGACATTTGGATTTCTACTATCAGGAAGTCTTGAAATTTGAGAAACAGGCACCTACTTCTGACTCTGTTTTTGTGGTGTTAGAGTTGGCTAAAGCAGCTAGTAACCATCGATTGGCTGCGGGGACTTCCTTTTTGGCCGGAAAAAACGAGGCTGGAGAAAATCTCTTGTACAAAAGTTCCTCCGAAACGGTTATCAATGCTATACAAGTGGCTGATATCCGTACTATTTTTCACCATCCACAAAACGGGACACTGGCACAAGCCATCATCAAGGACTGGGAAGCTGGAGATGGTGAGGCTATTCAAAAGCAGGAAAGTTGGCCAACTTTTGGTGAAAGCACTGGCTTTGAGGATTCCAATCAAACTCGTCCGAAGATAGGATTTGTCATTGCCTCCCCAACCCTTTGGATGCAAGAGGGGGAGCGATGGATAGTTTTGGAATTCGAGTTTGAAGCCCAGATTCCCTTTTCTTCGGTTGATTTGGTCAATGCCTTGCAATTGAGCATTTCTACCAAAAAAGAATGGGTTGGATTAGACTTACTGCCCTCAGATGTTGAAATAGCCAATCCCAAAAAACTGAAGCTGACGATCCACTTGGATAATGGCTTTCCTTCAGTAGTTCCTTTAGTGAGTAAAGACCCTGTTTGGAGTCAACTGAATTCTCTTGCAGCCTTGAAATTTGAATGGGAAGTAAAAGATGAAGATGCCTATGTGATTTCCCAATATTTTGCAAAAGTTGGATTTACAAGCATAGACTTGACGGTCGACGTCAGCGAGGTTCGCAACGTACCATTGGAAAATGATCAAACCTTACTGAATCCTACCAAGCCATTTTTTCCTTTTTCCACCAGACCCTTTGCAGGATCAAGTTTTAATTTTGGTTATGGAGAAGCGTTCAAGAAAAACTGCACAGAAGTAAATCTTTCCTTTGTTTGGAAAAATACACCAGCTGATTTCAGAGAGCATTACAGCGCATATGTGGAGCAGGCCAAAGAAAATGTTTCAACCGGCTTCTATGTGACGGCCCAGAATGCCATGGTTGCTCATCATCAGATGCTGACAAAAGCAGGTTCACTTATCACGAATTATCCTTCTATAAACTTTACTATACCCGTAAGAAAAATGGAAGGGAGAAGGGATGCTACAGCCGAACCTGTTTCTTCGAGAACTACTGCCAGTATGATTGTCAATTCCAATGAATTTTTTACGTACAGGTATCAAGTACTTCAAAATGGTCAGCTTTTAAGAAATAATTCGGACGCCCATTTACTCTTCAAAAAAATAGAGGGGAGTAATGATTTTCATTTTGACCTCCGTTTTACCCAAAGTATTTCACAAATGCCTCAGGCTAAAATCCGGGTAAATCTGCAACAATCATTTTTGCATGAACTGTATCCCAAAATTTTAGCAATGGTCCTAACTTCGGAAGAAAAGGATAAGATTTTACCCAATGAACCCTACACACCCTTAGCAGCGGATCTAAAGCTTTCTTACAAGGCTCATACGCAGATTACCCAAGAATATGGCAATGATAAACTGTTTTACATTCATCCTTTTGGTTTGGGAGAAAGAACAGGAAAAACTTTACTCAGTTCTTCCTATAAAAAAGGAGGGCATCTTTATCTTGGACTGTCTCATGCGCTAGCCAATGATACACTTTCCTTGCTTTTTCAACTCGAAGAGGGAACTGAAAACTCTTTAGAAGTAACTTCTGAAGCAGCGGAATGGTCTGTATTGGGTTCATCAGGTTGGCAAGTTTTATCCAAGGACGCTATTTTGCTCAATGAAACCAAGAATTTTCTATCCTCAGGAATCATTAGTATCCAATTACCTGCGACGATAACACATGATAATCCTGCTTTTCCATTGGGCTTGACTTGGTTGCGAATCAAGTTGAATGCCTCGAGTGATGCAGTTTGCCGATGTTATCATATTCATGCGCAAGCGGTCAGATTAGAAGCCATGAATCCTTGGAAGGCCACGCATTTGCCTAATCAGTTGCCTTCTAAAACTATTTCCAAACTGGAACAGCGAAGTGCTCCGATCAAAAGTATAGCGCAACCTTATGCAAGTGTAGGAGGAAAAGGGTTGGAATCGGATCTGAATTTTTACAGAAGGATTTCCGAACGGCTAAGGCACAAAAAACGGGCGGTGACTTTATGGGATTTTGAGCATTTGGTCTTGGAAGAGTATCCTGAAATTCTCTTGGCCAAATGCCTGAACCATACCAAGGGGACCTGCTATCATGCAGCTGGACATGTTACCGTGGTAGTCGTACCAAAACACCGGCCTTTGGATATGGCTGCTTTGAACTATCCGATGGTTTCTGAAGCTAAGCGATTGGAAATTCAGGAGTTTTTACAGCAATTTATCAGTCCAGCTATTTCGGTGCATGTAGTTAACCCAACCTATGCCCAAGTGGATATTCAGGTGCGGGCACAGTTTAGGGTGGGATTGGACCGTAATTTTTATGAGCAAGAACTCAAAAAAGCATTGACCAACTTCCTCTCCCCATGGGCTTTTGACCTGAGAAATTCCTTCAATTTCAATCGGGAGATTCATAGAAGTCAGGTGGTTTATTTTGTTGAAAATCTGGAATATGTAGATTTCATAGGTGGCTTATCATGGCGCATAGGCCTACAAGAGCAAGGAAAAAAAATCCATCCGGATACACCCGCAACGATCATTGTCAGTGGATCTACACATCAAGTCAATCCAGTTAATCATACATGTAGCAAGTAATAATCTATGGCGTCCTCCCAATCCAAGATATCGAAATCTACGCAAACCAAGAATGATCTTGATTTTGAATTCTTGCGCAAGCAAGGAATTGAATACATCGAATCTTTAGGGTCTGCACTATGGACGGATTTCAATACACATGATCCGGGAATTACCATCTTGGAGATCCTGTGTTATGCGATCACGGATTTGGGATTACGTCTACATATGCCGGTGCAGGACTTGTTGCATGATCCGGAGGGAAAAAGACAATTTTTTGAAGCTCATGAAATTTTGCCCAATCAAGCACTCACGGCACTTGATTACCGGAAGTTGCTCATCGATGTGGATCCCTTGCGAATTCATAATTGTTTTCTACGACCCTATCAACCTGTCTTGCATATCAATTGTCGAGAAGGAGCGGTTTCATTAGATCCGAAAAGTGTGGAAGCTATTCCTTCCTCTCTTGTGAAGCAAACAACTATCCAAGGACTGTACACCTTATGGTTGGATTTGGCGGATGGGATATCCAATACCAAACCCATTGAGGAAGCAGTACTTCAACGCTATCATGCCAATAGAAACCTTTGTGAGGATATTGCTGAAGTGCAATTAGTGAAACCTGAAAAAATCCGTGTTTGCGCAGCCATAGAAATAGCCCCCCAAGCAGATGAGCATCAGATTTACGCACAGATCTTGGCTCTGATCGATGAATACTTTTCTCCGAAGGTGCAGTTTTATTCCCTGAAGGAGCTTTTAGATAGTGGCAAAAGGGCCGAAGATATTTTTGAAGGTCCGATTTTAACACATGGCTTTATCAAAGATGAGGAACTTCGTAAAAAGCAACTGCGCTCTGAGGTACGCTTGAGCGATCTCATGAATGTGATTCTATCCATAGATGGGGTGCTATTGATTGAAGACATGAGCATTTCCTATTGTCAAGGCAATCTGGTTGCTGATGATGAATGGAATCTATGCATCAAACCCAATCATAAACCATCTCTTTGCGAGGATAAAAGTGTCTTCTCTTTTACTAAGGAAGGTCTTTTTATTACAATCGATCCAGCAAAAGTTAAGGCACATCAAGAACGCTTAAGCTCCAAGCATCGCATAGATTTAGCTGCAAGCTCGGTAAACAAAACCCTTGAGTTTCCTGCAAGTACCAGTTTTCCCATTGAGCACTATCATAGCATTACTCATAATTTCCCTGAAAATTACGGTATTGGCCATATGGGCTTGTCTGACCAAGAAACTCCCATCCGGCTTGCTCAGGCCAAGCAGCTCAAGGCATATTTATTATTTTTTGATCAAATACTAGCAAGCTACTTCAAGCATCTTTCCCAGGTCAAAGAACAACTCTCTGTAGATGGAACCCTAGGAAAAAGCTATTTCTCTCAAGTAATCAGCGATTTGAAAGGAGTAGGAGAACTATTCAAAGACTTTGAACAATATTCAAATTATGATCTTTTTGGCAATTTGGATGATGCAGATAGAAGGGTTACCGACATCAAAAACCACTTGATTGGCCGGTTTGCAGAGAATTTCGGCAATTATGCATTCCTGATGAAGCGCGTCTACGGAGATGCTTCCGCAGGGATTGTTTCCAGAAACAAACATGCTTTTCTGAGGAATTACGATCGTATTAGTAGTAAGCGGGCTGCTGCCATGAACTATTACAAGCAAACCGAAGCCAATCTATGGAATACTACGAACATATCTGGCTTGGAAAACAGGATAGCCGCACTCTTAGGAATCAAACTTAGCGAGGATAAGGCATATCAACGAACCTCCATTACGGAGAAATTCGCCGAGGTTTACTATGCGAATGCTACCGAATTCCGATGGAGAATCCGGAATGCTGAGAATCAGATTGTCTTGACAGCCACTGAAAATTATGCCACGGTGGAAGCGGCTGAACAGGAAATGTACCAAAGTATCTTCAAGGCTATCAATACCAATCGTCAAGCCATCGAAAACATCCGAAACACCAATTTCAGACGAAGGAAGTCAGTCCATGTGATTGAGATTGTCAAATCTGAGAATGCTGAATTTTCATTTAATATCATCAATCCTGCTATCCGTTCCCTTCAAGATCCTAAGCGGATAATTGCTCGGCAATTCAGACTCTTTCAAACCATTGAGGAAGTGAAACAAGCTGTTTTTGAACTGATTGACTTTTTGATGAATCAATTTACAGATGAGGGAATCCATATCATTGAGCATATTTTGTTACTTCCAAATGAGGCTAATCAAAGCAATCCGGAGTATTACTTTCCTATTTGCAAAGAGGATTGTGCATCTCCTTGTGCTGCGGATCCATATTCCTTTCGCTTGAGCGTTGTCCTGCCCGGCTACACCCAACGGTTTTCCGATCTGAATTTTCGGGCATTTGCCGAGGATGTGATTCGAAGGGAAATCCCTGCCCATATTTTAGCCAAAATTTGCTGGGTTGGCTTTAGAAAGAATGCAGTAGAGGACAGTAACAACGATTTGCTTCAATTCGAAGAAAATCTCAGGAAATTCCTGATTGACAAAGCAGCTGGAAGGCAGACATCTATTCCAGCATTTATCCAAGCTATCCAACAACTCAAGAATATCTATCCTTCCGGGCAATTGCATGATTGTGCAAATAGCAGTACCGAAGGAAAAATCATCCTTGGCAGAACAAATCTATGAAATTAAAACACTAAGGTTATGAAACTTCAAGACATTCCTACCGGATATAAATCCTTTGCAGATAATCAATTATTGACTGCTGCTCAGTTGAATCTCCTGATTCAGTACTTGGATACCCAGGATAGGATGTCCAGGTTATCCCTGACAGGAGCGGGTATAATTTGTGGTTTGGAGCCCAGCTTCAGAAATGGAGTGTTACGCATTCAGCAAGGCACAGCTTTGACCACTGATGGGGATTTACTTAAACTTCGTTCAAAATCTCCTTCACCTGAAAGATCACCCATAGCTGTATCTAATAAAGAGTTTACCGCTTACCTCCCTTTTACCAATCACCGGGTTCGATATAATCCATTTATGCGCAATCCAACAACAGAAATACCCATTTTAGAGTTGTTGACAGCGGAAGAAGCGAAGAATTTTTCAGAGGCTAGGCCTTTAAGCACCTTGTCCATCAATAATTTTGTCGTGGTGCTATATGTGGAAAATTTCACCAAACCCTATGATGTATGTAACGATACGGACTGCGATTCTCAAGGAATACCCGAAATATTTAACCTGCGCTATTTTCTTATTGATCGTGAGGATGTGCTGTCCACGGTGATAAGAGATGATCAACTTTTCCAAAGGTTCAGCATCCAACAGTCCAATCTAGAAAAAATTCAGGAAATCCATGTACCTCGGGTGACTGCTGCAAGTTTGCTCGGCCCTCAGAATAATTTTCGGTTGACGCCTTATCAGACAGTCATCAACAACACTGTCCCAACGCTTACCCAGTCTAGTTTGACACTCTTTGATTATCTGGTAAGTGCCTTGGGGTTGATTATTCCGGCCAATATGCGAAGGCTGAATTTTATTAGGATTACTCAAAGTGCAACCTCGCAATATGATTATGGTTTTTTACAGGATTTGGTAGCTACGTATAATGAATTGTTAAATTCAGCGCGTGCAGCAGATGCTGTTTGCAATTTGGACCCTACAGCATTTCCTAAACATATTCTATTGGGAGCTGTACAAGATACAAGTCTCCGGCATGGCTTTTACAAATCTCCTGCTTTGGCAACTGATCCTCAATTGAGAGAAAAAATCCAATCCTTGGTAGATCGCTATCAGGCTTTGCTCAATTCTTATCGCATAAATACTGCTCTTCCCGTAGAAATCAGACCTTCGAAAATATCAACAATACTTTCTGACAAAGCCATTCCACGATATTATGTCTCTAATCCGGTGCTTCGAACAAGTTGGAGTTTTGGACTGTCAGATACCAGGATTCAAATGGAAAATTCTGAGGATCGATTATTGGTTGATTTGACAGGAAAGGATTTTTTCAGAATTGAAGGAGCATTTCAAAAAAATTGGGCAACAGGTGCATTGCAGGTTCTTCAAGAAAAAAAGAGGCGCTACGGTTTGAATTTCGATGTGGTTTGTCTCAGCAGTGAGGGACTTCCAAGTACGTTTGATTATCAGGACTACCCAGTATTTTTCCAGGATTTACAGACCATGCTGATCACCTGGAGGGATCAACAATCCTGTTTGTTTAGCTTGGCCACCTCTTTCTTAACTGGATTTAGCAAAGAAGCCAATGGAGGGCATGGGAGATTCAAAGATTTATTGGACTTGCAGGATATCAACTTTGGGGTTGTAGAAACGGCTAAAATTGATCCTGATCGATTTAAGTTGTCCGACGAAACGTTGAGAATACTTGAATCCATGGTCAATCCCCAACCTAGTAAAGAACCTCCCAAAGAAATTGTTGGAAGTGCCTTACTGGGAGTTCCATTTACTAGCTTGATGGGTGCTGGTACAGTTATGGAGCCTACAAAAACTGTGTACCGCAAAAATGTCGCTACGGAGTCTTTGGTCTTTTCCAAAGGGACCAATGATATAGGGAATGCCTTTGAAGCCATCAATTTTGCAGGCAATCTTTCTGTGAATGATCTAGTTGCAAACTTTGATCGAGATATACGTGTGGCTATTCCGGATATCAACCAATGGAATACAACCGATAGACAATTGCGAGTAACTTTACCCACTCGCTTGCTTGCAGCCATAGCTGCTTTGCTCAATCAAGTACCCAATGAGTTGAATGAGATAACAGCTGCACGTTTGGTTGCCTACGAAAATGCGCTCAACGAGCTCTGTCAGGTGACTCAGTCAGCTTTCAACTATTTGAGTGGCTTGCTTACCAATCCTCAGCAATCCTATCAGCGCCAAGGTTTTGAAGATCAATACCTCTCTGTACTCAATCGCTTGAAAGAGAATTGCTGTGCTGGAGATTTCTTGAAAGCGCTGTTTTCTGAGGCATTGATTCGAAGGGCGCGTATTCTTCAAGAGTTGACTTTCCCGGCATTCGCAAGGAAGCATCCTGGTTTAGAGCATTTTGCTGGGGTACCCAATGGAGGTACTTTTGTGTTGGTATACGATCCAAAAACAAACCGTGTAATTGCTGATTTTTCCCTGCCATATCTTTGCTGCTCTAAAGGTGCCTCCATAGCCATGATCGTAACACCGCCTGTGGATGAGCAAAGCCCACTAGAGTTTTCCATTCAGGCCGAATTCTGTAAATCGGCATCTGCTACCGCTGTTGTGCCGTTTACCTTAAGCCCTGAGGGGACAGAAATTCAATTGGTAGACCGGGTAACAGGGGCTTCTATCCGAGATAATGAGTTGGTTTTGACCTCCTCATTCCGAGCTTTTAATACAGCTATTCAGTTTAATGTAGGAGGGGAGCTTTCCGATCAGAGTATTGTCATAAGGGAAATCCCAAGCATAGCTTTAAAACATGAGTTCGATGCAGCATCAGGTTTGCATGTGATTCATTCATCTGTCCAGGAAAATTCATTTGAGTGGACGCTCAATGGTAGAGCAGTTGGGTCTAATACCTCCGAAAAATTAGAATTGAAATCTGTGGCTGATGGGACTAATGTAGTCCGATTGACTGTCAGAACTCCTTGTGGAGAGGTTAGTCAATCGATCACTTTCACCCATGAAACTAGCCTAGATACAGGAGATTGCACCAAACTGGCATTGGGAAGAATTGATGAGTTAAAGGCAGAATTATCAAGAACGCTAAGCAGTAGGTTTACGCCAAGGGATGTGAGGGATGATTTAATTCCATTTTTGAATGCTGTTCAAGCTTATGAAAAAGATCCCGAAACTTTTGTCAACGGAAGGACGATTTTAGAATTGACACAAGCGGTACAGACCTTCGAAGTGTTGCGTAAGCGATTGAGTGGTAATACCAATGAAAATGAGGTGATTATTCTATCAGGAATCGTGGTCCTCTCTATGCAAATCATTTACACTATGCTTGGATGTGTGCCAGAGAAGGTGATGTTGGAATTTGAGAAAGATCTGTTGGCGATGCTAGAAATTTTAGAGGAGTTACTGAAAGAACCTGTGGTATTCCGTAATCTTCAACAAGTAGCCGCTCAATTGGAAGCCATAGCTGAATTTAGAATCAAGCAAGGATTCGATTCAAATGTGGATCCCTTGATTGTTCATTTATTGAGAGTTTTACGATTGCTGAGAGGACGTAGATGAAGGATAACACCGTAGTCATACAAAAACTGGAGTTTGAAATTCAGATGAAATCCTCCATGACTTCCAAGCAATTGATGAAGTATTCGGAGCAGTTTGTCCATCGCTATGTGCTTCCATTATTGGAAAAGCTCTTGAAATCCTATGCCATCGAAAATCATGTACAGTTAGCAACAGTCAATCTAGATTTAAAAATCCCTGAAAATCGATTTCTCTCAAGTAATCCTGCTAGCTTTTTGTTAGAATTGGAAAGTAATTTGAAACGGCAGTTGGAGTTGTTTTTGTCTAAACCAACCTTTCCTGAAAAGGAGCAACCACCAACAGTGCGGCTCTTGGAGGTATTTTCCCATTTTTTAAAGTATGGAAATTTACCTTGGTATGTACCCAAAAATTATGATTTACAAGATGAATTAAAAAATCTCCTGTTGACAGCTGAGAAAAATATGGAAGCCCGTTTTTTGGTCTCAGAACTTCAACCAATCTTACTAAAGGATAGTCGATCTTTTCAGCGGATGATTTTTCAATTGGATGATCAACTGTTGTTTCAGCTTTTGAACTTGGGTCAGCTTAAAAGTGTAATCCATCCTGCTATACTTCAAAGGCGGTTGAATAGAACTAATCGAAAATGGCTTTGGTCTGTGATTTTTTATGCCTCTTGGTACTATCCCAAGTCTAGTAAAACCATCCTGACTTGGCTAAAACCCACGTTGCAAGGAATATCCACCAGGCAACTGAAGGCTTTTGCTCCTCTGCTGGCAAGCATTTTTCAAAGGGATTTTTCCAATCATATCAACATGGCAGCTGATATGGGTGACATGGATGACCGAGGGATATTCGTGCAATTACTTCAAGGAAAAGCTATTGATTCAACATCAGTAGACATTAAAAAACCATCCCAAAAATTGAACAAAGAGTTGGATAGACCTGAAACAGAGTCTGCTATGCAAGAAGTGAGTGCTACGATTGATTTGTATGTGCCAAATGCAGGATTAGTCATTATCCATCCATTTATTCGGCAATATTTCAAGACCTTGGGCTACCTCGATGAGGCACTTCAAATGATAGAGTTTTCTAAGGACAAAGCCGTTCAAGCATTGCATTTTTTAGGTTCCGGTAAGTACGAGGTTATGGAGAATCAATTGATTTTGGAAAAATTGCTATGTGGGCTTCCAGCAAATTATCCGGTTGAACGCTTTGGGGAGTTGGATACGCAGGTCAAAGACGAGGCTGATTCATTGTTAAAGGCTATCATCCAACATTGGCAACGACTGAAATCAACCAGTCCTGATGGGTTGAGGGAAATGTTTATCCACCGAGATGGTAAACTTGAATTGGATAAGCCTCGCTTGATTGTAGAAAGAAAAGCTCAGGACCTTTTGATGGATTCCCTTCCTTGGGGAATTTCGGTCATCAAATTGCCTTGGATGCGGGATACTTTATTTGTTAATTGGTAATAAGCATGGGAGCTGTTGCCACACATATAGAAAAACCCAAGTCCAAGAGGAAAAACACCGCTAATCAGCAGCAACAATCCTTAATGAATACAAAAGATTCCTGGAGTGAAACCAAGGATTGGACGGCTCATACATTTGTGAATCAGCCAAGTGATTTTTTGCAGGAAAACAGCTTGTTTACGAACCCGGATTCCCCAAAAAAGGAAGGGATGATTGATCCATCCGTTTATCCTGCATCTCCTTCCAATGCATCCACGCCATCCAATAAAGTAGATTTGAGCGATGTCTTTGAGACATTGAATTTTGGAAATGAAAATCCATTGGGTGAAATCGTTGAGCCTGTTCCTTCTTCTGATCCAAAAGAACCATTCGACAAACCAGCCAATCCATTAAATGATTCAAACTTTGGTGCACTGGTTGACAACAGTAAGCAAGCCTCCAAACAAGCCACCGCTAAGAATGACCCTGGGGTAGAAGTTGCACGGGCACAGGGAGGTGCTCCTTTGGCAGCGAATGAACGTTTGGGGGCTGCTCAAGCCAATCAGGTCGAAGCTATGGCAGGGCAGGAGCCAAATGCATTTGATGCAGCAAGGTTCAAGGCAGCCTTGATGGCACAAATTGCACAAATGCAGTTGCCCCGAAATCCAGATGAAGCCACCCGATTTGAGAGTCATAATAATTTGACTGAAATTCAACAGCAGGCTACCTCTCAAGTCAATCAGGAACAAGAACAGGCGGCTGGTCCCATAGCAGCTAGTAGTCAGGCTGATCCTGATGTGGGAGCTGTGGTGGAACGAAAGGTAGAGGCGATTCCAGATCCAATTTTACTTCCTTTGCCTGGAGAACTTGGAGCTGGACAGGCCATGCCTCCATCCAAATCAGATGCAGAGGTGCATACCCCTCTTCAAGACAATCTCATGGAAGTTCAACAACTCATGGAATCCAATCAGGTCACTGAAGAGCAACTCTCAAAAGCAAATGAACCATCTTTTTCTGCGGCTTTGGACTCCTTGCAAGAGGCGAAAGCACATAATGAAACGGCTCCAGGTGAATTTAGGGAACAGGAAAGTTCAGTCTTGAATCAAGCCAAACAAACAGCCGAATCAGAAAGTAAAAACCATTTGGCTGCGTTCGATGGAGATCGATTGTCTTCTGCTCAAGCATTGACACAAAAGCAAGAACAAACTGCAAGTAATGATTCTGCGGAGCGGGCGAAGATAGCAACTGAAATAGAAGCTATCTATGAGCAAACCAAAACGAAGGTGGAAGATATTCTCAATGCCTTGGAAGAAAAAGTCACCCAGATGTTTGCAACAGCTGCTTCAACTGGAAAACAACTATTTGAGGCACATGTGGCACGAAGAATGCGAGCTTATAAGGCAGAGCGTTATGCAGGAGTGGATGGTGCTGCCCGTTGGGTGTATGATAAGTTTGCCGGTATTCCTGACGAGGTCAACCGATTCTTTACAGAAGGCAGAAAAGTCTACATTGATTACATTGATCAGGCACTGGATCCAATTGCGAGCACTGTGGCGGCTGAATTGACCAAAGCCAAAAGTACCATTCAAGAGGGCCGTGCAGAAGTAGCTAACTACGTAGCTTCCTTGCCTGCCAATCTTCAAGCATTGGGTGCAGAAGCAGCTTTGGAAATCCAAGGACAATTTGATGAGCTTGACAGTAGTGTGGAATCCAAAGAACAAGCACTTATTGACAGTTTGGCCAATCAATACATAGAAAGTCTGCAAGCGGTAGATGCACGGATTGAGCAGATGAAACTTGAAAATAAGGGACTTTTCAGTAAGGCCATGGACGCAATGAGTGAAGTAGTGGAGGTCATCCGTGCACTCAAAGAGATGTTCCTGAATCTACTTAGTGCTGTGGCAGACGTGGTAGATACTATCATCAAAGATCCTATTAGTTTCCTGAATAATCTGGTCAGCGGAGTTCGTACGGGACTTGAAAACTTTGGAAGAAATTTCTTATCACATCTACAAGCAGGATTGATAGGCTGGTTGACAGGAACCTTGGGAGGAGCGGGTATTACCATGCCAGAGGATATTTTCTCACTCAAAGGAATCTTCTCATTAGTGAGCCAAGTACTTGGTTTTACATGGGACCGCGTCCGGGCCATTGGGGTCAAGATCATTGGTGAACCTATTATGCAAGCTTTTGAAACGGGTTTTGAAATCTTGATGATTTTGAAAAATGAGGGATTGACGGGATTATGGGAATACATCAAAGGGCAGTTTAATGACTTGAAAGAAACCGTTATTGAAGGCATCAAAACGATGGTCCGAGATACCATCATCAGTGCTGGATTACGTTGGTTGATGGGGGTACTTTCTCCCGCAAGTGCTTTTATCAAGGCTGCTATGACCATTATTGATGTGGTCACCTTCTTTGTGCAAAAGGCATCCCAAATCATGACCTTGGTGGGAGCTTTTATTCAGAGTGTTCGGGCTGTAGCCAGTGGAAGTATTTCTGCGGTGGCCAATGCTATTGAAAATGCCTTGGCTAATGCTGTACCAGTAGTTATTGGTTTCATGGCTAATTTGTTGGGGATCGGAAGTTTGGCTTCCAAGGTCATTGGGATCATTACTCAGATTCAGGCAAGAGTAGCTCAGGGAATTACATTCTTGTGGGTCAAAATAAAAGAGCTTGGTAAGAGCTTCTTGAAAAAGATTGGACTAGGCAGTGAAAACGAATCAAAAAATGAGCCTGAAAAACAGAAAAAAATAGATGCAGGTATTAGTTACATGAAGGAGGAGGAACGAAGGCAAGACCAAGATGGCAACGGCAAACTTACCTCCGATCAAGCCAATGAAGTAGCGCGTAAGACCAAACAGAATCATCCAGTCTTTAAGTCGATTACTCCAAGGCAAGATGGGGGAGTTTGGAAGTATGACTGGAAAGGTTCGGGAGGTTCTGCGAATGGTGCTCCTGTAGACGGTGAGCCAAGCACTAATCCTAATGGACTACCTTTGCTGACAAATTATTTGAATAAATCCGTATTGACCCAACATGGGGATATCACTCCTTTTCTCCAAGCGGTGAGTGCTCCGGAAAATATGCACGACGGTAAGCCCGTCTACAATGTAGCCAAATCTACTAGGGATGAAAATGGAGTTAAGTTGGATGTATATACCATTCGAAGGTCACCCGGCATGAAGGAAGCGAATTTTGAAAAATTAGCAATTGTCAATGGGAAATTAGTTGTGGCGGATGAATCAGGTTATGTGCACAAGAATTATGTGCCTGATGAAGTCAATATGAAAGCTGTCAAAGGTGGCTATGAGTCTTCCTATAAAACCAAAACCTTTGATGGGCAAGCTGGGCCAAGTTTTACAGTAGGAATAAGCTTTAGTAAGTTGAGCCAAGAGCTTCCTTATCAGGAGCAAGAACGAAAAGTTGAAGGAAGAGACTTGGTATTCAAACCAGAAGGGAATCCAAGGGGACAAACAGACGCAGCCAAAAATGGTTTTCATAATGCACATTTGATTGGGGATCGATTTGGTGGTTCGGGAAGAAATAGCGCTCTGAACATTTATCCATCATCACCTACGTACAATGTGGTAGATATGCTTCAGGTGGAAAATGAAATGGCAGGAATTTTTTCTAAGGTCCAAAAGTATAACCTAACTGTAAAGGCTACTATCCGGGAAGTAAAAGCGTCAAACTTGGAATTATTTTTAAGAAAAGAGTTTGAAAAAGAACCGGTAGCGAAAAATGATCCGGAAGCTAAAAAGACCTTAATGGAAAAAATGCAAACAGAGATCAACAAAGACATCAAAGATATTCCTGGTCAATTTAGACGTGTGGAATATACGTCTCCCTTGTTTGGGCTAAGTATTTTGGAGGACAAGAAATATCAGGAGGTATTGGATAAAATTGAAAAATAAAAAAGCCACAGGGTTTTCCCCTGTGGCTTACAAATAAACTTTGAAATCGTATCAATTATCCTTCGCCGGTCTGAAGTAGCGAATAGGTGCTTTTGGCTCTGGTTTTAATTCGACTCCCTGAGTTTCCATCAATTTCAGTGCCTCTTCAACCGCACGTTCTAATTGAGGATCGCGGCCGTTAATGACATCCAAAGGCGTTTGTTCCACTGGAATGTCAGGCTTTACCCCAACGGCCTCTACTGCCCATTCTCCATCTACATCAAAGAATCCTCCTCGAGGAGCGACCATTCTTCCTCCATCAATAAAGGAAGGGGTATCCCAAGTTCCGACCAATCCTCCCCAAGTTTGGGTACCGATTAATGGACCAATCTTCATTTTGCTAAACAAATAGGGGAGTAGGTCACCACCTGAACCCGCACGCTCATTGATCAACATGACTTTTGGTCCCCAAATGCCTGACATCGGTGTGGTGAATGGTCTTCTATCGTTCGCACGGCTATTAAAGTAGCCATGCAGTTCTCTTGCCATGATATCTACCATATAGTCCGCCGCCGAACCTCCGCCATTATTCCGTTCGTCGATAACGGCACCTTTTTTATCCTGCTGCGCAAAATAGTATCGGTTGAAATAAGTGTAACCACCCTGGCCAGTATTAGGAACATACACATAGGCCAATTGACCTTTGGAAAGCTCATCTACCTTTCTTCGGTTACCTTCCACCCAATCCATCATGCGAAGTTGGCTTTCATTGGCCACAGGCACTACCGTTACTGTACGAGGATTTGTTCCGCTAGCATTGGAAGCCAAGGTCAATTTCACTTGCTTTCCTGCGGTGTTTTCGAAGTAGCTGAAGAAGTTGACTGTTGGATCAAGCGTAACTCCATTGACGGCTAAAATAAAATCACCCTCCTTCACATCAATTCCAGGCACAGCCAAAGGAGCTTGGAGCGTTGGATTCCAATTTTCACCATTGTAGATTTTTTGGATTTGATACTTTCCATTGGAAATGCTTACATCAGCCCCCAGTAAACCTATATTCACAGATTTCACTTGCGGGAAATCACCGCCAGAGGTATAGCTATGTCCTACAGCCACTTCACCACCTAGGATATCGATTACATAATTCATATCCGAGCGGTGCTTGACATGGGCGACCCATGGTTTGTACCACTCATAAATCTCATCCCAAGGGGCTCCGTGAACATTGTCCACATACAAGAAGTCCCGCTGATAGCGCCATCCTTCCCGGTAGATTTGTTCCCATTCTTCCCGTGGGTTTACTTTGATTTTGAATCCATTTAATGCTTTTAAGCTTCCATCACCCGGTTTTTTACCACCGCCCGTGGTCTCTACAATTCCCCAATTCCCATTTGCTTGGTACAATAAGGATTTTCTGTCATGAGACACGGTAGCAGTGGAAACACCACTCATGTGTACGTCTGATTTCCGCTCTTTGAAGTTGTAGCGGTGCAAGGTTACACCGGATTGATTCGGGACGTTTTCCATGTAGAAGACATAGTTTTCAGGCCCTGCTACCAAGGCAGTGTAATCACGCGCAGGTATGTCTACTGCAATGATTCGTTGAAGCAAGCCTTCCTCATCAATACTGACTGCATTGGAAGACTCTTTCTTTTCTTCTTTTTTGCTTTCTTCTTCATTGCTTTCGGGTAAGAATGGAGATTTTCCATTTTTAGAAAGTACTGCTGCATACAAATTTCTTGTCACGGGTCTGTCATAACTCGACATATCCAACCAGCCAGTATTTAATCCGAAATTGGTAGAGGCCAAGAAATACAAGTATTGCCCATTGGCATCCCAGACGGGAGAAATGGCATCGGCCATGCTATCGGTAATCTGAATTTTTTTACCGCTGCTTACTTCATAGGCAAAAATGGCTTTGAATTGATTGTCCAACAAACGGGCATAAGCAATCCACTTACCATCAGGTGACCAAATTGGATTCATGCTTCGGTTAGGATGCGCAAAGCGATCGGTATCGGCTATTTTTGCCGTACCGGTTTCTATATTGACAATCCAAATATTGTAATCGGTATCCGTAAAAGCGATGTGTTTATTATCAGAAGACCAATCAGGTTTGAAAAAGAAAGTGCTTTTTGGGAGTTTGATGGTTTTTGTTTGAACGCCTTCTTGATTACTAATGATCAATTGATATTCTCCGCTGACATCTGAAAACCAGGCGATTTTTTGCCCATCCGGAGACCAAACAGGTGCCCTTTCCGCAGATTTGGAAGAATTGGTAAGGTTACGCGCATCTCCTTTCTCTTTGGGAACAGTAATGATTTCTCCTCTGTATTCAAAAACTGCCCGTTGTCCGGTAGGAGATAGGGAGGCATTCATCAAGCCTCTGCCTGTCACATCTGTCCATCGCTCTCTTGCCCAATGGAAATCTCCTTTGATGGTAATGTTCAACTGTCTTGTTGCTCCAGTGGAAGGGTTGAGTATATGTAGGTATCCTCCTTGCTCGTACACAATTTCCTCTCCATTGGAATCCAGATTTTTCACATCAAAATCCTTGTGGAAGGTTTCTTGTTTCAAAGTACCTGAACTTGGTTCAAAGGACCATATATTGTTAGCAAAGTCTCTTTCTGAAAGGAAAAACACTTTGTTTCCATGCCAGATAGGTTGTGTATGACGTTCATTATCTGTTTGGGGAGTCATTTGAAGCTCATAGCTTTCCATGTCCACGATCCAAATAGGTTTAGCTTGACCACCTCGGTAATTTCGCCATTCTGGGTCCCAGAAAGCAATTTGCTGATACGCGATGTGTTTGCCATCTGGAGAAATTCGACCATTTACCGCTCTTGGAATAATCAAGGATTCCTCCATGCCGCCATCCTTAGAGATTTTGAAGAATTTAGATTCTTTGGTTGGAACATTCTCCCTTGCCGATGTAAATAAAACATGTTGACCATCCGGAGTCCATCCCGTTGCATAATCAGGACCAGGATGCCAAGTGAGTCGCTTGGGTTCCCCACCTTCTACGGGAACCACATAGACATCCGTATTGCCATCGTATTGAGCAGTAAAAGCAATGTGTTTACCATCAGGGGAGAAATGGGGGAGATTTTCAGCCCCTTCATTGCTTGTGAGTCGGATGGCTTCTCCTCCATTTTTACTAACTCTCCATAGGTCATTGGCATGTACAAAAACGATGTAATCTTTGCTCATCGTTGGCTCTCGAAGCAACATGCTTCCCTGTGCCATGCTTTCCCAGGTGATGCAGAGGAGAAGCAGGGCACTTAGCACTAGTTTTTTCATACTGTTAAGTGGGTTTATACAAATTACAAGTTAATCTAAACTTATTGAATTGCTTGACCGCTGGTCAAATTCCTAGGATTCCTTTTTAAAATCCATGCTGACAGAATTGATACAATAACGAATGCCCCCTCGGTCTTTTGGTCCATCGGGGAAGCGATGACCCAAATGGCCACCACATTTCCCGCAAAGAATCTCTTCCCGAATCATAAAATGGGAATAGTCCATTTGTACATCGATCGCTTCAGGAGTAACAGGTTCGGTAAAGGAAGGCCAACCGCAACCGCTATCATATTTGGCACTGGAATGAAAAATTTCATTGCCACAGCCTTTGCATTCATAAATGCCTGTTTCCTTATTCAGGGTGTATGCTCCAGTGAAAGGACGCTCAGTTCCCTTTTCCCGAAGGATGTGATAACTGTGCGGATCGAGTATTTCCTGCCATTCTTCTTCAGATTTTTGGATTTCGTAGGTTTTGGGTGCTTTATTTTTCATGGTACAATTATTTATATCAAGACTGATAATTCACTCATTTTGTTGGTTGAATTTACGGCTTAATATCTTTTAACGCAGCATAATTTTAAAATTGAGGGATGCATCGTAATTTTCGTCCATGAAACGGTTGGTCTACATAGCAGTCTTTTTTTGCATACAACTGTTTGCTTTTCAGCTTGCTGCTCAAAGTATTACCGGTAACGTTATCGATGGAACAGACCGAGGGTTTTTAGAAAAAGTGTGGGTGATCAATTTGAGTAATCGGGATAGTAGTTTGACCAATGAGCGGGGTTACTTCAAAGTGAAGGGTTCTAAAGGGGATAGCCTCTTGTTTTTTAGGCAGCATTTTATACCCAAAAAATTACTGGTTGGCAATGATACCCATATTTTGACGGACATTTACTTGGATGCTCGTATGCTTCCTAGATTTGATGTATATGGGGAGGCTATTGTCATTCCTTTTCGGGCAGGCAATCAAAGTAGTATGCGTGGGTTAAGCGATAGACCTGCAGGACCGGGGAAAATTTACAGGGGAGTCTCGGGAAATGATGGTCTTTCACCCGGCTTTACCATTGATGGTCCCATATCTTATTTTATGAAGTCAGAACGCCAAAAGCGGGAATATGCCAGAAAGCTAGCCTTTATGGCAAGGCAGGAAGATTATTTGCGATTAATCCAATCCGATTCTGTCATGCAGGCTTTAAAAACGGAATTCAGGCTATCGGACAAGGATATGGATGATTTGATCATAGAATTCAATTTGGCCAATATCAGCCATCAGTTTTTGGATATGGATTACGATAGGGTGGAGCGGTTACTTTTAAATTTTTTGGAAAGCAGAACCCGTTATCGATTACAGCCTGGTACGGATAAAAAATAAAATCCGACCCAAAGAGTCGGATTTTACCTGTTTTGTTAGTCCCAAACAAATAGAATGTGGTGCCTGACTACCCAAAAATACCACCAACGAAGCTAAACCAATAATATTTCGAGGTAGTCAGGTCTTTTCCAGCATTAACCTATTGATGCTTACTGAGGATATTTACAGGTAATTGAAATCTAATGTTTCAAAACGATACATAAATTTATATTTAACTTTTCTATGAAATTCATTAGCTTTTTTTATGTTTTGTTTGTGCCTCCTACAGGGAAGGAGCAAAAATCACTAAATGAATTGGATTTATTCTTTTGAGCTCTTTGGGATTGATAAGCCTTCAGCCTTATTTTTAATATTGTTTAAGAGATTTTTGTCAGAATAAATAATAGCAATTGTATTAATAGTACCGAATAAGATTATATTTGGATTCTATTTTATTACTCAATTAGCACTATGAAAAAGATTATTTTAGCAATGTTGATTTTAGGCTTTGCCGCCTGTTCTCCTTCCACTAAGGTTACCAGATCGTGGACTAGTCCAGATAAAAATTATTCGGGTTATGATAACCTATTTATCGCTGTAGTTATCAGTGATATTACCAAGAGACAAATTTTGGAAGATGATATTCATGACAAATTGCTCAAGCTGGGTATAGAGTCCACACCGAGTAACCGGGTTATTCCGCCTAATTTTTGGAATAGTACGGATTTGACCAAAAATGAAATGATTCAAGCCATCAGAAAAGACAATAAAGATGCAGTGATGACTGTTTCGTTGGTTGATGTGCAAAATGAACAGCGTTATATTCCAGGTAATATGATGATGGGAGGCCCGATGATGATGGGTCCAGGAGCTTGGGGAATGGGAGCAAATTTTGGAGGTTTCTGGGGATGGAATCATCCGATGATGATGACTCCTGGGCATATTGTCAATGACAGAAAATACTTTATTGAAATCAATGTATACGACACCGCTTCTGAATTACTTATTTGGTCTGCACAGTCAAGAACATTGAATCCAAAATCTATGGAGAGGTTCTCTTCTGAGTTTTCAGAAATCGTATTGTTGAGAATGTTGGAAGAAGGGGTTTTGAAAACCTCTTAATGGATATGGTCGCTTGGAAATTCCTCGAAGGTTTGTGTTTTCCGGTTCCTCATAGCGTTTAAGTTAATGGATAACCAGAATACCGGTCCATGATTAATACGCACGGTCCCTGCATTGAGTGGAATATACCGTATGACATAGCCTAAAGAGTATGTGAAGTTTGCTTTAGTCAATTGACCTAACAGGTGGGTTCGATGTTCGTATCGAAATCCTCCTGTGCCAGGTCCACTTCGAAAAAGCGATTCATTCAAGAAAGCTGTTGCAAATCGTGTATTAGGGCTAATCAGTTCTCCAAAGTTATACCTGAGGGAATTGTTGAATCGCCAACGATGGTTAAAAGAGAATTCATCTGCCAAGGATTCTGTTCCCAAATCTTGAATAAATCGTGCATCGTATCGAAATCGAAAGCTAGTGCTCAATGCTCGTGTAGAGGGAACTCTGTACACGGTTTGCATCCAAGGCCTATGTTCAGACCTTCTCAATCGTCCTTCAGTAAAAGGGTCTCCCAATCGCAGATAGCCATAACCCACTGTGGTCACTAAGTTATCCGATAGATTATGAAATGTCAGACCTGTGCGATAGATAAAGAAAAGATCATTGACAAAATGCGCATCATTCCAGATAGCAAGTCTGTTAGAAATTTGAGTGGAGGTCATCACGCCCCACCATGTTTCATATGCAAAAGATACATCACGCTGTCCAAAACCTACTTTTTGGATACAAAGGAATATAAATACCAGAAATAGTCGAATTGTCTTCATTAATAAAGGCCCAACGATTAATTTTTTTAATAGTTGGGTCTTTTCTATAAAAATTATTTAAACACCAAATTAGGAGTTTTCTAAGTCTTCCTCTGATTCAATAGAGACCACTTCGTACATGTTTTTACCAGTACTAAAAGGATTTGAAATGCTTAACAGTAACTGTAGATTAAATTTTAAAAAAGTGTAATTGACTTGCTAATATTTTTAGAATTTGTGCAAGACA
Source organism: Mongoliitalea sp. (assembly GCF_054166905.1). Classification (NCBI taxonomy): domain Bacteria; kingdom Pseudomonadati; phylum Bacteroidota; class Cytophagia; order Cytophagales; family Cyclobacteriaceae; genus Mongoliitalea; species Mongoliitalea sp. The sequence continues at coordinate 33,962 of NZ_JBSZCK010000015.1, read as the reverse complement.
TAAAATAAATTCCCATTATTTTGTGCAAATTTTAAAATCAGTATTATGAAGATTAACTTTTGGAGCCTAGCTGTTTTTGTCAGCTTGATTTCTGTTTCTTGCTTACCTAGCAACCGGCCAGATGATATTAGTGATCTCGCAGTAGTTTACACCAACTTCGATCCAGAGTTTCAATTCAATCAAGGCACAACATATGCGCTGCCTCCAAATATAATTATATTGAATTCAGAAGGGGTGACTCCAGGGGAACGGCCACCTACCATAGATTTTGTAGCCAATCAGCAACTGCTAAATGTGATACGAAACAATATGAATGCCAGGGGATTTACTCAAATTAATATCCAAAACCAGCCTGACTATATCCTTTTTCCTAGTGTCACAACTGAAGGAAGGGAAATTTTCTTTGATTATGACTCTCAATTTTGGACATGGTGGTTTCCCGAATTGGGGCCAGGTATCAGATTCCAGTATCCTAATTTTAACCCGCTGATTAATAATTCCTTTAATACAGGAACCTTATTGATGCAATTAGTAAACAATAGAAACCGTACCTCAAATGCGCCTCTTGCGGTTCATTGGGTTGGGGTTGTAAATATGGGATTAAGTCAATCCATTTCTGATAATACATCACGTGCGATTCAAGGTATCAATCAAGCATTTAATCAAACTCCAGCTATCTCCAGGTAATCATGAGAAATCTATTCATCATTTTCGTCTTTTTCATACTTATTGCTGGACCTTTTGGATTACAAGCGCAAAATGGATCCATCATTGCTATAAATTATGCTCCCGCTTTACCACTTGGCAACACTGCTAATTTCACATCCAATTTTACTGGCAGGGGAGTGAGTTTTGAAACTTATTTTATGAAAACCAAAAACTCTGGTTTTGGAATTGAACTTGTTACTAACGGGTTTGCGGATAAGCGGATGAATGAGAGCATCAATGCAGGTACAGTAACGGTGACTGGAAATCAATTCAGAGCTGTTTCGGCTACCTCCATCATGCCTTCCTACATATTTGTGATAGGCGACCACAGTACCTTTAAACCTTATCTTTCTTTGGGTACTGGCCTAAGTTTTTTGACTCATCAAAGCGATATGGGGATTTTCGTTCAGCGAGAAACAGCTACCCAGTTTGCATTAAGACCTGAGCTGGGTGCAATGTTTAAAATTAGTGATTATGTAGGAATCAAAGTTTCCTCAAAATATTATCAAACTTTTGGAAGCGAGGCTATGGATGCACAGTCATTTGTGGGCTTCAACCTTGGGTTTGTAATGCTCAACTTCTAATTCATAAAAGTTTTTTATTGGAGATAAGAAGGAGTAAGATTAGAGGAAAATAAAGTAGTTTACTGTTAATTTTTATGAAAATCTTTCAAATTGATGCATTTACTGATACCGTTTTCGGAGGTAATCCCGCTGCGGTAGTACCCCTACAAGTTTGGCCATCAGACGAGCTATTACAATCTATCGCTTTAGAAAATAACCTTTCAGAAACGGCATTCTATATTCCTCAAGGAGAAGGATTTGAGTTACGTTGGTTTACGCCAACTACTGAAGTAGCGCTTTGTGGTCATGCAACCTTGTCTGCTGCCCATGTGTTGTTTGAGGAACTAGGATATGGGAGGGACACCATTGAATTTTATTCAAGGTATTCGGGGACTTTGTTGGTTAAGCGTTCAGAACATGGAATGACTTTGGATTTTCCAGCTGATGAACTTGATGAAATCCCTGTGAATGAGGATTTATATAAACCTTTTTCAAAAATGCCAATCCAAGCTTTTAAAGGCAAGACAGATATTATTCTAGTATTTGATTCGGAAAAAACCATTCAAAACTTAGATGTCTCTATGGCTTTAATTAGTGCCATTGAGGCTAGGGGAGTGATTGTTACAGCCCCTGGAGAAACCGTAGATTTTGTTTCCCGTTTCTTTGGTCCACGGGTAGGCGTTCCCGAAGATCCAGTCACAGGTTCAGCCCATACAAGTTTGACAGTACTTTGGAATCAAAATACCCAAAAAACTAGTTTTAAAGCAAAGCAACTTTCCAAAAGGGGAGGGAAGCTTTCCTGTGAACTCCATAATGACCGCGTGTTGATTACAGGTATGGCAGTGACTTATATGAAAGGGGAATTGAATTTAGAATTAGGAATGAAGAATGAAGAATGATCAAAATGGATATTCAAACAAATCCAAGCCCCAAATCAAAGGAAGTATATATCTTGTAATCAGTGCGATAACCAATACGGAGAAGATATTTAACCAAAAACCTGCACGCATCATATCCTTGATTTCCAGGTAACCGGAACCGAAGACGACTGCATTGGGGGGGGTAGCAACAGGAAGCATAAAAGCACAACTGGCTGCCATAGTCGCACCAAACATTAATCCAAATGGATGCACACCCATGGATAAGGAAACAGCTGCCAAAATAGGTAATAACATGGAAGCAGTGGCAACATTGGAGGTTATCTCTGTAAGGAAGTTGACTGCCAGAACGATGATGAGTAAAAATAAGCCAAAGGCCATAAAGTCCAAGAATACAAACTGACTTCCAATCCATTCAGCAAGTCCGGTTACTTTAAAACCTTCTGCCAAGGATAAACCTCCGCCAAATAAGATCAAGATACCCCAAGGAATTTTCTCAGCTGTTTTCCAGTCTAACAATTTCTCTGCTGGTTTAGAACTTGGTAGAACAAATAATATCAACACCCCAACTAAAGCGATGACCGTATCATCCAACCCGGGCAATAAATCATTGACCTTTTCAAAACTACGAGAGATCCAGGCCAAACTCACCAATAAAAAGACTAAACCTACCCGTTTTTCTTCATAGGATAGTGGCCCAAGAAGTTGTAATTGCTTGGAAATCTCCATTTTTCCAGCACTTAAATCGGACATCCCAGATGCAGCAGGAAAAGCAAGGTTGGTCAAATACCACCAACAAATGATTAGCAAAAATAAAGCGACAGGAAATCCATAACTCATCCATTGCCCAAAGCTAATTTCGAATCCATACAACTCTTTGATAACGCTTGCCAAAATAATGTTGGTAGGTGTTCCAATGAGGGTTGCTATACCTCCAATAGACGCTGCATAAGCGATTCCCAACATCAATGATTTACCTAAACTGCTTCCTTTTCTAAATTTACCTTCATTTCCATCCAGTTGAATGATGACAGCAATACCGATAGGAAGCATCATCAGGGAAGTGGCTGTATTGGAGATCCACATGGATAAAAAAGCCGTTGCAACCATAAAACCCAAAACTATCTTCTTAGAATCCGTGCCAATCCAATGAATGATTGTAAGCGCTATGCGTTTGTGTAAATTCCATTTTTCTATGGTTACAGCAATCATAAATCCGCCCATATACAATAAAACCATTTTATTGGAATATGCTTTGGCGACATCAGCGATGGGCAAGGTTTCTAAAAGCGGTAAAAGTACCAAAGGCAATAAAGAAGTTGCCGGAATAGGGATTGCTTCTGTAATCCACCAAGTGGCAATCCAAGCCGTCACTGCTAGCATCACCTGAGCCTCGGTAGGCATGCCAAACAAATCAGGCCATAACAAAATGACGAGAAAGAGTAACGGGCCCATCAAAAGCCCAATAGAGAAAGAAGGAAGCTTCAAAGATTTCAATGTCTTGTAATAGGCTAATGGGCTATGGTTAATCTATGTTAGGGACTTCAATGTAACTCTATTTAACATAATGTAAATTATATAACATCTATATCGTACGAAGTACCATGTACCAAGTATTTTCAAACTCAATAACTGCTCACTGTTCACTACTCACTCCTCACTATCCACTGCTAACTCTTCCAACTGCATCTGATAATCGTATTGCAAATCCTCGTGTAGCTTACTGATTAAATTCTCCGCCTTACGAAGCTGTGTGTTATACAGATTATGGATAACCGGATGACGATAACCCAAATAACCATATTCTTTGGTTTGCTGACAGAAAAATAAAATTAACTCCAATTGAAACTCTTTCCGCTTCGTAAACTTCAATAGTTTATTCAAAGTACTCCGAAGCTTTTGAAGAGATTTCTTACTTGACCAAAAATTGGACATAGACGCTCTGCCAAATTCTCCTTCTAAGAATTCCTTACTTTCAACCAAAAAGAAATTCTCATCTTGCTGTTCATGCAGCTTAAAATATGCATAGCGTTTATTATCCGTCGTAAAACCTATGATATCAAGCAGTAAATTTCGTAAATCCTTTTCGTCTAAATAATTTAACGATTTCTTTATTTCTGCAATTTTTGGATTGATCATGTGATGAATCTTGGATTGTTGGCTTAAATCTACAGCAAAAAATGAATTTAACATTGAACTAAGTTTTAAATAGCGCTATTTTTGAATCAATGAAAGAATTGAAAGAAATCATCCGACAGTATCACCTGTATGAATCACGAAAGGAAGCCTGTGCTCTAGCAACCGTTGTAAAAGTAGAAGGTTCAGCCTACAGAAGACCTGGTGCACGCATGCTAGTGTCTGAAAATGGCCAACTAACAGGTGCTATTTCCGGAGGTTGTTTGGAAGGTGATGCGCTAAGGAAAGCCCAAGCGGTTATATTCAAACAGCGCTCCAGCATCGTAATGTATGATACTACCGATGAGGACGATCAAAAATTTGGTGTTGGATTGGGTTGTAATGGTATCATTCATGTACTGATAGAGCCAATCGATTTCAACGATGCCACCAATCCTATTAAATTGCTTGAAAAAGCAGTCTCCAAAAGAGAAACTGCCATAGTTTTAACGCTTTTTGACTTAGATCCAACATCACAAAATCAAGCAGGAACGATCGCCTGTTTGTCCAAAACAGAATCGCTCTTTCAATCTTCAAAAGAGCTTTTAAAGAGGTTCAATCAATTTTTAACTAATCATATTGAATACACTGATATTCAATCACCTACTATTATAAAAATAACTGATGAAGAGGAGCTTTTTTGCTTGATTGAACCCATTTCCCCTCCTGTTCATATTCTCTTGTTTGGTGCCGGCAATGATACGATCGCCATTACTCAGTTTGCTGCCATTTTAGGTTGGGAAGTGACAGTGACGGATGGGCGAAAAACCCACGCAACCGCCGAACGATTTCCTTTAGCGAAAGAAGTTCGGGTTCGGCCAGCCTCTGAGGCATTGCATGGAATTGAAGTGGATACACATACAGTGGCACTTTTAATGACACACAATTTTGAATATGAGGCTACTCTTCTGGAAAGCCTACTGCCCCTACCCTTACCTTACATTGGAATACTTGGTCCAAAAAAGAAATCATTAAAGCTTTTTGAGCGCTTGGAGAAGCAAGGTGTAAGCATCCCACATGAGCGAATTTACGGACCAATGGGACTACATATTGGTGCAGAGGGTTCGGAGGCTATAGCACTATCCGCACTAAGTGAAGTAATGGCAGTATTGCAAAGGAAACCAGCTGGATTTTTGAGAGCTTTGGATGGCCCTATTCATGCAGACCATGAGTAATTTCGCAGCCATCATTCTAGCTGCCGGTGCATCCTCACGTCTTGGACAACCTAAGCAATTGTTGGAGTACCGGGGTAAAATGCTTCTTCAACATGCCATTGAAGCTGTGAGACCATTGGTAGGTGAGCAGTTTTTGGTAGTATTGGGTGCTTATGCAGAAAATATCCTTGAGGCATTTCAGGATACACCCTTTCCTTATATGATCAATGAGGCTTGGTCAGAAGGCATGTCAACTTCCTTGCATTTGGGCTTATCCACTCTTCTAAAAGAATACAACATTGATGGGATTTTCTTGTTAGTTTCAGATCAACCTTTTGTTGATAAAGAGTTAATTAATAGCTTAATTAACAAACATTTATCAAGTAAAAAGAAAATGGTTGCTTCTGCCTATTCCGATACTTTGGGTGTGCCTGCTTTTATCCATCGGGATTACTTTGAAGAATTGCTTTCACAACAAAAGGATATGGGTGCCAAGAAACTTTTTTTTAGGTACCCTGAAGATGTAGCCACTATACCCTTTCCTAAAGGGGCATTTGATGTGGACACGGCTGAGGATGTTTTCCGATTAAGGAATTTAGATTCCTAGCTTAATCCAAGTTAGTTTTAAAAAGGATGGACGAATTTAACTTGTTCAATTTTCAAAGCATAGAAAAGTATGTTTGGTTAACATAGCCTATATTTGCGCTTTCAAAAATTTAGTACTCAACATGAACAATTTTATAGAAGAATTACGCTGGAGAGGGATGCTTCAGGACATGACACCTGAGATTGAGGAACATTTAGCTAAAGGTATGGCTTCTGCTTATCTTGGCTTTGATCCCACAGCAGATTCTTTACATATTGGGCATTTGGTTGGTGTGATGACCCTTCTGCATTTTCAACGTGCCGGTCATAAACCTTATGCTTTGGTTGGTGGAGCAACAGGGATGATTGGGGATCCAAGTTTCAAATCCGCTGAAAGAAATTTGTTGGATAAAGCAACACTTGACCATAATGTGGCTTGTTTGCAACAGCAATTAGGCAAATTTTTAAATTTCTCCGAAGGAGCTTCCAACAAAGCCGAACTAGTAAATAACTATGATTGGATGTCCCAATTTAGCTTTTTGGAATTTATCCGTGATGTAGGGAAATACATTACAGTTAATTACATGATGGCTAAGGATTCTGTCAAAAGAAGATTGGAAGATGGAAATGGGCTATCTTTTACCGAATTTTCCTACCAATTGATTCAGGGTTACGATTTCTATCATCTGTGGAAAAATTCCAATGTCAGCATCCAATTAGGTGGTTCGGATCAGTGGGGAAATATTGTGACAGGAACAGAGTTGATTCGAAAAATGGAAGGTGGTGCTGCCTATGCATTGACAGTCCCCTTGATTACCAAAGCAGATGGTACCAAATTTGGAAAAACCGAGTCAGGTTCTGTATGGTTGGACCCTGAAAAAACATCTCCTTATAAATTCTATCAATTTTGGTTGAATATTTCCGATGAAGATGCGGCCAAGTATATCCGTATTTTCACAGTACTGGATCAAGTTACCATTGAAAAGTTGGAAGAAGAACATCAGGCAGCTCCTCACCTTCGTGCTTTACAGCGTGAGATTGCCAAACAAGTGACTATTATGGTACATGGAGAAGCTGAATATGAAATGGCCTTAAAGGCATCTGAGATACTATTTGGAAAATCTTCTACGGAGGATTTGGCGACCTTAGATGAGCGTACCTTTTTACAGGTATTTGAAGGAGTTCCTCAAGCTGAAATCTCTAAAGATTCGTATGATGCTTGTAGTTCATTGGTGGATCTTTTGTCAGAACAAACAGACTTTATCATTTTTCCTTCCAAAGGTGAGGCAAGAAAAATGATTCAAGGTGGTGGTGTGGCTGTGAACAAGGAAAAAATTTCTGACCCACAGGCTAAACCATCCTTTAGCTTGCTGCAGAATAAGTATTTGTTGGTTCAAAAAGGCAAAAAGAACTATTATATTGTGCAGATTAAGTAAAAAATAGCCTAATCTCACAACAATCTTTCTTAATTTCAGTACATTAGATGTGTAAAACCAAAAGCTAATGAAAAGATTACTAGTTCAAATTGTCTGTTGCTTTGTTTTTGTAGGGGCCTTGACTTCTTGTAGGATAGGTTTTGATGATGATGATGATAGACCTAATGACCCTAGAGAGACCCTTATTGAGTCCCTTCATAATACGTTCTTCCAGTTTAATGTATTGGGAGGTACGGAAAGTGAGGATCTTAGAGTTGAAAATGATGGAATGCATGGGATTTATGGGTTATCTTCTACTGATATAGAGAGACTTTCAGGTAATCTGGGCATACTTAGATGTTTTCAGGCAACTAGCTTGACGATGCAGCAAATGGCTAGAGTTCGGTCTTCGACAATGGAATTTATGCAATGCAGGAATGGAAATAGCCGTGAATACCAAATGGCGGTGCGCAACGTATTGTCTCAATTGTCCCAACAGCGTGAACGATTGGTTGCAGCTTTTGAAAAAGGAGATTTAACTTCTGAAGAAGCAAGAGCTCGTTTTCAGACTTTAAGAGAAATCGCCCATCAACAAATTATGGATGAAAAGCTTAAGTTTTCTCAAGATTTGAGAGGATGTTTAGAAACATATATTGAGAATTTATCTGGGATTATGAGTGAAGATCAATGGAAAGTTTTCACCTCATGTATTTTGGATTAAAATTTCTGCTCTCATACTGAACGAATTACAACAGGCTGCCATAGCAGCCTGTTTTTTTTGAATGAAGTTTAATACTTTTGAACTTCATTCGAATACTATGGGAACCAAAGATCGCGAAAAGAAAGAGAAACTGATTTTAGATGGTGCAATCAAGCTTTTCAGCACCAAGGGATATACTGCCACCAAAATGGAAGACGTGGCCAATCAAGCAAAAATCAGCAAAGGTCTCACCTACTTTTATTTTAAAAATAAAGAAGATCTGTACATGGCAGTTACCAAAAAGGCTTTTGATGAACTGCGGGCTGTTTTCAGAGAAGTTTTCAAAGTCAAAGGTCGCACAGGTATGGAAATGATTACGGACCTGACGGATAAGTATTTGAATTTTGTGCTTGAAAACAGGATGTTGAATGAAGCTATCCTGAACTTTATGAATTTGGTTCAACTATATAATAAAGAGGAATCCAGAAGCGCTATCCATCCACTGATTTTGGAAAGTGAACATTTTCAAAAATTGCTGGAGATTCATCACGACTGCGGAAAATTAGGCGTTCAAATGGTATCCCAAGGAATCAAAGATGGTAGTATACGGCCGGAATTACAGGCTGAAATCACGTTTTATACAATTTGGAGTATGTTGATTGGATTTGAGCGTTTATCCGGTCCGGTGGACTTTGAAGGTAAAGACCTAAAAATCCATCTAGAAAACTGGAAACCAGGTTTTGTCAAACTCATGCAGGAAATGCTTCGAGGTACCATACAAGCTTCCAAACCAAAGGCTGTTCAAGCGTCGCTGTTTTAGTGAGCAGTGCATAGTGAACAGTGAGCAGTGTGTAGTGAAAAGTGAGCAGTGTTCAGTGTGTAGTGAACAGTGCCTGTGCTGAGCGCAGTCGAAGCAAACAGTGCATCGCGAGCAGTGTACTTGGTACTTGGTACATGGTACTTGGTACTTGGTACTCCGTACAAGGTAGACCTAGAAATACTTCGCTTTGTCTAATTGCTCCTGAATGTACTGCTTAAGTTCTTCTCCTTCTATGATCTTAATTTCTCCAGGTAAGCCTAGTATAAAGCGGGCTAAGCCCGGAAGTTGAGGGATTTTACTTTCAAAATAATACTGATTTCTGTTTTTAGTATAGGTAAAGGGTTTGGCATCAGGGAATTCTTCCATCATCAACTGATAGGCCTTTTTGCTCAATTTCAAGACCACTTCAAATTGATTTTTCCCAGTAAATCCAAACAAACCTTGCTCCAATCGCTCATGCAATTGCTGATACATAAAGGACTTGGAAGTAAGCTGTACCTCTCCTATTCGCTCAATCTTAAACTGCTTCATCTCTTTACTTTCAATTTCGAAGGCAAAAACGGAATCAAAATTTTTATTGAAAGCAACCGGTTCGACTAATCGATCAGAAACAGAGTCTGAGCTTAAGGAATAATAATCTGCCAAAATCACCTGATTTTCATGCTTGATAGCTGATGCCAATTGATCTACGAATACTCCCAAATTGGCATTGAAAAGCTGATTGACTGATTGATGAAAATCGGATCTTATGGTTATTTTTTGGAGGATAGCATCTTTCAACAAATGCTTTTTCCCATGTTTGGAAAATAGCTCTTGCATGAAATTTATTTCTTCATCATTGAAGGTGCCAAAGGCAAACTTGTCAGGTGCCTCTACTCTATCGATGATTTTAAACTTGCCAAATTTCTTTTCTATTTCGAACCCTAAAGCCTCTAGCAACCTAAAATATCGATAGACTGTTCGGGTATCTGTCTGTAAGAGCTCGGCAAGTTTATGCACGGTCTTACCGATATTTCCTCTCAATAAATTGATGAGTTTAAAAACACGCAAAATCTTTTGCTGCTCTACACTATTTGCCTTTGCCATAAATTAAAATTATGGCGAAAAGATATCCCTTTTCAGCGAAAAGAAATAATAATTGACAGCAAATGTCTTAAATATTGCAGGGTTTTACCAGGTAGCTTTACTTCTTTTGGTTGCGAAAACGCGATTAACATTGAATCCCAAGCGAAATTGTTCACCCGGGACACCATTACCACCGGCTAACAAATATTGCTCATTGAGCGCAGGAGATGTCACAAAATACATTTGGAACACATGTCCGCCAGCCTCTAAATCAATACCCAAACCTACATTGTTTCTTAAGTCGTTATTTAGATTAGGAATCCATTGTAAGGTAAGAGAAGCCTTGCTTGATACCTTATACTTGCCACTGAATCCAAGGGCCAAATAGAGATTCTGATCTCCTTCTAAAAAGAAAATGGGATTCATATCCACAAAATAAGCCATCATCGGTGATACCTGAAGGGAAATTTTATCTGAAAACCGTCTTGCTGCCATTAATTGAAAAGCATAGGAGGTTCTATTGGCCAAACTTGGGTCTCCTTCAATCAGAAAACTATAATCGGAAGTATTGACTCCCGCTCCGCCCATAGCAGAAAGGGAAAAAGGCACTTTATCATCATAGGTTTGCTTGAAAAAGTGGTAACGTCCATAGAGATTATAAATTTTATCTAATCCCTGACGGGCTGCACCTAGAGAAAATTTATCATTGAATCCATATTCAAAACTAAATTGAATGCTGGCGCCATTATCTATTCCAAACAAATTTCTAATCCCTCCATCCAAGGTGCCAAAGGTATGCATGATAGCAAAGTGCAAGGTACCTTTGTCAACAGGCTCTGTGGTTAATAGGTTAATATTTCGAGGTGCATGGAAAATAAGATCGACTTCCTGACTTTCCGTGGCCAATTTTCTCTCCAATTGAGCATAGGATTGAAAAGTTAACCCTAACAACAACCAAAGCAATGCTACCTTCTTCATAAACGCTTAATTTGTCTTTTTTAATTGAATGGAAATATTAACGATTTGTTCTTCGGCTAATTCGTAAAACATCACTTTGGGAATGGCTATATTATGGTCAGAAAGCAATACTTTAAAGCTAGCTTTCAGCAATAATTCATTCCCCTGCAATGTCAACTGCCCTGGAACTTCAATCTCCCGCTCCACTCCATGAATTTTAAATTTCCCAACAGCAACGACATTCTGTGATTTACCTGCCTCCAATTTTGGGACAGTTTTCATTTTACCAGTGAATTCTGCAAATGGAAATTTTTTGGTTTCCAAATAGTTCTCCCGCATGTGCCTATCCCTCAAACCTATCCCGGTTTTCAAGGTATTAAGGTCAATAAAGAAGTCTAATAAGTTTTTATCAAAATCAACCAGCCCATTGAGAGACTGAGATTTTCCCTCAAATTCACTTAAGGGTGCTTGGGAAATAAATACAATTTCACCCTTTTCTCCCTTAAATTCCTGAGCTACAACTGAGGAAATAATTAAAGAGAAAAGGATAAAAAATACTAAATACCTCATGATACTTGGATGGTTAAAATATTTCCATCTCTAGCTATAGGGAATGCTTGAAGGGGTCTATTAGCTAATCCGCTTATCACTGTTCCATCAGTATTAAATCTTGAATTGTGGCATGAACAAGTGAATACATTATTGGAAAACGACCAACTACGATCGCATCCTGCATGTGTACAAACAGATGTCAAAGCGGTAAACTGATTATTACCGGTATTTGCTACCAAAACACGAGCTTGAGTAATCAATGCCCAACCACCTGGACTAGCTAGTTGTGAAACTTGGGTAAGATCGATAGTGAGTACATTGTTGCTAAACTCCACACCTTGACCTGTAGGGGCAGGAGGAGCTCCGGGTTCGGTATCATCCGAACAACCTGTAAAAAATCCAACCCCAAACACCGACATCACTGCAAATGCCCCACTTTTTTTAAGGAATGCTCTTCTTGCTTCCGAAAGCGTTCCTGTCTGAATTTCCTGCGTTTTTTTCATAATCCGATATACGACAAAGGTCTTTTAATTGGATTATTAACAGCAGAAGTATTTAATGTGTTTGGTGAAATTTAAAACTTTCTCTTTAAAATCTCTGAAAGAACTACTGCATCTTTGACAGTTCGCGGGTTTTGAAGTAAGTCACTATATCGATGAACCTGTTTTTTCTTGGATTTAGATGCAGTAGCATTTGTTGGCTTAATTCCTTGAATAGAAGATGAAATCCGGACCTGTTCGTCCAAGGTCTTGTACTTAGGTTTGTAGTCTTCATCCAATGCTCCTTGAAAAGCCTGATAAGCTTTCGGTTGCCTTGTTTGCGGCATTGGCTGGAAAGCGGGTTCCGATCTTCTAGTTGGTTCTGGTCTTCGTTCTTCTAATACTTCTCCCTGACCCGTCTGTTCTAAATCCCGCTGAGCTTCTTGCTGTCCCCTTCTGATTTCCCGTAAAAGTTCCTCAAAAGAAGCTGGCTGCTGCCGTTCGCCATCTGATCTACTAGAATCTGTTTCCTCGGGCATTTCAGGCTTATTTTTTTTAAGCGCCGAGTATATAAAGTAAATGATAACAGCAAGTAGGTAGATTAAATTTCCAGCATCCATGTTTCAAAGATTTTTTACTAATATACAGAAATCTTGCACCCTAGGTTAGCTTTCTTTACAAAAATCTAAATTTCAGGTATTTGATTTTCTCCCCTTTTTCGGAAAAAATCTTTTCATACTTCGTCTGAATCCCATGATGTTCCTCTTTCCAGGGAGAGGTATTAAAATCATGTGTATGTAACAGAACTTCAATATCTTCTCTTGCTTGTACGAGTTCGAGCGTATAATCAAAAAGCCCTGTATTGTCTGTTTTAAAATGGACGATTCCATCCTTTTGCAGCATGGGTTTGTACATATCCAAAAACTTGGGAGAAGTCAGTCTTCTTTTTTCATCTCCATCTCTTGGAAAAGGATCAGGGAAGGTTATCCAAAGCTCGGAGATTTCTTCATGATCAAAAAATTTTTCCAATTGCTGAATCTGCGTCCGTAAGAATGAAACATTTTCCATTCCTTCTGCTAAAGCAATCGTACTACCCTTCCAAATTCGAGCACCTTTGATATCTACCCCGACAAAATTACGATTGGGATATTGCCTGGCTAACCCCACTGTAAACTCCCCTCTTCCACAGGCTAGTTCAACCGTCAATGGTTGCGCTTGCTTGAATTGAATAGTATTCCACTTTCCTTTAATCTCTTCAAAGATCTCTTTCCCCTCTTGGACTACATTCCAATTTTCCTCGTTTTCTTTGAAGCGTTGCAGCTTTTTTCTGCTCATGTTAGATATCGTTAATTTCAGCAACCACAAAGGTACTGCCTCCAATGAATATTAAATCCTCTAGAGCTGCCTTTTTCTTGGCAAATTCCATAGCCTCATTCACATTTGGAATTACTAGGCCCTGTAAACCTTGGGCGATAGCCAGATTTGCCAATTCTTTTGCAGGCATGGCGCGGGGTATGGAAGCTTGACAGAAAAGATAGTAGGCATCTTTGGGCAATAAGGATAGGATTTTGGATACATCTTTGTCATGGACCATTCCCAATATCATCCATAATTGGTGATACTTATATTGCTTCAATTGTTCCAAAATCATTCGAATACCATCTTCGTTATGTCCTGTATCACAAATGACAAGAGGTTGTTCTGTTAAAATCTGCCATCTCCCTTTGAGTCCAGTCAGATCTATGACATATTTGAGCCCTTCTTGGATGGCATCCAAGGGAATTGTCCATCCTTTCATTTGAAGCACATCTATGGCCTTGAACACTCCCGGTAAGTTTTTGGCTTGGTAATTCCCCAAAAGTTGGATATGCAGATCCAAACTAGCATCACCTTCCACCCTGTAGGATGCGAGACCTTGTATTTCGGGTAATCGCTCTACATGGTAACTTTCTTGGGCAAAATACAACATTGCATCTTTTGCCTGGGCTTGCTCACGAAAAACAGGCACAAGCTCTTCTTGGGTGTGGCTGATGATCACAGGAATATTTTTTTTGATTATACCTGCTTTTTCCACAGCTATCAGCGGAAGCGTATCTCCCAAAAACTGCATATGGTCAAAACCAATATTGGTAATGATGGAGACTTCAGGAACAATAACATTGGTACTGTCTAATCTTCCTCCCATACCAACTTCTATCACGGCAATTTCCACCTGTTCTTTGGCAAAATACCAAAAGGCCATCCCAACAGTCATTTCAAAAAAACTGGGCTTTAACTGATCTAAGTATTCCCGATTAGCTGCAATAAACTCAACTACTGCCTCCTCACTAATACAGAGGCCATCTATTTTGATGCGCTCAGTAAAAGATTTGAGATGTGGTGAGGTATAGAGGCCGACTTTATACCCCGCCTTCATCAAAACAGCCGACAACATATGGGAAGTACTTCCTTTCCCATTGGTGCCTGCTACATGAATGGTCTTAATTTTTTGTTCTGGATTACCAAGGTGATTGCACAGTGCTAGTGTATTACTCAAATCTTTTTTAAAAGCAGCTGCACCAATGCGTTGGAACATGGGTAAAGCATTGAACATGTAGTCCAACGTTTCAGCGTAGGTCATGATTAATCTACTTTGATGATAAAAGTAATTCTACCTTGGGAGAATGCGGCTGGAACTGTGCCTCCTTGCCTTTTGAAATTGATTTGATTAAGGACTGTTCGATAGTAGGCCAACACCTCATTGGAAACATTATATTCCCGGGGTACAGCCTGAACAATCTTTCCATTATCATCCACAGTGATTTGAAATTCGATTCTTCCACTTCTGGTAGATACATTATCCCGAATAGTCGGTTGCGAGGCAAATTCCCAACCCGCTAAATCCAAACCAATCCCTGAAGAAGGCCCTGGACTGCCCGAACCTGTACCTGATCCCATGATTGCCCTTCCATCTACTGTTCCTTGTGGTCGACCCTCATCTCCACGGGTGGTGGATGAACCTTGGGAAGAACCTGTAACTGCTTTATTGGAAGTGCCAGAGGAACCCCCTGCCCCCATCAGCGCTCGCTGATTGACTTGAGGGGTTTCCTCTGCTTTGGTAGTAGTTTGTTGTGCATCTGCATTGGCAGGTTTGCTAGCAGGAGTCGTCTCTCTTCTTACAGGAGTTGTCTCTTTGGTAGGAGTAGTACTGGGCTTATCACTTCCTTTTACGGTACTGGGGGTTTTGGATACTGCTTCGAATGTTTGCTGCGTTGGTTTAGCAGCAGGTTTGGCCACTTCAGTTTTAGGCTGGGTAACGGGAACAGCAGCTTCCGTAGGCCGTGGACTTTGTTGTCCAGGTGCTGGTGCCTCTGTATTGCTTGTTTGGATATCAGAAGGAGGTGCAGTAGTTTGGTTATTGCCAGAACCCAGATCTGAAAAACCTAAATTCAATTCCATCCCATACTTCTGCAAAGGAGGAATCTGCTCTTTCCAAACCACAATAAAATATATAGCCAGCAAGACCAACACATTGACGATGATGGTAATGATGAGTGCCTTTCGTTTATTTTCGGCTTCTTGGCTATCTGTTTCCCAAACCTGCATTTTCTTACTTATATGGTTTTGTAGCGATAGAGACGTTGGCTTCCAAACCAGCTGCAATACCACCAATCTCTACTAAATATTCAACGGGGACTTCCTTGTCAATATGCAAAACTACCTGACCTTTTTTTTCTGCTAACAAGGCAGTCAACTCAGCTTTGACATCTTCCCGATTAACAATACGGTCATTGACCGAAAATCTCAAATCTTTGGTCACCGTCACTGTCACCTCTTGCATCACAATATCAGATGCCTCACTGGATGGCAAATTGACCGGTAATCCAGAAGGGGTAATGAAAGACGACGTCAGCATGAAAAATATCAGTAACAAGAAAATGATATCTGTCATGGATGACATGCTAAAGGCAGCATCGACTTTATGTTTGGATTGTAGACCCATGTTATTTCTCCTGTAACATATCAATAAATTCCACAGAAGTGTATTCCATGCTGTGGACCAATTTAGAAACTTGGGAAACCAAGTAATTGTAACCTAAGTAAGCAACGATGCCAACCACCAATCCTGCAGCTGTGGTGATCATTGCTTCATAAATACCCGTAGAAAGCAGTTTCGGAGAAACCATTCCCTCTTCTTGTGCTACGCCGATGAATGCTCGAATCATCCCTGCTACCGTTCCCAAGAAACCAATCATTGGTGCAGCACCTGCAACGGTCGCTAAGACACCCAAATTTTTCTCTAACTTGTAGATTTCGATTTTCCCTACATTCTCAATAGATACTTCGATGTTTTTCAATGGGCTGCCAATTCTTTCCAATCCTTTGGATATCATATTGGCTACAGGTGTGTTTTCACCTGTACATAAAGCCTTGGCCTGAGCTACTTTACCAGACTGTACCAAAACCTTTACTTGATCCATTAAATGTTTTGGGGATTTTGCAGCTTTGCGCAGCGTAATCAACCGCTCCACAAAGATGAATATTGCCAAAACGAATAAAACGTACAGAGGAATCATCATATATCCCCCTTTTAAAATCAAATCCAATAAACCAATACTCGGTTTACCCGCTCCCATGGTAGAGAGACTGTCCAAGGCCATAGTGCCCTCTGTCATTGCTTGTGCTAGCATCATATTAATATTTCAAAATCCATACAGATTCACTGAATTGAGCTTTGGCCTGCTCTAAAGCATTGGATGCCTCTGTGAAGGAAGCGTATCTTCCTGCTGCCAATCGGTAATTTCTACTTTCTTCATTCGGAAGAATCATCCACAAATCAACGCCATTTGCCAGGTACTTTTCAGATTCTTCCTTGGCCAAGGATTCATTCGGTACTGAACCGACCACTATGTAATAGGTTGGCCTTGCACCTTTGCTCGCAACAGGTTCCAAATTTCCCCGTTGTCCAGTAGGACGAGTTGCGACGGGAGCAGGCTGAGATGAAGGCGCTGTTGGTGCAGGGGTTACTGCGACGGGAGCAGATGCTTCTATTTCAACAGGTTCTTCCTCAACAATTGTATCCTCAATAATTTCTTCCATGAGTTCCTCGTCCTCAAGGGCGATTTCTTCCATGATTTGATCCGTGGTAGCGACAGTTTTTTCTCCTGTAACCTGAGGTTCATAGTACAAGAAATATGCCATTACCGCTAAGATTAATAGCAACGAAGCAATTAAAAAAACGGTAATACCTTTAGATTTTTTAGAAGTAGTTTTAGCCTTATTTTCAGAAGGATAATCCGAATTCTTTTCAACTTGCGCAACCGGCTTATTTTCAGATTTTTTAGGTTGTTCTGCCACCTGAGCTGCTGCTGTAGCAATCCTGTTACTAGAAGTATTTTTCACATCTAATTTGACTGGCTCTACAAAGGGAAATCCGTAATCTTTATCGTTTAGGTCCATATCAGGGTGTCAAAAATTTTTGAATTTACGAAGCTAACATTATTCGGCTAAATGACAAATCTTCATGCGATGAGCTGTGCTAGAACTTGATGGTTGCACCCAAAACTCCTTGGATACCTCTTACCGGATAATTGATAAATCGCTGATTTCTTCGATTCAATAGATTATTCCCTACAGCAAATACAGAAACCCGATTATTGATTTTATAATCTGCTTTCAACTGCAAATCGAGCACTGTAGGAAGGGTTGTGATATTGTCAGTACCTACTTCAAAGACCTGAATTCCTCCCATCGCCATCACATTCATCTGAATCAACCAATCTTCCGTAGGACGGAAATTATTATTCCATTTGACTTCTACGCTGGGTCTGTGGAATGCCCCCTGGAGTTCGGAAGTGGTGTATTGATAATAATCCACACCAAAACTACCGAAGTACCAGTTTTCATACTTAAACCCTGCTCTGGCAAAGTAATTCAACACCTGAGTTTCTCCATCAAATAAAATTTCAAACCTCAAACTATCGGAGGAGGAAGGATTGAAGAAATGCATGTTTCTAAATCTTCCAAAGGAAAACCCTGCCTCATAGGTTAGGTTATCAAGCACAGTTCCTTTGGCTCCTGCTGACACTTTGTATCGTTGAATGGTATTTAATAAAGCGTTGGATGGTCCTAAAAATGGATTCTCATTTACAAAATCCAAATAGGTCTTTCTATGGACATCCCCTGCAAAACCCACAAAAGCACCGATTTCATCCTGAATCTGGTAAGCTGCAAATACATCCGGATATACATGGAAGTCTGAGCGCTTGTTTAAGGTGATGTCATTTTCTACAATGATATTGGCACCTACCTTAACCTCTAATTGGGAGTCTCTATATTCAAAGCTCGGACGAATTCCGAAATAATTTCGGTTGATATCCTGATAAAACTCATCTCTAGGGCTGGTCAAGCTTAGATCCAAATCAATGGATGAGAACATCTTTTCATTGAGCCAGTAATCTGTATGAATGGCCATGAGTATCTCATTTTCAGAGGCTTGAAACTGATCGTTGAAACCTCTAATTCCGATTCTGGCATCGTAATTCAAGCCTTCCAGTTTTTCCAAATCAGCAATTCCGGCATGTACTTGAAAAGTCTGAAGCGTATTTTGGTTCGGAATAAAGTCAGTCAATAATGGATTCTCTGGATCATATCCAAAGAAATTGAATTGATGACGGTCATACTTCAACCCGCCATAGAGCTGAAAGAAATCCTTGTAGAGGTTTCCATCTGCCTTAAAATTGGTAAAGTGTTCTGCGGAATTTCTTCCTGCCACAGGCCCTGTATAGAAACCCTCGTGTTTGAAATGTGCACCCGCATTGTAATCTCCATCCTCCCATAAATTGTAACGGCCTTCAAGGATTGGAGAACTATAATTACCAAAACCCACACGTGCGAAGCCTGGAAACAACTCCTCTCTTTTCTTTGGAAATTGCTTCTGCGCAGCCGAAGCTGTTATCTCCGATGCTTGTGTTTGGATGGCGTAGGATTTTGGTTCATAAGTAAAGTTATTGCTACTACTTGGAGTAGGCAAAGTTGGTAATTTTTCAAATCTCCGGCTTTTGGGAGGAAGTGTTAATACCCTGTCTTTACGGATGATAAACTCCTGATCTTTTACCTCCCCTGTTTGTTGGGCGAAGGTGTTATTGGAAAGCATCAAGCCTCCCAAGAAAGCAAATGCGGCTAAGCGTATATTGGTTGCGGTCTTCATGGGCTGATGCTTAATTAAGGCTGTTTAATCGTTCACGTGCCATTCGTTTGATTTCCTCATTTACTGAGTTTTCTACGACAGATTGTAAGGTGGCTTTTGCTTGGAAGTCTTCTCCTAGTTTCTGGTAATTTTCTGCAATGAGGATAAAGCATCTTCCAAACCAATAATCATATGATGAGAAGGCACTGGAATATTCGAAAATCAATTCATTGGAGGTGTCATGCTTGCCATCTTTGGCTTTTCCGTCTGCCCAAAGGAATAGGCCCTCTGCTCCATGAATGGTCTTGTATTCTTTCACCAAATCTTCTAGTACCGATTCCGCTGCCGATTTCTGATTGGTTTTGTTCAAAGCTTTAGCCTTCAACAATAAGGCATGAGGAATAGCATCCGTCACAACAGAGCCTAAGTTGACAATGCGGTCTGCCATTTCGATGGCAATATCCATGCGGTTGAGCTGATAATTAGCTTCCATCAATCCCTTGAGTGCTTCATATTCTTCCACTTGATTACGGGCATTGGAAAGAGATTCCCGGAAGAAAGGAAGGGCCTTTTCATAGTTGGCATTTTCCATTTCCAAACTAGCGATGCGTTGCACAGCACGGATTCTTTGAGAGGAAGCCTGTTCTTTTTCTAAGCGATAGAATGTTTCCAAAGCATCGTTTTTCCTACCCAATCGTATTTGTGCATCCCCTATAAAAAAGAGTGCTTCTGGCTTGTTGGAGGATTGTGGGTAATTTCTCAAATATGTATTGAAAGCAGTGATTGCCTGTTCCGAAGCATTGGAGAAATAAAGGTTTTTAGCTGCTTCATACTCTAAACTCTGCACGCTCTTACTGTCTGGATTGGCATTCCTAAACTTGCTCAAATATTGGCTAAACTCTCCAGAGCGATTTTGTAAAGCCAAGGTTTCCTGAAGACCAACCAAAGCAGCTTCTGCATTGGAGGCATTGGGATGGTTGTCCAAGATGCGCTTATAGTCTTCAATAGTTGCATTGTAATTTTGCATGGAGAAATTGGCAATGGCTCGACCTTCCAAGGCAAAAGGGATAAATGGACTACTTGGCCTTGAACCGATCAGCCTGGTAAATCCATCACTCGCTTCCGAATACTTAGTCATTTCCATCAGAATCTGAGATTTTTGAAAAATTGCATCTTCCAAATAGAGACTGTTTGGATAGCTATCGATTAAGGTGGTCAATTCACGAACTGCTTCTTCGTTTCTGTTTTGGAAATTGAAAACTACCCCACTTCGGAAGTATGCGTAATCGATAAAGTCATTTCTTTCACGGATTGCACGCTGGAATATGGTCTGCGCATCTACAAACTTTTTCTGCACATAATACACATCACCCAATCGAATGAGCGCCTCATCGTAATTTTGAGGATCGATACTTCCCTGCAATAAGTTGACGTAGCTTCTGAAATGATTTTCAGCTTTGGCGTATTGTTGGGTGTTGAACAAAGAATAGCCTAGTCCATAATGCGTCTTGGCAGTAATAGGGTTGCGTAAATCCGGTTTTTGTGCTAGCACTTGTTCATAAGATTTAATAGCGTCCGCTAATTTATCTTGAGCAGCAAAATTCTCCCCTTTCCAAAAATAGGTTTCCATAACCAAGCCTCTGTCAATAGGTTCTCTTAAAGATTTATCAAACAGGGTATTGGCCATATCATGCCTTTTATCTCTATAGTATACTATCCCTTGATAATAGGTGATTTTCTGATAGGCCGCACGTAATCGCTCGGATTTGCGTGGCATTTTTTCTAATTGGTCGATTGCCCGAAGGTAATTGCTCGTATTAATCAGGGCATCCGTCAGTAGCCCCTCTGCTTCTGCGCGGTAGGTTCCATTGGGGAAATTATCCAAATAGGTATCAAGCGCATTGACCGCTTCTTGAAAGTTGCCACGCTCCAAATTAACTTTGGCGAAATTAACCAAGGCATCCTCCTTGACTTCTCTGTCTGCGTCACTTTTATATGCAGCGCTGAAGCTGTTGGAAGCGAACTGAGGATTGTTTAATTTGATATAAGCATGGCCCAAATAGTAGGAAGAAACTTGGGCGAGTTTATCATCCCCTACCGCAGAAACTTTCAGATAATCTGTGGCACGCTGATAATTTCTGATTTGATACTGGGAAATACCGGCGCGATAAACCTGAGTACGGTTTAGATCTGATTTTTTAGCATTCACAAATGCATCGTAATTAGCTGCTGCCTTTTCAAAGTTTCCTTTTTCAAAATATGCCTCCGCCAGGTAGAGATGAATCAATTCCCTGCCTTCCAAATTTGTTCTATTTTGCAGGACAGGCTCTGCATAATTGATCAATTCATCGTAGTAACCCTGTCGGTAATATATGGCTGCTAACAAGGCAGGAACTTTGGTGGCGTAGAAATTTGATTTATCCGCCTCTTTTAGGTCTCTGATCGCTTGATCGTAGTTTTTTTGTTCTAAGGCTATAAACCCTGCATAATAAAAAGCATCTGGGGAATAGGAGGAATTATGGGTTTTCACTGCATTGAAATTAATCAAGGCATTGGTATAGTCCCTTAATTGAAAGTAAGCATAAGCTTTTTTAAACAGTACCTCTGAACCCTGTTCATAGCTGACTTTGCTTACATCCACTTTATTGTAAGCGGGAATGGCTTCGCGATAGTTGCGATTATCAAAAAAGAAATCACCTAAGATGTGGGCAGCGTCATTGGCTAAGGGATGATTGGGGTGCTTTCTAATGAACACGTACACCTCATCTGATGCATTAGGATTTTCAATTTTTAAAGTCGCTATCGCTTGGTTGAAGGCTCCATGAATTTGAATTTCCTCCGGTGTATTGCTGGAAGGAAGACTCTGAAAGGCATATTTGGCAGCACTGAATAGCTGTTTGTCCATCAATTCAAAAGAATCATCAAACCATTTGGTAGAGCTTTGCTGGTAAAGTCCTGATTGTGAATACCCTTCCACGGCAAGGGTAAAACTTAAAAGCAACAAAAGGCTTTTTTTCATAAATAGCTTTGCTAGGCTGTTAATGCATAATTTTGAAAACTAATTCCCGGAGAATCTCTGCGTCAGTGATACTTCCGGCATCTACTCCTTTAGAGCGCAAATCTGCCTCTCGGATATAAGTAAAGCAATCAATAACCTTGCCTAATTGATAATTTTTAGCGGCGATTCTATACTCTTTCACGAAAAAAGGGTGCGCTCCTATCAACTTGGCCAACTCATTATCTCCTGCTGTTTTATTGTAATGAACGAGGGATATCTTGGAAAAATAGTTAAATATCACCGTCAACATGGGGATAATAGGATGGTTTTTAGGATTTTGAGCAAAGTAATGAATGATTTTGTTTGCTTTTTCCACATCCTTAAAGCCCATTGCCTTGGTCAGTTCAAAGGTATTGTACTCCTTATTGATACCTATATACTTTTGAATATGCTCTTTGGTGATTTGCGTCGGTCCAGTGAAATTAATGAGCATTTTACCCACCTCATTGGCAATCACTTCCAGGTTATTCCCGATGCTTTCTGCCAAGAAACTGGCAGTGGGTCCATCCATTTGGTGACCCTGCGTTTTGATATAGCCTTCTATCCAAGCAGCAAGGTTATAGTCTTTTACTTTTTCTGTTTTTACAAATACGGCCTTCTTATCCAATTCTTTGGACAAGGGTTTTCTGCCATCGAGTGATTTATACTTATGGGCAAAAACCAATATCGTACTTGGCAAAGGATTTTGAAGATAGCTGATCAACAAATTGTCGACTTCTTCTTTACCTAAATTTGGAATATTTTGAGCCTCTTTGACGATAACTACTTGACGTTCTGCCATCATAGGGAATCGCTTGGCATTGGATAAAATTGCAGGCATTGTGACGTCCTTACCATACATTACCATCTGATTGAAACTCTTCTCATGTTCCTGAATCGCATTTTTTTCGATAAAGTCTGAGATTTGATCAATAAAGAAAGGTTCTTCTCCCTGCAAAAAATAGATGGGTGCAAATTTCCCGCTTTTTAACTCCTTTAAAACGTCTTCTGCTTTGTATGCCATAATCAAGAATTCTCGCTCAAATATAGAAATTAATCCCTAGTCAAAAGGATGCTACTACCAGTCAATGTACATTTTTTTAAACTTTCTTTGCCGTATTTTTGTATGATAAATAAATCAAGCGTCAAAACCGTGAACAATTTCGAAACTAGTGTTGCCTTATTTAAGGAAGGAAAATTTGTCCAAGCTTTGGAGGAGATCAATAAAGCCATTCAAGCAGATGGAAGTAATCTGGAATTTTACTTTTTCCGTGCAAGGGTATTTTCCAGAATGGGAAAATTTGAAGATTCTTTGGGGGACTTTGATCGCTTAAATGAAAAAGATCCTTACAATCCTACCTACATAGCCGACAGAGCCGTTGTCCTTCATTTATTGAAACGCAATGAAGAAGCTTTGGCTGAGTTTGACAGAGCACTGAATTTAGAGCCAAAAAATCCTTATAGATATTCCAGTCGTGCCTATTTCAAAGATAGAATCGGTGACCATCAAGGTGCCTTGGAAGATTATGAAAAGGCCATTGAATTAGACCCGGAAGATGCGGTGGCATATAACAACAAAGGACTTGTAGAAGAAAAGATGGGCTACATCAAACGATCTAAAAAGAGCTTCGAAAAATCAGAGGAATTGATCGGATATAAGAGACCGGAAACACCCAAAGCATCACCTGAAACTGAACCAAAACCGCGTCAGGAATTGCCGGAGATTGAAATAGAACCGATGGAGCCAACTCCAAAAAAGCTAACCTTTCAATCTTACATCAAAACTTTGAAGGATGTGTTTACGGATGAAAAAACAAGAAAAGACTTCGTGGAATTTCTCAAGACAAAATTATGGTCAAGAAAGTCTTAAACTTTCTTGACCACTAACAATGGCTTATTGATGAAATAGGACATTTTTCTGGATATGTTCTTATCAAATATCTGCTCAAACCAACTTTTCTTTTTGCTAAGCGTGACCAACATATCGCCTTTGGCAGTGATTAAATAATTTTCAAGGCCTAAGCCTGCATCATCCCGATATGCCTTCAATACATAATTGGTTTTTTCATATTTGATAAATGGCTTCAATTCCTGAACCATTGTCTGATGCAAGCTTTTATCGATGGCTTTAGCTTTCGTACTGACATGCACCAAATCAATCTCAGAATCAAAGAAACTCGCTAACTCAGTGATTTTTTGAATAGCCAATTTATCCTCTTCTAAGTAATCCGTAGCGTATACCAATTTTCTAGGAGGCTTAAAATAGACTCTTCTTGGAATGACCAATACATCCACCTCGGACCTATCGACTACCTTAGCTGCACGTGTACCGACATAGTTTTTCTTGAAATCATTGATACCTTCAGTACCAATAACAATCAAGTCTGCTTTTTCTTCGGCAACAAACTCCAGGATGGAACTCACAATCTTTCCTTCGCGAACAACCGATTTGCAGGATTTAAGCCCTTTGGGAATACTTTCCTCTGATACTGTGCGTACGAGGTTTTCTAATTTTTTTTCAACAAACTCATAACTCTGCCCATTACTGATTTCCTGGGCAGCTAATTTCTGATAATCTTCTTTGTCTGGTACATGAAAAAGAATGAGATCTGCCTGGTACTTTTCACCTAGTTTGGCAGCATATTCAATTGCATTTAACGAACATTCTGAGAAGTCAGTAGGACAAATGATTTTAAAAACTGATTCCATGGTGTGATTAATAGCCTTTAATTCTATTTATTTGGTTTATTAAGGGTTGGGACTTTTTCATTCGTTGATAATTTTCCATAACCTGAGGTGCCGCAGCATTGGGATTGGTCACGCTAGCGATATGGGGTGTAATCCGAATACGAGTATCTTCCCAAAAGGGGTGAATAGAGGGAAGAGGCTCTTCTTGGAATACATCCAACAAAGCACCAGATAGATAACCTTTTTCCAAAGCTACTAATAAATCTTGTTCAATTAAATGTTTTCCCCTAGCAACATTAATTAAAAATGTTCCTGGCGTACACTTTTCAAATAATTGAAGATTTAAAAAACCTTCTGTCTGCGGAGTCAATGGCAACATACAGACCAACACATTTATTTCTGAGAGAAAATCCTGTAGCTGATTTCCAAAATAGTAAGGATAAGTAAGCGTCTTTGGACTGTTTCCAAATCCAAGAACCGGGAAGCCCATGTACTGCAATTTGTCTGCTATATCATGCCCCAAAGCGCCAACGCCAAGAATTCCAATCTTAACGGCTAGTTCTGGATTGGACATATCCCATACTTTCTGCAATTGTTGTTGCTGATAGCGCTCGTATTGCCTATGATGGTTTAACACCCCCATAATCACATAATTAGTCATGGACCAGGTCAATTTTTCATCCACGATACGTGTGATGGGCACATGCAGCGGTAAAGCAGGATCTTTCAAAATATGATCTACCCCAGCCCCCATGGAACAGATGAGCTTAAGATTGGGAAACTCACTTAATAATCCAGGAGGATGATTCCATAGAAGTACGGCTTCTACAGCAGCATAATCTGTAATTTCAGGATACACCTGAATCTGAACAGAAGGGTCTAAACGCTTAAAATTTTGAATCCAGGCATCTACATTTTTACCTGGACTGATAATGGCTAAGCCCATTTACTAGCATATTTGGGTGTTGGTAGTATCTTTTGATACTCAATGCTTCAATACTACAATAAGATTTAGACAAAAAAAAACCATTCATCCAAGAGTCCCTACCTCTTCATCAATAAATCTTATCGAACCCATAAAAATTTTAATTTATATTGCGTTACCAATGTAAATCTAAACCAAAAAAATAAATGAAAAACCCATTTGCTTACTTTGCTGCCCTTTTCTTGACTTATCTAAGTCTTGGAGTAGCGGCCCAACAAATCAACATGCCTCAGGCTAGTCCTTCAGCTACCATCAGTCAAAAAATTGGTCTGACGGATGTTACCATAGAATATGCTCGCCCGAGTATGAAGGGTAGAAAGATATTTGGGGAATTGGTGCCGTTTGGGGATGTTTGGAGGACAGGTGCCAATGCAGCTACCTTACTTACATTCTCGACCGAAGTTAAAATTGAGGGACAACTTATTCCTGCGGGCACGTATGCACTTTACTCGATCCCAGGACGTGATGAGTGGACAATTATTCTTTCTTCCAATACCAGTCTTTGGGGTGCAGTTGGATACAATTCTGATGAAGATGTCCTGCGTGCTATTGTTAAACCAGGTAAAACAGGCCAACGATATGAAACCATGGAGTTTAATTTCGTGGATATGACTGATAATGCTGCATCTGTTGCCATCAAGTGGGAAAACACCCGTGTAGCATTCAGAATAGAGACAGAAGTGGATGATATTGTGATGGCACAGATCAAAGAATTGGTAATAGATCAGGAGATAACAAATCCTGGTTTGTACTATCAAGCTGCCAATTATTACTTTACCAATAAAAAAGATTTACGTGTAGCTCTTGATTGGATCAGCAAGTCAGTTGCTGACGATCCAAAATTCTGGACCATGCATTTAAAAGCAAAAATTGAGGCCGAATTAGGCATGAAACAGGAGGCTATTCAAAGTGCTAACCGCTCCATTGAAATGGCCAGAGAAGCTAAAAATGCAGATTATGTTGGCTTGAATGAACGATTAATTCGTTCGTTGAGGTAGTAGGTAGAAGCGAGAAACAAGAGACAAGAATCAAGAATCAAGAAACAAGAATCAAGAAACAAGAGACAAGAATCAAGAAATAAGACTTGATTTTCGTGGAAAGACGTTGGAGGTGCTTTTGAAATATAGAAGAAATACCCTTGAAATAATCGTGAAAGAGAATTAGTTGGTTAGTATCCTATTTCTCCTTTTGCCTTTATGCTTATTCCTATCGCCTTTTACATTCTTTTCCGTGAAATTAGTCCCTTAATCTCCCATCAAGTAGAGTGCTCGCAGAATGCATGGAATACGTAGAAAGATGGAATGTAAAAAACAGATTATAAAAAAACGGCTGAGAATTAACTTAGCCGTTTTTTGTTTTTAGAACAGTTGTTTGGTTATAAGGAAGTGTGTTTAGGAACTTTCGATTTCCTTAGAGGATTGCAAATCCTTATTTAATCTTCTGACCGAGATTGCAAATCCAGGACAGCTCCACTCATTCCTGAATTTTTATATTTTGCTTCAACTTCCCTCAGCACCGAAACTACTCACTGCAAACTGTTAACTTACTCACTGCTAACTGTTATTTACTAACTGTTCACTGCCCACTGCTAACTGTTCACTTGTTCTCAGAACAGCTTTTCGAAAATCTTGTAGGTAATGAGATAGGTTGGCTTAACTCCTTCCATACCTAGGGCACCTGAGGCAAGGGTACTTCCTGTTTCTAATGGATTATCCGATGCATAATAGGCATACAATACTTTGACATCCTTGCCTATACTTTGGCGAATTCGGCTTTCGGATTGGATGGCTTTTTGGTAATGGGCACCTTCCATTTCCAAACCTATGGCCTTCCAGGAAGATTGCATCAAATAACTCAGGACATCTTTGTTTTGCAAGGATGTTCCCAATACAGTAAACATGGTTCCTTGGTAAACACCTAAGCCGTATCCTTCAAAATCTTCTTTTGTGAATAGATTGTCCAAGGGATAATTATCAGCCGTACCCTCGAATACATGGCTATCTGGGATCATGATATCTCCTTTGTGCCCTGTCAAAATACCTGCTTTGCCCATGATACTAGCAGACTGTACACGTAAAGGATGTAAACTCCCATCCGCCGACTCGTATGGCTTCAAAAGCTCATCGAAACACTCATAGGCTTGCTCCCCAAATGCATAATCCATGACCAATATTACAGGTCTATCTTTTTTATCCTTCGGTAGTTTTTTACCAGGTATGATAGTATCTACTGTCATCTTAGCTGTATCCAATAACTGTACATGGATATTGGTGCCGGATTCATCATTCACCTCAATAAATCCATGGTTTAATGCATAGGAATAAATGTCCTTTGCCTTGTTGTTTTTGGCATTTTGACTGATGGTCATGGCTTCTTTTTCAATGGCATCAAATGATTTGAGACCCAAAGCCTGATGCCCATAGACCGTATTCAGGACAGAGTGAAGGTTCGCTGAAATAATGTGTATTGGTCTATCAATCAGGCCTTCTTCGTACAATACTTTTTTGATGTCATTGGCCCATAACTCTCCATACACATGATGACCTACGCGCATGCGAAGGGTTGCAGAAAATGAAATTTCCCGATCTAACTCATGGAAAGCTTCATCCATGGACATTTTACCCAAATGGTAAACCACATGAAACAAGCTGTGTACATGATTAGATTTTTCAAACTTCATAACTGCTTCATGTGTCTCTTCAAAGGTACGTCCGATGACATGGCTTAGGTAGGAACAAGCCACCTCCATATCAAACTCCTCTCCCCTCGCCTCTTTTTCCACCAACTGACCAAGCATCCTCCAATTGAGATCGATTCTTCCTTTTGGGTCTGTGCTATTGCGACGGATTTTTTCTGACTCAATGTATAAAAATGTCAAATGCGTCAGAATATCGTAAATGTCAGAGCGACCTCTTGTCATCTCTACATACATCTGATCTGCATCCACACGGTAGCAGTTTCTCTTTCTTTTTGGAGGTACAATTGTTGGGAAAGTAGAATTTTCGTAGCCCTCTCTGCTGATCAAGCGAATATATCTACACTCCTCAATTCCTTTAGGAAGACGCTCCATGACATATAAGAGACCGTCCAACTCGATTTTTTCGTCCTCGGCCAATGCGCCGTAAATTTCCGGACTTAACACCAAAAGTGAATCTACAAGCGATTCACCGGAAACTCCCATCGGTTTATAAGACCCTCTCATAAAGAGATGTCTCATGGTGATGTACAGTTTTTCGATGGCGGCTCTTGATTCTTGTGCTCTAGTTCTTTGCATAATTTTAAAATTAGTTAATAGATAAATTCGGCAAAATTACATATTTCTAACGAGAGTATTGCTATCTATCGCTCAAAATCTGCTTTTGCCCTATTGATAGCGTTCTTGTAAAATGCTGAGGTGATGCGCAGCATGCCCCGGAATAATGGCTATCAAAGCTCTAACTGAGACCTTATTTTCATTGGCAGTTCCTGTAAACAGTAACTGCTCTTTGGTGATGGTATGCAAAAGCGCTGCTATAGCCTTTCTATTGGCTGTAAAATCTTCTAATAAGCTTTCTACGGAAAACTGATTGAATTGACCATTCGCAATGTAAATATCCTGATCAAATCCCGGCAAACTTGCTTCTTCCCCTCTGGCAAAACAAAAAGCCCTAAAAGCCATTACCCGATCTGTATCCGTGATATGGGCTAATACTTCCTTGGGAGTCCATTTCCCCGCTGCGTAAGCAGTCTCCGCCCAGCTTTCATCCTCTCTTTTAAAAATAGAGCGAACCTCCTCAATTTGATCCAAGATCAACGCATGAATATCTCTTTCTCGGATCTTTTCCAAATAACTTTGGTAATATGGGTGATATTCTCCCGTTGAGGGCATCATGCTTGCATTCATGTAAAAGCTGTTTTATTGGGTTTATACTCCGAGCTAAATTAGAATCCAAAGCGCATTTAAAAAATCATCCTATGAAAAATATTTTACTGATTGGCTGTTTGTGGATTACCTTCAATGGTTTTTCTCAGACACAGCTCATCCATCGCAAGGCTAGCATCGCTCAAATGATCGATGAAATCTCTGCCGAGAATTTAGAAAAATACGTTCGTGATCTATCCGATTTCCGTACTCGCCATTCCTTGAGTAAAGGTAACAATACTAAAGAGGGAATCGACGCCTCCCAGGCTTATGTCTTGGAATTATTTCAATCATTTGAGGCAGCGGCGGGCGGTAGATTAAGTTCCACGATTGATTATTTCACAGTAGCAGGCGATGGTCGCAGGATTCCACAGGATGTGCAGATGGGCAATGTTATGGCAACCTTAAAAGGGACAGACCCAATGGATAATCGCATTTTTATGGTCACTGCACATATTGATAGCCGGGCCACCGATGTGATGAATGCTTCTATCGATGCACCTGGTGCAAATGATGATGGTTCGGGTGTGGCAGCAGTCATCGAGTTATGTAGAATTATGTCTAAAAGAGAATTTCCTGCCACAATTATCTTCGTTGCCTTGACAGGTGAAGAACAAGGCTTGAAAGGAGCTAACCATTTAGCGGAGCGTGCTACAAATGAAAACTGGAATTTGGTTGCTTTATTGAATAATGACATGCTCGGAAACAGCAACTCCTCACAAACAAATATCAATGACAATACGCGTGTTCGGATCTTTTCTGAAGGTATTCCAGCTGCTGAAACCGAGCGTATGGCAGCTATCCGTCGCTATACGAGTTCTGAAAATGATGGCAAAGCCCGTCAACTCGCCCGCTATATGAAAGAAGTAGGAGAACGTTATGTAGATCAGCTGGAGGTAAAATTGATTTACAGAAACGATCGATTCCTAAGAGGAGGTGATCATACGCCATTTGTTCAGCAAGGATTTACAGCCATACGGGTGACCGAGATGAATGAAAATTATTACCG
This sequence comes from Mongoliitalea sp., assembly GCF_054166905.1. Lineage (NCBI taxonomy): Bacteria > Pseudomonadati > Bacteroidota > Cytophagia > Cytophagales > Cyclobacteriaceae > Mongoliitalea > Mongoliitalea sp. Next base: position 3,123 of record NZ_JBSZCK010000015.1, on the reverse strand, counting down.
TCAACACGAAGATGTACGGGTAGAAAATGGTATTCAGTACGGAGATCTACCGGAATTTGTGGATTTCGAATATATGCGAAAAAATACAGGATTGAATTTAGCTTCTTTGGCATCCTTGGCTTCTGCCCCATCTGAACCTCAGAATGTAGGTATTGATGTTAGAAGATTGACCAATACTACCACCTTGCGTTGGGAAGCTCCAGCGATAGGAAAAGCGAAAGGATACTATGTTTTAATGCGGGAAACGGATCAGTCCATGTGGCAAAAGAAATTCTATACAGAGGACCTTACCTTAACTATCCCCTACTCCAAGGACAACTATTTCTTTGCCGTACAATCTGTTGGTCAGGATGGAGATGAGAGTTTGGCAGTCTTTCCTCAACCCATTACCCGTTAAATCAAGCTAAAAAAGGTTTTTCTCAGGCATTTTCAAATCATTTGCCATCATACAAGGAGTACAAGATTGGGATACTTGGATATGTTTTCCCAAATCTTGTACTCTTTTATTTTTTGAAAGACAAAGAATTCAACTATAAATTGAATTTTTAAATCATTGAAAATCAGACGAATCACTTGCTTTTCAGGATTATTTAATGTAGATTTCTTGAGTTATTGTTTCAACCATTCATTTTTCACCAAACCATTATGGAAACCAAATTCAATTTTACCAAAATGACACTTGCCGAGTTTGATTCTTGGCTTCAAGCTATCAGGGTAGGTCGGACCATTTTAAAAGTCCAGCAACATCATACCTACATTCCTTCCTACCAGCATTTTACCGGTGCCAATCATTTTCAAATGCAGCGGAGTATGCAAAATGTGCATGTCAATAGCAATGGCTGGTCGGATATTGCCCAGCATTTCACTATTTTCCCTGATGGTAGCATCATGACCGGGAGATCTTTAGAAAGTACTCCTTCTGGCATCGTAGGTCAAAACAGCAATGCCATCTGCATGGAGCATATTGGTTTTTTTGACAAGAACAAAGATCAAATGACAGCGGAGCAAGCCGCTTCCATCGTTGGGGTTACTGCACTCCTCTGTAAGAAATTCAATCTACCTGTTAATTTACATTCGATTATCTATCATCATTGGTTCTCCAGTAAATCCTGTCCAGGAACAAACTTCTTTGGAGGAAATAAGCGAAGTGATTGCGAGCAGCACTTTTTACCCTTGGTTCGGCAGGCTTTGCAGGGTTCTGTCAAAAGCAGCGATGAACGTATTTTGAAATACGCCATCACCACTGCTTCGAGTTTGAATGTACGCACAGGGCCCGGGGCAAATTTTTCCTTGGCTGAAGAGCGAGCTCCCTTAGCCGCCAATTCCGTCATTCGGATTTACCAAGAGCAGCCTGGATGGTATAAAATTTCCCAAAATGCTGATCATTGGGTTTCTTCTCGATTCACTCAGGAGGTTACGAGATTCAAAGTTAAGCCAGCAGTTCTCAACGTGCGCTCGGGGCCAGGTACCAACTTCTTTATCGTGGACAAATTAAGGAAAGATGAAGATGTCTTTATCTCCGAATTTTCAGGAATTTGGGCGAAAATAGGTTTGGAAGACCGGTGGGTATCCAAAAACTTTTTGGAAGAGTTTTAGCGCTTTAGGAGCGCTAAAACTCCTTTCTAACAAACAGACCAAAGGCCTGTGACCATGTAGTCTGTCGAATGCCACTTTCCTCAGCAGTAAATTGACTCGTATCTAATCCCAATCCAAATTGGAAAGTACGGTAATCTAAACCTACCCTTGCTGCTTGTTCGCTGAAATTATGCGCTCGGAAATTAAAGTTGGAATTGGCAATGACTTGAGTAAAAAGTTTGAGGTTATCCGATAGCTTTGGTCTGAATTGAATGAAACCAAAAATATCCAAATTGGGTCTTGACCGAAGTTCAACGCTCGGAAATAAGCTTACCAACCAAGTGTCTGTGACCTTAGTAAAGCTTACCGCTGCTACAGGAGAAAAGCCTTCTTGGGTTACAAATCCTCCCAAAGCCAATCCAAAATTATCGTTAAGTGCATAGTCAACAGCCGAGTAGTTAAACAATTGATTTTGAAATTCCTGGCTATGACCAATTCGGAATAGGTTGTAGCTAAAAAAGCTAAACCGAGAGCTGTCTGAGAATGCCAATTGTCCCCAAAATTCATGGCTGGTATATCCTTTAGAGGAAAAGATTTCTCCAACAAACTGAGCCTGTGAAGTTATTTGAAATCCTAAAAAGCAACTAAGAATAAAGATAAATTTTCGAGCATTTCTGCAAATAGAACTCATGAATCGCTAGTAATTGTTATTGGCTAGATAAACAGTACTAGAAACCTAAAAAGTTTTGAAAGGATAGATAATTTTAAAATTTAGCCACTAATTTTTATTGACAGATCCTACTAGGGTAATCTATGTGCTAATGTAACTATCAAACCTGCTATCAATGCTTACATGAAAAAGTAAAAAAATAAAATCACTTCCCTTCGTTGCAGACCTTCGGATCTGCCGAGTGGCCTACCGGAGGCATCAAATAAGCGCTCACCATCGATTCTTCCCGATAGTTTCCCTGTGGCATCAAATAGGCGGTCTCCATCAATCCTTCCCTGCAGCCTGCCTGCACTATCAAAAACTCGTTGTCCATCCACTCTTCCCATAAGTCTACCTGTTCCGTCAAATATACGTTCACCGTCTACTCTCCCGATAGGTCGACCTGTAGCGTCAAAGAAGCGCTCCCCATCTACCCTCCCCATCAATCTCCCCGATGCGTCAAATATCCGTTGAGCTTCTGCAGTGGAAGTGTAGCAGGCAAGAAAGAAGATGAGAAGGAGGTATTTCATGTGGAGGTTGAATGAAGATTGGGAGGTTAGGCATTGTACGTTGTACCAAGTACCATGTACCATGTACCAAGTATTAGGTACCTAAACCTGTGCCAAGTGAATATCAAGACACGTCAATTTGAGGAGAAACCTGGCAGGTTTTAGGTATTCTGAATGACTTTTTGTTTCCGGTACGCTATCGCAAACCTGCCAGGTTTTTTCCCACCTCGTGAGTTTAAGATCACAAGGCTGACGCCCCTTTGGTCTTGACTGGCATTATTAGGTGCTTGTGCCATTAGAGTATCAATATACGTCTATTTGAGGAGAAAC